>NZ_JACFPU010000001.1:242664-576082 GCF_016101825.1 Gilliamella sp. B14384G12 | reverse complement strand
TCACAATAAAACTTTCTGGAGGCACTTACGGTACAATGTCATGTCCGGGAAGAGACTTTAAGAAAGTTTATACCATTAAAGTTGAGGAATAGTATCAGGATTGGAATAAATTATATGAAAAAAATACGATATCACTTAATGTTAATCATTGGATTTTTTGTGACTTCTGTTCTTACTGGTTGTTTTTGTGATAGAGTAGAAGTTCGACCAAAAACATTACCCAATGCCACATTTGGTACCCCCTATTTTGCTAAAATTCAAGTTTTTGGTGGCCACGCTAATCGTCATGACTTTTACTATGATATCCAACCAGAAAAATCAGGCCTTGAATTATCTCCTAGAGGTTTAGGAACAGAACACGTTTCCTACAATAATATTGAAGTAAAAGGAACCCCTAAAATTGCAGGAACAATCACAATAGAACTTTTTGGAGGCACTTACGGAACAAATACATGTCTGTGAAAACCCTATAATAAAGTTTATACCATTAAAGTTGAGGAATAGTATCAGGATTGGTCTAGATTTTATGAAAAAAATACGATATCACTTAATGTTAATCATTGGACTTTTTTTAACTACTGTTCTTACCGGTTGTTTGTGTTATAAACCAGAAGTTCGACCAAAAACATTACCCAATGCCACATTGGGTAATCCCTATTACGCTAAAATTGAAATTTTTGGTGGCGTGGCTATAGATCGTCACTTTTCCTATCATATTAAACCAGAAAAATCAGGTCTTGAATTATCTCCTACTGATTTTGGAACAGAATATGTTTCCTATAATGATCTTGAAGTAAAAGGAACCCCTAAAGTTGCAGGAACAATCACAATAGAACTTTTTGGAGGCACTTACGGAACAAATACATGTCCGGGAAAACGCTATGATAGAGTTTATACCATTAAAGTTGAAGAATAGTTTAAGAATTGGTCTAGATTTTATGAAAAAATTACAACATCACTTAATGTTAATCATTGGACTTCTTTTAACTACTGTTCTTACCGGTTGTTTTTGTACACAAAAAGTTGAAGTCCTACCGAAGTCATTACCCAATGCCAAATTGGGTGCCCCCTATTATGCTGAAATTGATATTAACATTCGTGTTATTAAACGCCATTTTTACTATCAAATTGAACCAGAAAACTCTGGACTGGAATTATCTCCGACTGATTTTGGAACACATGTTTCCTTTAATGATCTTAAAGTAAAGGGAACCCCTAAAGTTGCAGGAGCAATCACAATAAAACTCTCAGGAGCTACTTACGGTACAATGTCGTGTCCGGGAAGAGACTTTAAGAAAGTTTATACCATTAAAGTTGAAGAATAGTATCAGGATTGGAATAAATTTTATGAAAAAATTACAACATCACTTAATGTTAATCATTGGATTTTTTCTGACTACTGTTCTTACTGGTTGTTTGTGTTATAAACCAGAAGTTCGACCGAAGTCGTTACCCAATGCCACATTGGGTAATCCCTATTTTGCTAAAATTAAAGTTTTTGGTGGCGTGGCTAATAGCGATCACTTTGCCTATGTTATCCAACCAGAAAAATCAGGCCTTGAATTATCTCCTAGAGGTTTAGGAACAGAATATGTTTCCTATAATAATTTTGAAGTAAAAGGAACCCCTAAAGTTGCAGGAACAATCACAATAGAACTTTCTGGAACTACTTACGGAACAAATACATGTCCAGGAAAACACTATGATAGAGTTTATACCATTAAAGTTGAAGAATAGTATTAGGATTGGTCTAGATTTTATGAAAAAATTACGACATCACTTAATGTTAATCATTGGACTTTTTTTAACTACTGTTCTTACCGGTTGTTTTTGTATGGAAAAAATGGAAGTTCGACCGGAATCTTTACCCAATGCCACATTGGGTACGCCCTATTATGCCGAAATTAAAATTTTAGGTGGCGTCGTTATAGATGAATTTTTTACCTATCATATCAAACCAGAGAACTCTGGACTTGAATTAACATATTCTCATGTTGAGCCATATGGTTCTTATAATAATATAAAAGTAATGGGAACACCTAGAATTAAAGAAACAATTACCATAGAACTCTTTGGAGACACTTACGGTACAATGTGTCCGGGAGTTGAATTTGATAAAACTTATACCATTAAAGTTGAAGAATAGTATCAGGATTGGTCTAGATTTTATGAAAAAATTACGATATCACTTAATGTTAATCATTGGACTTTTTTTAACTACTGTTCTTACCGGTTGTTTTTGTACACAAAAAGTTGAAGTCCTACCGAAGTCGTCGTTACCCAATGCCATATTAGGTACTCCCTATTATGCTGAAATTGAAGTTTATAATGGTCGTGTTATTAATGACTCTTTTCACTATCTTATTACACCTGAAAACTCAGGACTAGAAATATCTCCGACTGATTTTGGTACACATGTTTCCTTTAATGATCTTAAAGTAAAGGGAACACCTAAAGTTGCAGGAAAAATAACAATAAAATTTGCTGGATTAACTTACGGTACGATGTGTCCGGGAAGTAAATTTATTAAAACTTATACCATTAAAGTTGAAGAATAGTATCAGGATTGGTCTAGATTATATGAAAAAATTGCGATTCGCTTATTGATAAGCAAAACAAGCAATGGCGAGTTTATCAATTAGTAAAGAATTAAGCTAAAAATATTAACTCACTAACTTTTAGAATAAAGATATAAGCTTAATCTTAAGGATGAAAATTAAATGACAATATACAACATATCAACATATATTAAGACTAAAACTGATCCTAAATATATTGTTTATGAAATGGAATTATATAAAATTGATGATAAAGATAATAAAGTTTATGCTTTAGAATCAACAGGAAAACAAAATTTACAAGCTGATAAGAGGACATTGGTTCACTCCTCATTAGATATTTCTGACCCTGAAAATACATCTTATATCTTAGAACTCAATCTTTTTCATAAAATAGGTAACGATGAATATGAAGTGTTACCAGAACCTATGACAGCAATTATACCTCTAAAAGGATTTTTAACACCTGATAAAAAATGGGGGCCATCAAGGGAATTTGAATACAATGAAACAACTGAAAAAACCCAAAATGGCCATGTATTCATATACAGTGTAAAGGTGAGCTTTAAATCAAGAGCTTTTGAAGTTAAAGAACACCCTGCTGGCGATCCACATGATCCTTTTACGAAAGAAAAAATTGAAGAGGGTTTGGCATTTCGATTAGCAAAATTGGATTATCCAAATCAAGATCGATCTATGCTATGTGGTCCGGCTGCGTTTTTTTATTGTTTATTGATCGATAGACCAGATCTGTATAAACAGATGGTGAAAGAACTTTGGGAATCAGGTAAAACTAAAATTGGCACATTAAAACTAGAACCTAGTTATGATTGTCGTCATCCGACAAACTTTTTTAAAAATGAACCACCAGGATATTTACCAAAAGTTCCAGCTATTGATTGGATAACTCTAGCAAGTTTAAGAGATACAGAAAATAGTTTTTTTGATTATGATTCTCCTAATGATAACATTCCGGGTATTACGACAGCCGGGGATCTTAAAACGTGGTTTAAAAAAGCTGGCGCCGAAATTATTTACGAAATCAATACAAAGATAATAAATCATATAACAGGTCCTAAATTAACGTTAAAAGATTTATGCCGCTTAAATTCTTATGTTCGTGAAGATACGCACGTAGTCATGTTGATAACATCACGAATGTTTAATGACTTGATAAATATTCCAACTAAAAACCATTGGATTGTTTTGGCAGATAAATTAAAGTTAATAAATGGTTATGAGGTAACTGAACAAACTTTACTCACTGAGCTAGTAGAGCTTACATGTTTTTCATGGGGTAAAGTAAAGAATCATTTACTAGATAATACAACTTTAGCTGATGTTATGAGATACTCTTATGCAGCTTTTGTGATAAGTAAAATACCATAAAACGGAAAATTAAATGGCATTGAAACAAATAGGGAAGTGTTAAAAAAAACACTTATTAACAACCAATTCAATTAAACTAAATAAATTATATGAAAAAAATACGATATCACTTAATGTTAATCATTGGATTTTCTTTGACTACTGTTCTTAGCGGTTGTTTTTGTATGGAAAAAATGGAAGTTCGACCGAAGTCGTTACCCAATGCCATATTAGGTACTCCCTATTATGCTAAAATTGAAGTGTTCGGTGGCTACACTGATCAGGATAACTTTTACTATGATATCCAACCAGAAAAATCAGGACTTGAATTATCTCCTAGAGGTTTAGGAACAAAATATGTTACCTATAATCATCTTGAAGTAAAAGGAACACCTAAAGTTACAGGGACAATCACAATAAAACTTTATGGAGGTACTTACGGTACAATGTCGTGTCCGGGAAGAGACTTTAAGAAAGTTTATACCATTAAAGTTGAAGAATAGTATCAGAATTGGTTTAGATTTTATGAAAAAATTACGACATCACTTAATGTTAATCATTGGATTTTTTCTGACTACGTTCCTTACTGGTTGTTTTTGTACACAAAAAGTTGAAGTCCTACCGAAGTCATTACCCAATGCTACATTGGGTACGCCCTATTATGCCGAAATTAAAATTTTAGATGGCATCGTTATGGATGATTTCTTTTCTTATCATATCAAACCAGCAAGATCAGGACTTGAATTATCATCTTCTTATTTTACACCTAATAGTTCTTATAATTACCTAAAAGTAGAAGGAATACCTAAAGTTACAGGAACAATCACCATAAAATTCTCTGGATTAACTTACGGTACAATGTGTCCGGGAGTTGAATTTGATAAAACTTATACCATTAAAGTTGAAGAATAGTATTAGAATTGGTTTAGATTTTATGAAAAAACTACGATATCACTTAATGTTAATCATTGGATTTTTTTTGACTTCTGTTCTTACCGGTTGTTTTTGTGATAGAGTAGAAGTTCGACCAAAAACATTACCCAACGCCTCATTGGGAAATCCCTATTTTGCTAAAATTCAAGTTTTTGGTGGCGTGGCTATAGATCGTCACTTTTTCTTTCATATTAAACCAGAAAAATCAGGCCTTGAATTATCTCCTAGAGGTTTAGGAACAGAACACGTTTCCTACAATAATATTGAAGTAAAAGGAACCCCTAAAGTTGCAGGAACAATCACAATAGAACTTTCTGGAGTTACTTACGGTGACTTGTTATGTCCAGGAACAGACTATAAGAAAGTTTATACCATTAAAGTTGAAGAATAGTATCAGGATTGGTCTAGATTTTATGAAAAATCTACAACATCATTTAATGTTAATCATTGGGCTTTGTTGACTACTGTTCTTACCGTTTTTGTATTGAAAAAATGGACGTTCGACCAGAGTCGTTACCCAATGCCCTTTTAAAAATTAAACAAGTCCAAAATCTCAGTTATCGTTATTTATCAGGTTTGTAAAATTGTGAGATATATTTTTAAAGAAATTACTTTAGAATTTAAAATATACCGATATATCTAAAATAATAAATACAATACGTTCATTACACATTGAAATATATGGACATTATCAGATTGATAGTATTAAACATTCGATCGTTCAAAATCCTATTCACCATCGAAAAGTAAAGTTGAAATATCATAACGATTCGTAGTTTTTGAAGTATAATGAATTTAAAAATCTCTACGGTTAAATTTTCTTGTATTGATAATTAGCGTAATATCCTATTGAGATATAAAAACGCCATTCAAATAAAAAATAATTTTTATAAAATATCCATTTTCTGTAAAAATTAGTCTGATTTAAAATACAAAACAAACTATAAAAAGAACGTAATAGTAATAACGATAAACATCTATCCGTTATAAACTGGAGTTAGTTTTTTTAAACAATTTAAAAGATAAGTGATATACCCACTTAGTATTATTTTGATACAGATAATTACACAGATAAAAGTAGATTAATCAATGCATTATTTGATATTAAATTAACTTAATCTAGTATCCTACCCTTTTATCCTTTAAAATAATTTAAGCAAAACTGATGAGGTATTCCCTATGCGTTGGAGAGACCAAAGAGAGAGTGATAATATTGAAGATCGCCGCTCACAATATGGAAGCGATTCAGGAATAAGGATCCCAATAAGTGGTAAAGGTCGAGTTGTTTTATTTATCGTAGTTTTGGTTGCGGGTTATTATGGTGTTGATTTGACCGGCTTGCTTAATCCTAACCTAATTGACTCCAATAGCTCATCACTAAGCTCAAATCAATATTCCATTAATGATGAAGATGCTGCTAAGTTTACATCGGTTATTTTAGCGAGTACTGAAGATTACTGGCAACAAGAGTTTAATCTTTTAGGTAGAACCTATACTCCTCCCAAATTAGTCTTATATACGGGTTCAACAAGAACATCGTGTGGTGTTGGCCAGACTTTTATGGGGCCATTTTATTGCAGTGTTGATAAAACTGTCTATTTGGATATTTCATTCTATCAAGAGATGAAACAACAACTTGGTGGTGGTGGTGACTTTGCCCAAGGTTATGTCATAGCACATGAAATTGGTCATCATGTACAAAATTTGCTGGGTGTGTTCAATAAAATAGAACAATTAAAGCAAGGCCAATCTGAAGTGTTCGCCAATCAATTATCGGTTAAATTAGAGCTACAAGCCGACTGCTTTGCCGGTATGTGGGGGCATGCAATGCAACAAAAAAATATTTTAGACGTTGGCGATATTGAGCAAGCGTTAAAGACCGCTGAAGCGATTGGTGATGATCGCTTACAACGTCAAAGTAATGGTTACGTTGTGCCAGATAGTTTTACACATGGTAGTTCTAAGCAACGTTATACTTGGTTTAAACGAGGATTTGATAGCGGTGATATCAATCAATGTAATACTTTTGCTGAATAAGGAAATAGAATGATGTTTAATAAATTAGTAAATCGCGTTTTGTTAGTCAATGATGATGGTATTGATGCATCTGGCATTAAAATTTTAAAGGATGTAGCACACAAAATTGCTCATGAAGTTTGGGTAGTAGCGCCAGCAATCGACCAAAGTGGTGTATCATGTTCGGTCAGCTTAAAAGCGCCTTTTCGAGTTGCAAAACGTGATGAACGAGAATACGCGGTTTATGGAACTCCCGCAGATTGCTCATTATTTGCTATAAAGCATCTAATGGCAGATAAGTTGCCTGATCTCGTGCTATCGGGCATTAATAATGGCTCAAATGTTGGATTTGAAACGGTTTTATCTGGTACAGTTGGCGCAGCTATGATGGCAACAGCTTTAGGAATACCATCAATTGCCTTAAGCCAATGCTCTACCGAAGATAACCAACCAACAATATGGGATTGTTCAGCTTATCATGCAGAATCAGTGATCAGAAAACTACTATCATTATCTACTCCTAAAAATATCTGTTTTAATGTTAATTTTCCTGCTTGTGATGCTCATCAGATTAAAGGATTAAAAATCACTAAACAAGGTGATTGTGATGTCAGTCGTTTTGTAGTAGCCCCAACTAAAGATCCTGAAGGTCATGATTACTTTTGGTTTAGAGCCCAGCGTAATCAGCAGGTGTTTGATGAAAATAAAGAGTTGGATGCGGCTAATGGTAATTTCATTGCCATTACACCTATTGGTTATGAAAGAACAAATTATGCTTTTTATGAAACGTTATTAAAAGAATTTGATTGTTAATCACTGATTATGACTTCGTCTTCCAATTCGTTGGAAGACGAACAAATAAAAGATAATGGATGGCTTACTTAATGTGACCGTTTCTTTCCATCTTTAACCAGTGCACAAAACAGCAATGAAACAGCAACCATCACAAGCGCAATCCAGTAGATAGCTTCATGCCCATATTCATCAGAAACAAACCCTTGCAAAATACCTGCCAGAATAACGCTAAAAATAATCCCGTTATTAAATAGTGTCGAAGCTACGCCCATTCTAGTTGGTAACAAATCCTGAAAGTAGATAATACCAATATTAGCCACAATTCCGATAAATAATGCATTAAATATCTGAAGTGCTAACAAAGCAAATTTACTGGTAAAGAAAATCATGCCAATATAAAAAAATAAGCCACAAATAATGGCAATAAAAAATAGATTTCGCTTGCCCAAATAAGGCACTAAAAATCCAGCAATGAGCATCACAGGGATTTCAATACCCGCTGCTAACCCCATTAAAATGCCGGGTAAAGAGTCGGGAAGATGTAAAACTAAGTCAACATAAAGGGGCATGTCAATAATGTACATCATGTTAGCTGTCCACATAAATACTGTAGATAATAATAAACAAACGACATTTCTGTTTTTCCAAAGTGGTATATTAGCCGCTTGTAATTCAGCTGCACTGCTGAGTTGTGAAGTAGGATTTTTTTCGACTGATGGTAAGAATATTGCAACAAATAACATTGCAATTATAAACATGGACATTGCGGTTAGATACATTACAGTAAAGCCAAAGCTTAAAGCTAAACCGAATGAAATTGGCGGACCAAATACCCATGCCAACGATAACTGAGCACGAATTAATGAGTTAAAAGCAACCACATTACGTCCTGATTTGACCGCATATTCACGCGCTAAAGCAAAAACTTGCGGCATGCCGGCCGATGATAATGCGGCAAATAAAACCCCCAGCGTAATCAGTATAAAATAGTTGCGCGTAAACGCAAACGTAACACTATTGGCAACCCCCATTAAACAGCAAAATATTACGATATAACGTCTATCCCCTTTTTTGTCCGAATATTTTGCTAATAGAAAACTGCCCACAATGCTGGCTAAAGCATTTATCGAAAAGAAAAGACCGACTAAATGGGAATTTACATTAACTTCAAAGGTTAAGAAACGGCTTAAGGTAGGTGACTGTAACGCCCCGGCAATACCGATAATAAAGGTCGTAATAAGAAAAGCTAAAAAGACAATGCTCTGTTTTTGGCGAAAAGATGAAGCTTTGGACATAAACTTTCTCTATCATTTTATTTTGTACAATTATAAACATAAAAAAGCGAGGGATACAGTAGAAGAAAGAAATAAAAAATGGTTATTTTTAGATTTGTTTCGTCACTTGTCATGTACTCAAAATTTTTGATCTAACGATCAAATAAATTAAAAAAAGATATCTTTTTATTTTTTTGAGCGTACAATCAAAATCATCCACGAAGCGAGGTAACGTTATGTTATATAATAACAAATCCACACAATCCCACCATGAAAATCACGCTCATTGTCATAGCGATTGTCAAAATATTGCTCATAATCATACACATGACACCCATCATTCCCATGATGCAAATCACAATCATTCTGGGGACCATTGCTGTGAGGGGCATGATCATGGATCAACGCAAAAAAATGAGATAGAAGATCCTCCCGAAGATCCCGAGCGGAAAAGCCAAGACATCAAATTGACTTGGAAAATTAAGGGAATGGACTGCGCTCATTGCGCAAGTAAAATCGAAAATGGTGTTAAAACACTGCCAAACATTAATCAAACCAAAATTATTTTCTCTACAGAAAAGTTGATCGTTTTTGTTCCTAAGCATGACGATGCAGTAATAAAAATGATTGAAGACAAAGTTGTAGAATTAGGGTATACCCCAATTTTTGAAAGCACCCCTAATCACGCACATCATCACGAGCATTCACATAGTTTTGATAAAAAAGCATTCATACCGTTAGCGGTGTTAGGTTCATTAATTTTGATAAGTTACCTTATTTTATTAGTGAATCATACAGCAGGTGAATATGCCTTTATCTTTACTGCAATTGTCGGATTGATTCCGATTTTGAAAGAGGCTTTAGTATTAACGCGAAGTGGTACACCATTTGCCATTGAATCATTGATGAGTATTTCAGCTATAGGTGCCCTATTCATCGGAGCGGCCGAAGAAGCTACTATGGTACTCTTTTTATTTATGATTGGTGAGATGTTAGAAGGCGTTGCGACCACTAAAGCCAAAAAAGGAATTTCATCCCTTGTACAACTAATGCCTGAAGAAACGGTGGTTATTATTGACGGCAAAAGGAAAACGGTTGCCAGTCATACTTTAAAACCTGACGATATAATCGAAATTTCATCTGGTGGGCGATTACCTGCTGATGTTATTTTGGTAAGTGAACAAGCTAACATTGATGAAAGCGCCTTAACTGGGGAATCAATTCCGGTCAATTATCTATCTGGCGATAAAATTTTAGCCGGATCGCTGGTTGTGGATAATACCATTCAACTAAAAGTTATCTCGCAATCAGGACAAAATGCCGTAGATCGCATTTTACAATTAATTGAAAATGCTGAAGATCGTAAAGCACCCATTGAGCGATTTATTGATAAATTTAGCCGTTACTACACTCCAGCGATCGCCCTGTTTGCGCTATTGGTCATTGTTATTCCTCCGTTATTATTTAATGAGGATTGGTACACTTGGGTTTATCGTGGATTAACTCTATTATTAATTGGTTGCCCTTGTGCGTTGGTAATATCAACACCGGCCGTTATCACATCGGCCCTATCCAATGCCGCTAAGCAAGGCGTATTAATAAAAGGGGGGGCAGCTTTAGAGCATATTGGTTCGATTAAAATGGTGGCATTTGATAAGACCGGCACCTTAACCGAAGGCAAGCCACAAGTCACCGATGTCATCGCACAATCTGTTACCCAACAACAGCTACTGACTCTTGCAGCAGCCATTGAAAGCGGTTCACATCACCCTTTAGCGAAAGCAATTGTTGATTATGCAACTAAGCAACAGATTGAAGTCAACGAAGCAAGTAATCGTAAAGCTAATGCGGGCGTGGGTATTCAAGGCGATATCAATAATGAAACCTATTATATTGTTGCGCCAAGTAAAGTTACTACGGTATCGATACCCTTAAATGATGAAAATGCACAAAAAATCCATCAACTGGAAAGCGCCGGTAAAACCGTCGTGGTACTAGTGACACAACAAAAATTAGTCGGAATGATTGCCTTGCAAGATGTATTACGTTCTGATTCTATTACGGCAATAAAAGCGCTTAATAAGTTGGGTCTTAAAACCTTAATGCTTACGGGTGATAATCAACGTGCAGCAAAAGCCATTGCAAGTCAATTAGGAATTGATTATCGTGCTGAGTTATTACCAGCAGATAAACTAGTCGAAATTGAAAAAATTCGTAACACAACTTCAATTGCCATGGTTGGGGATGGTATTAACGATTCACCGGCAATGAAAGCGGCGACAGTTGGTATTGCTATGGGCAGTGGTACCGATGTAGCGCTAGAGGCAGCCGATGCCGCATTAACCAAAAATAGCTTGCTAAGTTTACCTACTTTAATTCGTTTAACTCGTTTTGCTAACCGTAATATTAAGCAAAATATCACCATTGCATTAGGGATCAAATTGGTGTTTTTGTTAACAAGTTTATTCGGTTATACCGGATTATGGTTAGCGGTATTAGCGGATTCAGGAACAACAGCTATCGTAACAGCCAATGCGTTAAGAGTGCTTGGTTTTAAAAGTAAAAAAGACAAAATTTAATTACTGATTTAAAAACTATTCCATTAAATAGATGGAATAGTTTTTTATGGGTTACTCATCACCACGCAATGAGATTTCACCACCAATATGTGCATTGAGTTTGCCATCTTGCTCTAGCATTAAAGCGCCTTGCTCATTGATGCCTTTAGCAATCCCTCGGATAATATTATCACCAATAAACAGTTTTACTGGACGATTAGCGAAGTTATCTAATCGATTCCAATCACTAATAAAAGGCGCTAAGCCCTGTTTTTCAAATTCAGATAATTTAATGTTTAAATTTTTGACAATACGCGCGACTAACAAATTACGATCGACCTTACCTAAATTTGCCCATTTTTGGTTAACAATATTAGGATCTGGATTAGTCATCATTAAGTTGACACCAATACCAATAATGGCATGCGCACAATCACCCGTTTTACCCGCTAACTCAATCAATATTCCCGCTAATTTTTGATCATTAAGATAAAGATCATTAGGCCATTTTACTTTAATATCTTGACCCGATAACTCCCTTAAAGTATCTGCTATTACAATTCCGACAACTAAGCTCATTCCCATAGCGGCAGCCACGCCCTGCTCTAATTGCCAATACATAGAAAAATAGAGATTAGAGCCAAACGGTGAAAACCATTTTCGTCCACGACGACCGCGCGCTTTTGATTGAAATTCTGCTACACAACAATCACCCGAGTGGAGTTGGCCAATTTTATCGAGTAAATATTGGTTAGTTGAATCAATAATGGGTAAAATTTCACAACGACTATCCGCTTGATAATAGTGATCAATTTTACTCTTATTTAATAAATCAATCGGGGCAGTTAAACAATAACCTTTACCTTGAACCGATGTAAAATCCAGCCCCCATTCGCGCAGTACTTTCATGTATTTATTGATTCCAGCACGAGTTATTCCAAAACTCGCTGCAAGTTCTTCACCTGAATGAAACTCACCGTCCGCTAAGATTTCAATTAATTTGAGTGGATTTTGGTGGCTGCGCATCGATTCCTCTTTTTTTAACTAATAAGGCAATAAAATAAAGTGAGATTATAGCAAAACTTACAAATAAATAAGTATTATTCGTTTTATCCATAACAAAAGCAATCACTGCCGGAGCAACAAGACTACCTAACGTATTAGTTAATAGCATGGCTTGATTCATCGCCACAATATCTTGCTTTCTAACGCATGAACATGCCCATGCCATAGAGATTGGATAAATGGTATAAATTGTTGCGCCTAATAAGATAATTGCTAATGTATCAAACCAATTAAATATCAACATTACACAAGCCAATAACATAAGTGTTGATTCAAACAATAATACAATTTGTCGACCAAATTTATCGGCACACCAATTAGCGGGCATTTGTGCTATTACACCAGATAAAATAAGCAAAATCATCCAATTGGCAACTTGAATGTCGTTATAACCTAAATGAGAATAATAAGCAGGTAATAACGAATACAGCGATCCGATTAACATGCCAGCAATCACACAACCAATTAAACCAATGCGTGACGGTTTATTGACAATCATGGGAATGATATTGAAACTGCTTTTTTTACGTTTAGGCAATTTATAATGAGTTAACAATATAAATAATATCGCAAGTCCCATTAGTAAAGCGGTCACTAGACCAAAATACAATACATTTTGCGGAAAATACTGTAATAACGCTTGTCCTAACACCGTGCCTAAATAATAAGTAGTTAGATACACCGCCAGCATTTTTCCACGAGTACGCACTGTACCTGTTACTAAAATACAACTTTCAATAACAACCCAAGTCACTGCGCAAGCAATACCAATAAAGAACCGCCATATTACCCAGCTATAAAAATCCATTGAAAAACTCAACCCAATGGTAGCAATAGCAAAAATAATACAACTGTAAGTATAAGTATAACGAGCATTAAATTTACTGATGAACCAATTCGCAAAAATGGTACCAATCAAGTTACCAGTAAAGTAACTTGAGCCAACTAAACCAATTTGCCCTAGTGAAAATTCATTACGCACCAACCATAGCGGTACTTGGGTATTAAGTGCCGATAATGCAATTGTCACAAATAATAAGCTTGTTAATAAAATAGGAAATGAGTATGAATGTTTCATCGTCTTTTACAATATCATTGTTTAATTATAAATTGTTGGTTGCAACCTAAATGACTGACAACCTAAATTTATAACCGTTGTTATTTAAAGAAAGTTGTCTACATCAATTTCAGCTATTTTGCCAATAAAACGGATTTCAGGTGAAAGATTAACTGAAAATTTTCGTAATACGGCATTTCGAACATAACGAGCTAATTCAACCACATCTTGCGCGGTTGCGTTATTTTTATTGACTAATACAAGTGCTTGATTTTGATGAACTGCAGCGCCACCCAATTGATAGCCTTTTAGACCACATTGATCGATAAGCCAACCTGCAGCAAGTTTGACTTGATTATTTACTTGTGGATATATTGGCATAGTTGGGTAAATTTCAAGTAGCTTATCGGCAACTTTTTTATCAACAACTGGATTTTTAAAAAAACTACCGCCGTTACCCAGCACCTTTGGGTCAGGCAACTTACTAAGCCGAATTTCACAAACTTTATCGAAGATCATCTTAGGGGTAATACTTTTTGGATCAAAGTTACGCAATTCACCATAGGTTAATACAGGTTGCCACTGTTTAGGTAATTTGATACCGACATAAATGACCGCATAACCATCAGCATATTGCTTTTTAAAAATACTTTCCCGATAGCCATACTGACCATCTGTCACCTTAATGATGTTTCCTGTAGCAAGTTCCAATAATTCCACATAATCCGCCACTTTTTGAAACTCGACTCCATAAGCGCCAATATTTTGGATTGGTGCAGAACCCACACAACCTGGAATTAATGCTAAATTTTCAAGTCCTGCGATATTGTGTTCAATAGTGCGTGATACAAGTTGATGCCAAATTTCGCCTGCCCCTACTTTTAAATGCCATGCTTGTTCCGTTTCGGTGATGGTAATGCCTTTAATTCGATTCACAATCACAATGCCTTCAAAGTCACAAGTAAAAAGCGTATTACTGCCTTCACCAAGAATCATAATGGGCAGATTCTGGTGATTATCTTGCCAAACCTGCATTAATTGTTCGACCGTTGTTACGGTCACAACTTTTTGAGCATAAACTTCAAGATTAAAAGTATTTGGGATTCTTTGTTTCATCAACTACAACCTTATCTGGGTGGAAATAGACCGCCAATATTAAATTACTTTCAGTGTTTTATTTGATTTTATTGAGATGTCTATCACATATGGCAACATATATTATCACATTGGTTAATCTTATATTATTAATTATTTACTCACTCATTATTACAAGATTCTTGGAACTCAAAATATGTACATTTATTAACATTTTAATTACAAAAATGTGATAATGATCGAATTTGGAGGATCAATTAATCAAATAAACCGTTAAAGTAATGCTTAAATCTTTTTTGTTTTTTTAGATCATGTATTATAGATATATGAGCGATGTTTTTTTAAAATTACAGTTAAACAGATTACTGTTAACAGATACATTTAGTGCAAATAATAGACGTTATCATCAAGATATCATATCAAAGGTGTAATTACTTAAATGAGTATTATAAAATAGACAGCTAAGTATGAAAGTAAGTATGAAAGATTGTTCAAGTGGCTGTTCTTCCTTAACCCGTACCCATATAAGCGAAAAGTAAAATGCGAGTACGAAGATAACTTGTAGCAAGATCCGTTTTTGATAAGTTCGAGGAAATTATGAAAAGAGTTTTTATTATAATCCTAGATTCATTCGGGATTGGTAGTGCCAAAGATGCAGCAAAGTTTGGGGATGAAGGTTCCGACACATTAGGTCATATTGCTGAACAATGCGCATTAGGCAATGCAGAACAAGGACGCAGTGGTACACTTAAATTACCTAATTTGGGTAAATTGGGATTAATTGAAGCAGCATACGAATCAACAGGCCATTACCCTAAAGGTATGCAAACCGAAGGCGAAATTATTGGTGCTTACGGTTATGCTAGCGAAATTTCATCTGGTAAAGATACGCCATCTGGCCATTGGGAAATTGCTGGAGTTCCAGTACTGTTTGACTGGGGTTACTTCACCAATACAACCAATAGCTTTCCTCAAGATCTATTAGATAAAATCGTTACCCGCGCAAAACTTCCTGGTTATCTTGGTAATTGCCACTCATCAGGTACCGTTATTCTTGATGAACTTGGCGCTGAACATATGGCGACAGGAAAACCTATTTTCTATACATCCGCTGATTCAGTTTTCCAAATTGCTTGTCATGAAGAAACTTTTGGTTTAGACAAACTTTACGAAGTGTGCGAAATCGCACGCGATGAACTTAATAAAGGTGATTACAACATTGGGCGTGTTATTGCCAGACCTTTTGTTGGTAAAAAAGCAGGTGAATTTGTGCGAACAGGTAATCGTCATGATCTAGCGGTTGAACCACCTGCACCAACTGTGATTAAAAAACTGGTTGACGAAAAACAAGGTAATGTTGTTTCGATTGGTAAAATCGCCGATATTTACGCCCACGTTGGTATCACCAAAAAGATTAAAGCAACCGGCATTGAAGCATTATTTAATGCATCGTTAGAAGAAATTAAACAAGCTAAAGATAACACCATTGTATTTACCAATTTTGTTGATTTTGATTCCTCTTATGGACACAGACGTGATGTAGCTGGTTATGCTGCTGCATTAGAATATTTTGATAGTCGCTTACCTGAAATGTTAGCGCTCATTGAACCAGGCGATCTGTTAATTATCAGTGCAGATCATGGTTGCGATCCAACTTGGACCGGTACTGATCATACGCGCGAACATATTCCTGTTTTGGTGTATGGTGATAGTGTACCAGTAGGCTCATTAGGTCATCGTGAAACCTTTGCCGATATTGGACAAAGTGTCGCTGATTATTTTGATTTATCACCAATGGAATATGGTAAATCTTTTATTAGTAAGTAAGCAAATGAAGTTAATGTAATACTTTTTTGAATTGAAGATCAGGAGAATTAGATGTCTACCCCACATATTAACGCTGTTGATAATGCTTTTGCAGAAACAGTTTTGATGCCAGGCGATCCGCTACGCGCAAAATTTATTGCTGAAACATTTTTAGAAGATGCACAAGAAGTAACAAATGTAAGAGCCATGTTAGGATTTACTGGTTATTACAAAGGGAAAAAAGTTTCAATCATGGGGCATGGCATGGGTATTCCATCTTGTTCTATCTATGCAACCGAACTGGTTAAGTTCTACGGTGTTAAAAATATCATTCGCATTGGTTCTTGTGGTGCCATTAGCCCTAATGTAAACCTTGGTGATGTGATAGTAGGCATGGGTGCTTGCACCGATTCAAAAGTCAATCGTTTACGTTTTAAAGATAGTGATTTCGCTGCAATTGCCGATTTTGATTTAACCTGTAATGCTGTTAATGCTGCTAAAAATTTAGGTGTAAACGTTAAAGTAGGTAACCTATTTTCAGCTGATCTTTTCTATAGTGTCGATCCTGAAATGTTCGATATTATGGAAAAATACAACATTCTAGGCGTAGAGATGGAAGCTGCAGGTATTTATGGTGTAGCGGCAGAATATGGTGCTAAAGCATTAGCAATCTGTACGGTTTCTGATCATATCCGTAAAGGTGATGCTATGTCACCAGAACAACGTCAGATTGGTTTTAAAGAGATGATAACTGTTGCGTTAGAATCTGTACTATTAAATCAATAATTGAAAATGGCAGATCAACTGCCATTTTTTTTAACTAAATATTGATAGCTTGAGCACTATAAAATTGATAATAGTGCTTGTTTATATATAAATTTATTCATTAGTAATTGTTAGGCGGAAGATTATCAAATATGTCATTTAATAAGGAATCAAAATGAATATTAAGTTTAAACTTAAAATTATATTTTTCTTACAGTTTTTCATCTGGGGGAGTTGGCTGATCACCTTAGGTTCTTACATGATGGAGACATTACATTTTAATGGTGTAACCGTAGGTTCAGTTTATGGCACGATGGGGATAGCTTCTTTATTTATGCCTGGCTTACTTGGAGTTGTCGCAGATAGATGGATTCCAGCTAATCGTTTATTTATGCTTTGTCATTTAATTGGTGCCATCACGTTATTTATTGCAGCATCAATCACATCACCTTTTTTAATGGTAGTGATAATTTTGATTCATTGCCTTGCGTTTATGCCAACCATCGCAATTTCTAACTCAATTTCCTATTCTTGTTTAGAAGCACAAAATCTTGATGTTATTTCGCAATTTCCGAAAATAAGAATTTTTGGAACTATCGGCTTTATTGTAGCTATGTGGTTAGTGAGTTTCTTAGAATATGGATTAAGTAATATGCAACTTTATATTGCGGCGGCTGGTTCAGTTTTACTTAGCTTATATTCATTAACACTACCATTAATTAACATCACTAAAGACAGCTCAAATAGAAAGTCTTTAGCAAGCTCTTTAGGTTTAGATGCATTCGTATTATTTAAAGATCCAAGAATTGCGATCTTTTTTATCTTTGCCGTATTCCTTGGCGGTATTTTACAAATTACCAATACTTTTGGTAATCCATTCTTACTTTCGTTTAAAAGCATTCCAGAATATACCGAAAGCTTAGTAGTAAAATATCCTTCGGTGTTATTGTCTATTTCGCAAATGTCTGAAGTGGTATTTATTCTGTTTGTTCCATTTTTTATGAAACGACTTGGCATCAAATATGTCATGTTAATCAGTATGCTTGCTTGGGTAGCTCGTTTTGGTTTATTTGCTTATGGTGATCCATCTCCAACTGGCTTTATATTACTGCTTTTATCAATGATAGTTTATGGGTGTGCATTTGATTTTTATAACATTTCTGGCTCAATGTATGTTGAAAAATCAGTCTCACCAAGCATCCGTAATAGTGCGCAAGGTCTATTTATGATCATGACTAATGGTATCGGGGCATATTTAGGTTCGACAATCAGTGGCTTTGTTGTTGATTATTACACAACGGATGGTCTTACTGAGTGGCGTACAGTTTGGCTAATTTTTGCTGGTTACTCTTTATTGTTGGCTATTGTGTTTATGATTATTTTTAAAAACGATGACTTAAATAAAACAACTACAGCCAATAATAATTAATCATTTATGGTGTTTTAAATAAAACTTTCCATAATCAAAATACTGGCAACAACCTTGGTTGTTGCCTTCTTCAAAAATATTTAATGAGTTAAAATAACTTTGATTGCATATTACTGCATAAAAACTAATTAAGTCACACAAAATGTATGGTAATAAGATGTCTGTTCAAGGTAAAATAGCAAAGATTATGATGAGCAAAGCTAAGGTTACTATACTAAGCTTTCCAATAAGTGTTTTTCATATCATTATTATTTGTACTCAATTGGCAAAATAAACTAGATTAAATATTAAATGAATACACATACCGTACCAAAAGTCATTTTACATGAGCATATTGAAGGTAGTATTACGCCTTTTATGGCTCAACAGTTAGCCAATAAAAATAATATCGTTTTCCCTGAATCATTATGTTATAAAGCGGGTCAATACGATGCAAACGAGTATAAAAATGGTCGTTATTGCTATGATGAAACTGACTTTGTTCAATTCATTCAAACTTATGACACTGTTTCCAATTTTGTAAAAACACCCGAAGATTATTATCTAATTACTTACGATTTTCTCATTAGAAACGCCAAGCAAGGATTAATCTATTGCGAGCTTTTCTTATCCCCTTTTCATATCTGTACTACCGAAATTGATGGCGAAATTACTTGGAACAAAGAAAGATTCCAACAAACACTTAACCAAATGGACAACGCCATTATTGCTGTACAAAAAGATTATAAGATTACGGTAAGGTATCATGTAATCGGTGTTAGGCATCTAGGCGCTAAAATTGTTTATGATACATTACGTTTTATTAAAGAAAATCCTCACCAATTTATCACTGGATTTAATATTGCTGGAAACGAACGTTTTGGTCATTTTGATGATTTTAAAGATGCACATGAGTTAGCAACTCAGCTTAAACTAAAAAAATCCTATCATGCTGGTGAAATTGAGTCTGCTGAAAGTATTATTCAAGCGCTTAAACACGGCGCACAAAGAATTGGTCATGGTATCCGTGCTATTGAGAATCATAACCTAATTCAGGAGTTGATTAATAAAAAAGTTACTTTAGAAATCGCATTGACCAGTAATCGGATACTCGTTAATGAACTTCATGGGGATATTCGAAATCACCCTGTACGTCAGCTTTATGATTATGGTGTACGCATCACATTAAATACCGATGATGCTGGAATTTTTGGTACAGATATTGAAAAAGAGTACCACCTTGCCTCATCCATTTTTGGTTTTTCAAGATTAGAATTATTGGATATTACATTATGTGGTATTGATGCCGCCTTTGTTGAAGATTCAGTAAAAGAACAATTAACAAATTATGTTTTGTCATTGTTTACCTTAGATGACAAACAAACACTACAAAAAGCAGTCAATGATGCAAGATATCATCCTGCAATTATAGAACGATTTATTAAATACCAAAAGTCACTACCAATAACAAGTTAGTGGATAACAAAGTCAGAAAAATAGGAGATTTATATGAAAAAAAACAAATTAACTTTATCCCTTTTAACCCTATTGATTTCTGGCTCCCTTCAAGCCGCAACCGTTGATTTAAGAATAATTGAAACCACTGACTTACATGGCAACATGATGAACTTTGATTACTTCAAAGATCAGCCTGTTGATACTTTTGGATTAGTCAAAACGGCAAATCTAATTCATCAAACAAGAAGCGAAGTAAAAAACAGCGTACTTGTTGACAATGGAGATTTGATTCAAGGTAGCCCTATGGCTGATTATGCCTTGAACAAAGGTTTAAAAGATGGTGATATTCATCCTGTTTATAAAGCGATGAACACACTTAATTATGTTGTTGGCAATATTGGTAATCACGAATTTAATTTTGGTTTAGATTATTTACAAAAGAGTCTTTCAGGGGCTAAATTCCCTTATGTGAATGCCAACGTTTATGATGCCAAAACTGGCAAACCCTACTTTCAACAATATATTATTATTGATACCCCTGTTGTCGATAGAGATGGTAACCAACAAATCATTAAAATTGGCTATATCGGATTTGTGCCGCCACAAATTATGCAATGGGACAAGCTTAATCTAAATGGAAAAGTAGTAGTAAAAGATATTACTGAAACTGCAAAAAAATTAGTCCCTGAAATGAAAAAACAAGGTGCTAATGTTATTATTGCTATTCCACACTCTGGAGTATCTGCTGAACCATATAAAGCGTTAGCGGAAAATTCCGTCTACTATTTAAGTCAAGTTGAGGGTATTAATGCCATTATGTTTGGTCATTCACATGGCGTTTTCCCGAGTGATGATTATAAATCCTTACCTAATACCGATATCAAAACAGGTAACATCAATCATGTCCCTGCCGTTATGCCTGGTCAATGGGGTAGTCACTTAGGTGTAGTTGATTTAGTACTTGAGGGTGATAACTCTACTTGGAAAGTGACATCAGGGAAATCAGAAGCTCGACCTATTTACGATTTAAAAAATAAAAAATCATTAGTACAAGCCGATCAACAGATTGTCGAAATTTTAAAGCAAGATCATCAAGGTACCCGTGAATTTGTAGGTAAACCGATTGGTAAAGTTTCTAGCGATATCAACAGCTATCTAGCGCTCGTTGAAGATACATCCGCACTACAAATTATTAGTGATGCACAAATTGACTATGTAAAACAGTTTATTCAAGGCGATCCAGATTTGGATGGATTACCAATTTTATCAGCGATTGCACCATTTAAAGTGGGTGGAAGAAAGAACGATCCAAGCGCATATGTTGATGTTAAAAAAGGTGACTTATCATTTAGAAATGCTGCCGATATCTACCTTTATCCAAATATTTTAAGTGCAGTTAAAATTACCGGTAAAGATGTTAAACAATGGCTAGAATGTGCAGCCGGTATATATAATCAAATCGATGTTAATTCGACTCAACCACAATATCTAATTAATTGGGATAAGTTTAGAACTTATAATTTTGATACTATTGATGGCGTAAGTTATCAAATTGATGTCACTGCACCGCCACGTTATGATGGCAACTGCAAGTTAATCAATCCAACATCGGAAAGAATAAAAAATCTAACTTATCAACAACAGCCTATTGATCCTAATCAAGTATTTTTAATTGCGACCAATAATTATCGTGCCTACACCGGTACATTCCCTGGTACAGGTGAAAATAATGTTAAATTCAACTCACCAGATGATTTAAGGGTTATTTTGTCTGCTTATATTACCAATACCACAAAAAAAGCGGGTATGGTTAATGTCACGGTAGATAATAATTGGCGAATTGCACCAATTGTTAGCGATAAAAAACTGGATATTCGCTTTGAATCTTCACCAACGGATGAAGCAAAAGCTTATATAGAGAAACATTCACTTTATCCAATTAATTTTATTGAAAAAGATGAATTAGGCTTCGGTGTTTATCGACTTGATTTACAATCATCGGTTAACGCAAAAGCTAAAAATCAAAAATAGTACTATTAAGACCTGAAGGATTATCGATATGAAAATTGAAAAGTTAATCGAACTTGCTAAAACTGCTCGCTCAAGAGCCTATGTGCCTTATTCTAAATTCCAAGTTGGCGCCGTGCTCATTACTGAAGACGATGAAGCAATTTTAGGCTGTAATGTCGAAAATGCTTCTTACGGATTAGCCAACTGCGCTGAACGCACAGCCATTTTTAAGGCAGTGTCAGAAGGCAAACGCAAGTTTAAGAAATTAGTGGTAATTGGTGATACCGATGGCCCTATTTCACCTTGTGGTGCTTGTAGGCAAGTTATCAGCGAATTTTGTGCTAAAGATATGCCCGTAATTTTAACCAATCTTCAAGGGAAAATCCAAGAAACAACCGTAGGTGAATTATTACCTTGGTCTTTTTCGCCGAGTGATCTTGATTAGTTAAAATCAATTGCAAGTAAAATGGATAAAAATAGATAAAAAAAGCACATTACTGTAGTTAAAAATTTTTGACTATATTTTCAAACATAATCGGTACAGACGTTTATGTGAATTTTATATAATCAAATAGATATACCAATTTGATTAATTGTTTTAAGTGAGAGATATAATGAGATTTGTAGATATTATTGAAAAAAAACGTGATGGTAATGCATTAACCACAGAAGAAATTCAATTTTTTATTACTAACTACACCAATGGCACCATTCCTGATTATCAAGTGAGTGCGTTATTAATGGCGATTTACTATCAAGGTATGACATCAAAAGAGTGTGCAGATTTAACCAGTGCTATGATGTATTCAGGTGATACAGTTGATCTATCCTCAATCAATGGCATTAAAGTTGATAAACATTCAACCGGTGGCGTAGGTGATACAACAACTTTAGTACTTGCACCATTAGTTGCCGCATTAGATGTTCCTGTTGCAAAAATGTCTGGACGTGGTCTTGGCCATACTGGTGGCACAAATGACAAATTCGAATCGATCCCTGGATTTAAAATTGAATTAGGCAAGCAAGACTTTATTAATCAGGTAAATGAAAAAGGCGTTGCGGTAATTGGACAATCAGGCAACTTAACACCAGCCGATAAAAAATTGTATTCACTACGAGATGTAACGGCTACCGTTAATTCTATCCCTTTGATTGCAAGCTCAATTATGAGTAAAAAATTAGCTGCAGGTGCAGATGCGATTGTCTTAGACGTTAAAACTGGAGACGGCGCCTTAATGAAAAACATGGCTGATTCAGAAAAATTAGCTCATGAAATGGTGAATATTGGTAATCAAATTGGTCGTAGAACCATGGCGATTATTTCAGACATGTCACAACCACTTGGTTTTGCAATTGGTAATGCCCTTGAAGTTAAAGAAGCCATTGACACTTTAAAAGGTCATGGTCCGGCTGACTTAACTGAATTAGTGTTAACACTTGGCAGTCAAATGGTGGTATTAGCCAATAAAGCCAAAACACTAGATGAAGCTCGTGAAAAACTACAAGAAGTCATCAAAAATGGCAAAGCTATTGAAAAATTCAAAACATTAATTGAAGCTCAAGGTGGAGATAGTTCGGTCGTTGATAATCCAGAAAAATTAGCAAGCGCACCTTACCAAATTGCCTTACCAGCACTTAAATCAGGTTATGTTTCAAGAATTATTGCTGACCAAATTGGTATTGCAGCAATGCAACTTGGCGCAGGTCGTGCAACCAAAGAAGATGTTATCGATCCATCTGTTGGAATTATGTTACACAAAAAAGTAGGTGATAAAGTTGCCGAAGGTGAAGCATTACTAACTATTCATGCTAATACTGATAAAATTGATGCGATTAAACAAAAACTCTACGACAACATTACCATTAGTGATAATGCGATAGAACCGCAATTAATTTATAAAGTGATTACGGAATAACTATTACACCTAAGGATTTAGGAGGCACCATGCATCATCCACAATTATTTAAAAAACTAACGCTTATTGCCGTTTTGGGGTTATTTTCGGTTAATGCTTTAGCTGATGTAACCAAGAAACAATCAACCGATCCAACTTGGCAAAAAGATAAATCTTACCGATTTACAATTTTACATACCAACGATCACCATGGTCGTTTTTGGCAAAATGATATCGGTGAATATGGACTTGCAGCCCAAAAGACGGTTGTTGATGAGATCCGTAAAGAAGTTATCGCAAAAGGCGGTAAATTATTGTTATTATCGGGTGGTGATATAAATACTGGTGTCCCTGAATCTGATGTACTGCAAGCAAAACCCGATTTTATTGGTATGAACGAAGTGGGTTACGATGCTATGGCGGTGGGCAATCATGAATTTGACCATCCGCTAAGGATCATTCGTGAACAACAAAAATGGGCTAAGTTCCCATTTTTATCGGCGAATACTTACTTCAAAAACAGTGATAATCGGGTTTTTGATGCTTATAAAATGTTTAACTTAAATGGTATCAAAGTAGCGGTATTTGGATTGACTACTGATGATACGATCTTTTTGGCTTCACCTAAAAATACCGACGGTATTGAATTTCGTAAGACCTTACCTGAAGCACAAAAAATCATTACTCAAATCAAAAAAACCGAACACCCTGACATGATCATTGCTGTTACTCATATGGGACATTATGAAAATGGTGAGCACGGTTCAATGGCACCTGGCGATGTTGAATTAGCTCGAGGGTTGCCAAACGGTGAATTAGATATGATTGTGGGAGGACACTCACAAAACCCAGTTTGTATGGCTAGCCCAAACAAACGTATTACCGAATATGTACCAGGTACACCTTGTGCGCCAGATCAACAAAATGGCACTTGGATTGTTCAAGCCCATGAATGGGGTAAATACGTTGGTCGTGCCGATTTTGTCTTTTTAAATGGCAAAATTACGCTACAAAATTATCAATTAATTCCAATCAATCTGAAAAAAGAAGTGGATAATGGTAATGGCACTAAGCGTCTTGAATATTATACGAAAGAGATACAACCACACCAAAATTTGTTAGAAACCTTAAGACCTTATCAGGAGCAAGGTAAACAGCAATTACTCGCTAAAACGGGTGAATTAATTGGCCGTTTAGAAGGTGATCGTAGCGTAGTGAGATATCAACAAAGTAATATGGGACAGCTACTACTCAGTGCGTTCATTGAAAAAACGAATGCTGATATTGGTATTATGGCTGGTGGTATGATTCGTGATTCACTTATTGATGGTCATATCACTTATCGCGATATTTTAAAAGTTGAGCCTTTTGGTAATACTGTAGTCTATTTTGATTTAACCGGCCGTGAGTTAATGGAATATCTTAAAGTTGCATTAAGTAAAAAACAGGGTTCAGGCGGTTATACTCATTTAAAAAATATCACGTTAACGAGAACTGGCGATACGATTAGTGACGTTAAAATTAAGAATGAACCCATTGATTTGCAAAAATCTTATCGCATTACGACCCTTGACTTTTTAGCTGCGGGCGGTGATGGCTACCCAATTACCAATACTTTACCAACTTATGTTGATACGGGTTATCGAGATGCCGATGCAGTAAAACAGTATTTTGAAGCGCATTCACCAATCAAGGCGACAGATTTTGAACCGTCGAATTTTATTTTAGAAAAATAATTTTACGGTTTTATACCCGATTTTTAGGAAATAAACAGCACTGATGATATTGATTTTCAGTGCTTATAACTAAGTAATTAGTCATAAAGATTTAATTTTTGCTCTCAGCATATAGGTAATATAGAGGTATTTATGAACATGACCGAATTTCAACAAAACTGTTATAAAATTGTGACCGATCCTAATTTGTCACCAAAACAAAAATCTAATTTACTCGCCTTAGCAGCAGAAAATAATTTACCTTATGTTGATTTGGATAGTGATACTAAGCAAGCTTTAGATGAGCGTGTGATTTGTGACATGTACGAAGGTCATGCACCTTACAAACCTCGTTATGTATTACCTGATTATGCAAAATTTCTTAAACAGGGATCTGAGTATTTAGAACTTGAACCAGCAAAAACATTTGATGATGCATTAAACATGCTTACTATTGCTTATCACCATGTTCCATCGGTAACAAGTATGCCTGTTTATTTAGGCTGTCTAGATCAAATCTTATTGCCTTATGTTGGTAATCTTAGTGAAGAAGATCTTTATCAACGTTTAAGACATTTCTGGATAATACTCGATCGCAATTTACCTGATGCGTTTATGCATGCGAATATTGGTCCGACTGACAATGTTATCTGCCGTATTATTTTACGCGTCGACAGAGAACTTAAACAGGTCGCCCCTAACTTAACGTTTATCTATGATGAGAAAATTACTCCAGAATCATTGCTATCGGTTGCAATAGAAAATATCTGTGAAACAGCTAAGCCACACATCGCTAATAATGAGATGATCAAAAAAGATTTTGATGATAAAGGTTATGGTGTGGTTAGTTGCTACAACTCATTACCAGTTGCAGGTGGTGGCAGTACTTTATCTCGAATTAATTTAAAAGAGGTTGCATTACGCAGTAAAAATATTGACGATTTTCTACAAAATACTCTACCTCACTATTGTCAGCTACAACTCAATTTGATTAAAGCTAGATCTGCATTTCTTTTCGAAAAATCTAACTTTTTCACTCATAGTTTTTTAGTGAAAGAAGGCATTATAGACGCTGATCGATTCGCTCCAATGTTTGGTATCTATGCAATGGCTGAAGCGGTCAATATTTTGCAAGAAAAATCAAACCTTGCTGGACGTTATGGTAAGGATGAAGATGCCAACGACCTTGCCTCAACGATTTCACAACAACTTGCGGCGTTTGTCGATAGCCATGAAATCAAATACGCATGGCGAGGCAAAGCTATGTTACATGCTCAATCAGGTATTAGCACTGATAGAGGAGCAACACCAGGATTACGCATTCCGTATGGCCATGAACCTGATCCCGTTACGCATATTATGGCACTGTTTAAACATCATCATTACTATACATCGGGTATCAGCGATATTTTAACGATTGATGAGACCATTAAAAGTAATCCATCAGCCCTACTGCAAATATGTAAAGCTGCGTTTCAATTTGGTTTCAGAGAATTTACCGCCAA
This sequence comes from Gilliamella sp. B14384G12, assembly GCF_016101825.1. Taxonomy (NCBI): domain Bacteria; kingdom Pseudomonadati; phylum Pseudomonadota; class Gammaproteobacteria; order Orbales; family Orbaceae; genus Gilliamella; species Gilliamella sp. B14384G12. The sequence continues at coordinate 548,801 of NZ_JACFPU010000001.1, read as the reverse complement.
CATCAGTGGTAATGATTTGGTGCGTGTAACAGGTTATATGGTTAGACTTTCAGATATTGCCAAATATAAACAAGAAGGCTCTCGTATTAACACGACATTCTTAGGTAGTGAAGCAGCCGAAGATACCGTAAATAATAGCTATCTATGCCGTACTCCGCGAGTCATCAGTCATGAACAAGTCATGGGCAATCGTTAATAAACTATTACCATTTTCTTGTGTTGACGGACCGGGTAACCGATTAGTCATATTTTTACAAGGTTGTAATTTTAAATGCTTAAATTGCCACAATCCTTATACCATATCATTATGTAAGGAGTGTGGTGACTGTGTAACCACCTGCCCACATCAAGCATTATCTTTTATTAATTATAAGGTCATCTGGCAAACTTCGGCTTGCCAGCAATGTGATACTTGTATTAATACTTGTGGTTATCATTCTACCCCTATGACCTATAAATATAGCCTTGAAGATATTTTAAATATGATACGTAAATATCTCCCCTTTTTAAATGGGATAACGGTCAGTGGTGGCGAAGCAACCATGCAGTTACCATTTATCGAAGAATTATTTAAAACCATAAAACAAACGAATGATCTAAAACATCTAACTTGTTTTATCGATAGTAATGGGTATTTAGCACAAACAGGCTGGCAAAAAGTAGCCGATACGATGGACGGGGCAATGATTGACCTTAAAGCTTGGAATAATCAAGTACATAAAAAATTAACAGGTCGAGATAATCTGCGTGTAAAAAACACGATAACCTACCTTGCGAAAATTAAAAAATTATATGAAGTTCGATTCTTAGTTATACCAGAGCATACCGATCTTCAAGATAATGCCAAGCATCTTGCGCAATTTTTAACAGAAATCAGTCCCAATATCAAAGTTAGAATTAATGCTTTTCATAATCATGGTGTTCATGGTATTGCCAAAACTTGGAAATCTGCCACTAAACAGCAAGTGGAAACTTTTGCAGATCAATTAAAACACTATGGTCTGAAAGATATTATGTTACCAAGTGTTTATTTATGACGTTTGAATCTTACTATAATTTAAGCATGACTAAATTTTATATTTTTTATGAACATTGCTTAATTAATTGATGATTATTATCATTTTTCATGAAATTAACCTACTTTTAATATTATTGTTTTCTTTCCAATATATTCATATGATTTACTTTTACTAAAATTTCAGTATTTATGTTAGTTGTCTTTTTCATTTCAGATGATGATGAAGATAATGCTACCCGTTTTTATGATGTTATCTAGGTTGATGCTAAAGTAAAAAATAAAACAGATTGTCTACAAGGTATTGTTGTTATGCCCTGCATGTTGGCAACACAAAACAACGTTTTGGTTGGGGTAAAAAAACATGTAGTTCAATGATCAATTAAGTCATTTTCGCACCTACCTATCAAACCAATGAAACTGTATTTAAATACGCGTTTGTTTTTATGATAATTGGCTTATTAGTAATCGTCACTTTAATCATATTTTACCAACAAAAGGTTAAACTTATTAATATCTCAATACAGAATGCTCGCAGTTTTTTTGGCATTGACAAGATAAACTTACCGAAAGATTGCAATATTTATTGCTCCTTCAGGCAAGTCATCATTTTAATTAATACCTAATATTTAATACACATAGTATAGGCACTGTCTGGTTCTACAATGACATTACCCTCAGCCACTCCGACACTGTAAGCATGGACAAATCCATTAGGATCAACCTTAGGGGACATCTCTTTGGTGAAATAAAAATCATAATTAAATAATTTTTGGTAATCGGTGAGGCCAGCCATCATATCGCGCAAGTCACCATTTATCGGTGCATAATAGAAGATTTTACCCCATTCTCCCATTAAGCTATTGCCAATAATTCGCTTAAAACCATTTCCTGCTAAATACCAATTTTCATTAACATTATTATCATAAGAAAGCGGAGAATTGCTCAGTTCGGCTCGGGTTGGTAAGCGGTCACCACTGTTTTGGCATAAACTTTGCGCACCAGAGAGAGAGACGAAACTAAGATTACCAGTATGCACATAAAACCAATGAAGGATCGAGAATTGATAGAAGAATGTTGCATTTGTTTGAGTGTTGGTGACTTGAATCACAAAATCATCACCACTATTAGGAGCGTTATTAGTAAAAATAAATTCACTTTTTGAGTCTGGAACCGAACTGCGTGGTACATTTTTTAGTGATGAATTTGGATTTTTCAAAAGTTTATAATTATATTGTGATATCGATTTTAAAGGTACAACTCTAAATCGAGCTGATGGAAATGCCGTTGTAGGAAAGTATTTTCCGTTGCTATCAGTTGCAGTCGCGTTAAATCCTTTATGGGGAACAAATTGATTTGTATCATATGGATCAGGTCGATTTATCCAGTCAGCTCCCCAAGAAGCATTTTGACCGCCTTCTGGCCAACCATTTGTCATAATAAGTCCTAATACACCAGGCTGGATGTAACATACACCATCGTTGGTAGTAACTGGAAATGTTTTAGACACTTGTCTTGATTCGGAATCGGTTGGTATTCCGTATTGAGTTCTAGCATAAAATTGAACAGTTACAGTAACCGACGAATCACCTTTATAAGAACTACCTGTACATAAATTATCCCCTAATGGGTTGGTTGAATTCGAAGAGATAACATTATTATTCTGATCTTTCCACTCAGAAGTGATACTTTGAATAATGAAACTATTTGATGATTCTAAATAATCTCCATCAGGATCACTAATATCTGCATTGGTTAATTGCGATAGATCAACATCAAATGAATAATTACTTGGTGAGGTATTAAAAGCAAGCGAAAGTTTTTTATTCGAATCGGGGGCTATAACTATGGGGTCAATATTTTTCAAATTTAACTTCACTTGAATACCATTTAAAATTTTAGTATCCGCTGTATCAAGTATTGATGGTGGAGTACCCTGTATGTAATTGACAGTAGTAACTGTCAAATAGGCAAAACAGGCATGCCCATAACTGAGTAAGACAGCAAACATTAAAATATTTAGCATTAAGTGAGCTAAACTAACTTTTTTATAAAAACCAAGATTTTTATTCATTGCTACTCCGCTTTTCATAAACTACTCCACCTATCCGAATTAGATTATCGTCAATAGAATCAAGTTAGCGAACAAACATGCTTACAAAAGGTATATGACAAAAAGGAGAACATGCTCCTTTATATGTATCATTGATACCTAATATTTTAAAATCGAGAATGTGACAAAATATAAAAATTTATTATATAGAACTGATTACTTTAACTAATTGTAATTTTTGACTATTTATTTAAATTTAATTTTTTATCCTAAGATTTCCATTACAAGAGAATCCTACTGAATAAAACTAAATAAAACTTTAAAAAAATACGTTATGAAATTTTTGGAATTAAATATCTTTTTACTTTAGTTTCTAACAAAGTTCATCACTAAATGTTTATTAAAACAATTAATAAAAAAATATTAGAACCAAAAAAATACTAAGAAGAGAAAATAAGAAAAAATAAAACTAAAATTGTTAGAGTTAATTTTAATCATTTAATTTTATAAAAGCAAATATTTCAGCAATAGATTCATTCAATAAAAAATTACATTAATAATCAATAACTGATTTTACGTCATTTTAAAAGAATCATTCTAATCTAATTTTAAGCTCTTATTTTGAACAAGACAGGCCGATATCAATAAATTTCCCATCATAAATATATGATATTAATGCTGGGAAATTGCTAATTATTTCCCTTTTTTAAAGGCCGCGGCGAAAGCGTTACCCATTGCGCTATTGTTTAATGTCGATCTATTATTATTTTTAGAATGGTTAGCAGGTTTACTATTAATTGATTTATGTCCTTCCTGTTTTGGTGTAGCAGGATCATCAAGTCGCATTGATAAAGCAATACGTTTACGCGCAATATCAACTTCGACGACTTTAACTTTGACAATATCGCCGGCTTTTACAACCGTTCTTGGATCTTCAACAAATTTATCCGACAATGCTGATATATGGACTAACCCATCTTGGTGTACTCCAATATCGACAAAAGCGCCAAAGTTAGTTACATTGGTAACTGCACCTTCCATAATCATGCCGATTTTCAAATCTACCATCGTTTCGATATTATCAGCAAATTGCGCCGTTTTAAATTCAGGTCTTGGATCTCGACCCGGTTTATCCAATTCTTTGATAATGTCTGTCACGGTTGGAACACCAAAGTGATCATCGATATAATCGATAGCTTTAAGTGATTTCAAATAGCTTGAATCACCTAAAATCTCTTTTAATGTTTTGTGATTTTTATCCAAAATTCGCTCAACTACTGGATAGGCTTCAGGGTGAACCGCTGAGGCGTCAAGTGGATTTTTACCATCCATAATACGTAAAAAACCAGCACATTGTTCGAACGCTTTAGGACCTAAACGGCTAACTTTTAATAACTGTTTGCGATCGATAAATTGACCGTTCTCATTACGCCAATCAACAATATTTTGGGCGATCACTTTATTCAGTCCAGCAATGCGCGCAAGTAACATCATTGATGCAGTATTCAAATTAACGCCAACGGCATTTACACCATCCTCGACAACAGCATCAAGCTTTTTAGCTAATTGAGTTTGACTCACATCGTGTTGATATTGTCCCACACCTATTGATTTTGGATCGATTTTTACCAGTTCAGCTAATGGATCTTGTAAACGACGAGCAATGGATACCGCACCACGAATTGAGACATCTAGATCAGGAAACTCTTGGGCAGCAAGTTCTGATGCGGAATAAACCGATGCACCGGCTTCGCTGACAATGACTTTTTGCCCTTTTACTTCTGGATACTTTTTCTGAACATCAAGATAAAAACGTTCAGTTTCACGAGATGCCGTACCATTACCAATGGCAACTAATTCCACTTGATATTTGATGCAAAGTGCAGCCACCACCATTGCTGCTTTATCAGCTTGTCCTGTATGCGGGTAAATCGTTTCAGTTGCAACAAGTTTACCGGTCGCATCCACAACGGCAATTTTTACACCTGTTCGCAAACCGGGATCCATCCCCATAGTGACTTTCATACCCGCAGGTGCAGCCATTAACATATCGTGCAAATTTGCCGCAAATACATTAATTGCTTCTTCTTCTGCGCGTTCGCGCAAAGTAGTCATAAGTTCGGTTTCCATGTGCATTAAAATTTTAATACGCCATGTCCAATTGATCACGGCTTTACGCCATTTATCAGCTGGCTGATCATTAAATCGAACCCCAAGATGTTCAGTAATGATCTGCTCGCAATAACTCTCTTTTGGTGTTTCTTCAAATTGAGGATCAGCATTTAAAGATAGTTGTAAAAAACCTTCATTGCGTCCTCGAAACATCGCTAATGCACGGTGAGAGGGTACTTTGGAAATAAGTTCACTTTGTGCAAAATAATCACGAAATTTTGCCCCCTCTTCTTCTTTACCAGTAACAACTTGCGAAACCAAGTGCGCATTATTCCAAAGATAATGACGCACTTTAGCCAATAAAGTCGCATCTTCTGCAAATCGTTCCATTAAAATATATCGAGCACCATCTAATGCGGATTTAGTATCAGCAATACCTTTATCTACATTAAGATATTGTTCAGCTTCATTCTCAGGGTTTAGCATTGGATTTTGCCATAAATTATCAGCTAATGGTTCTAATCCAGCTTCGATCGCAATTTGACCACGAGTGCGTCGTTTTGGTTTATAAGGCAAATAGAGATCTTCAAGTTCAGTTTTGCTTAAGGTTTGCTTAATACTTTGGCTAAGTTCTGGCGTCAATTTTCCTTGTTCTTCAATTGACTTTAAAATGGTCTGTTTGCGATCTTCAAGCTCGCGTAAATAACTCAAACGATTGTCTAATGTACGTAACTGGGTATCATCAAGCCCACCTGTTACCTCTTTACGATAACGGGCAATGAAAGGAACGGTACTGCCCTCATCCAATAACTGTATGGCAGCTAAAACTTGTTCTGGTTTTACAGTAAGTTCACCAGCTATAATATGGCTAATTTGATTATTTATCATGGTATCTCAGTATATCTTATATCGATTAACGGAATTTAATTTAATCATGCAAAAAGCTAATTATATAACAAGAGAAGGCTATTTGGCACTTGATCGTGAACTGAAATATTTATGGAGGGAAGAAAGACCTCGTGTTACTCAAGCAGTATCAGATGCCGCAGCTCTAGGTGATCGCAGTGAAAATGCAGAATACATTTATGGTAAACGCCGATTGCGAGAAATCGATAGGCGTGTTCGTTTTTTAACAAAAAGGTTAGAGATATTAACCATTGTTGATCCTGACCCAAGACAGGAAGGCAAAGTGTTTTTTGGCGCTTGGGTCAAATTAGAAGATGAAACGGGCGAATCACATATTTACCGTATCGTCGGTGCTGATGAATTTGATCCTAAAAAGAATTGGATCTCAATCAATAGCCCTGTTGCCCGAGCATTAATTGGCCATAAAATTGATGATGAAATATCGGTCGTTACACCAAACGGCAAAACCTTTTTTTATATTTTAGAGATCAGTTATTCTGAATTAACTTAATATTAAATAAATAGGATTATAAAAAAGGAAGAAACTAAAAAATCATTTATTTTTAAAAAGTAACACCTTTAAGTAATATCGATTTAAGGTTAAAAACTCTAGGAAATAATGACTAATGTAAAGATAATTTTTTACAGAAATAATTAAATGATCCTAATCCAATAATCAATAAAATATATACTATAAGATATTGTTAGCTATAAATTATGGCTTATAAAGGTTACAATTAAAATAATTTTTATTATGTAATATTAAAATTATGATTTCTGTCAATCAGTTATATATATATCCAATTAAATCGCTTTCAGGTATATCACTCCAAACAGCCAATACCGTCGATGGTGGTTTTGAGCACGATCGAATCATGATGATTAGTGAACCTGATGGTACATTCATAACCGCCAGACAATTTCCGCAATTGTTAAAGCTTCAGGCATCTATAATGGGTAATGATGTTTCTGTTTCATTACCTTCGTCAGAAATAATTTGTTTTAATTTGGATGAATTTTCAGAAAATAATGAACCAACTGAAGTTTGGGGTAATCATTTCACTTCGCAAATTGCACCAATTAGAGTTAATCAATTTTTTAGTCACTTTATTCAAAAGGATGTGCAGTTACGCTGGGTTGGTCATAATCTAACAAGACGAACCAAACGCTATCCACAAATACCCGTGAGTTTTGCTGACGGTTACCCCTATTTGTTATTAAATAAGTCTTCATTTACTTATTTGCAGCAACAGTGCCCTGCTAAGCTCGATATTCAACAATTCCGAGGTAACATTATTGTTGATGGTGCATTACCTTTTGCCGAAGATGGTTGGAAAACAATTAAAATTGGTGAAGTCATCTTTGATATCGTAAAACCTTGTACTCGTTGTGTATTAACAACGTTCAATGTCAACACAACCGAACCATTACCTAATAATGAACCTTTAAAAACATTGGGTTATTTTAGATCTGATTTGGAGGGAAATATCAATTTTGGCATGAATATGATTGCTCGAAATCATGGAACCGTATCGGTTGGAGATAAAATTGAGATACTTGAACGACAACCTGCCAATAGTTATGTTAAAAACTTTCCTAAAGTAGAAACAAACAACTATCAATCTTGCAGTATCTCTTTTGAAAATACAAAATTTGAAGGTAATAATCAACAAACACTGTTAGAACAACTTGAACAGCATCATATTTCACTTCCCTATTCTTGTCGAGCCGGTGTATGCGGTCGTTGCTCTGTGTTATTAAAGAAAGGGCAAGTAAAACCATTAACGCAATCTGGAATTAAGCGCAATAACACTATTTTAGCGTGTAGTTGTATTCCTATGAGTGATATCATCATTAAACTATTAAAATAATTATCCAAAAATCAAATGTTTAAATAATAAATTCAAAAAATTAATGAATGTAAGTATTAAAATCATCCTATAAAGATAAGGTGACACTGAATGTTTAAAAAGTTTTTTATTTATCGTAAACCTTTTACTATTGATGCATAGGACTAGCAGCTAAAAGAAGTCAGAAAATCAGGGTTCAGCTCATCTTTAATGGATTTATATTACTTTCATATGAATAATAAAATATATTGGCTAACAGAGAAACGGCAAAGCAACAAGTGAATCATCACTGCAAAAACTACCTTTTTAGGGCAACGCTAATCATTAATCAAATTACGATTAAAAAGTATAGGATATAATATTCAATATTAATTAAAATCTGAATTACAACTGTTAATCAAAAGAAGAATGGATTAAATAGGAATGAGTAGAGAATAACTACTCACTTTGAATTAAGTTTGAAAATTAGGAAATTGCCTTTAATTCTAATTCTTTATCATCTAAAACCATTGAATTATCTGGTTGGGTAAATTGTTGCGCTAAAGCCAGTCTATCATTCATTACCTTAATCGCCTCTGAAAAATAGAAAGTTTTATTCATAGAGAAAAAAGTTGGTTGAGCAATAATACACAATGATGCATGTACACCAACTTCAACAACCATCATACAAACTTCAAATCCATCTTCTTGCATATGAACTTTAACGATATCAGCCACTTTTGGTATATATTCAATGGGTTGTTGAGAAAAATACCAACTTTTTGGCATTTGCGGCTTTAAAAAATTAGCGGCAACAATGGCGTTAATTGATAATTGAATCTTTTGTGATTCTGTCAAATTTAATGAATGACAACTATTGTGAAACTGATAATAAGATGCAGCATCACTAACAGAAAAAGCAAATTCACTAAAAACATCAGGAATTAGCATTTTACTTGGATAACAAGATCGGAACAACATATCAGATGAAACTTCCAGCATTAAACTATCGTATTCACGATCAAAATACCAACGCCAACCATCAGTTGGTCGAAAAGCCATCTTCATTGATATATTACCCCTCAATATAAGCAAATGCTGAAAGATAACATAATTTAAATAAGAAATAAATAAGAAATTAAAATAAAAAAATTTTAATTACCTAATTTTTAAAAACTTTATGATCATATTTGATCAATTAAAATGATCTAAATATGATCTTGTCACTATTTTTAGATCTTATTGAATTCAATGCTTTTTTTTACTTACACGTAGGCATGACCTGAAACTTTTTTACAAAATTAAAATATAAAAAAGGTGCCATTTGGCACCTTGTGTTTTAATCAGAATTAAACTGTATCAGTACTTAACTGGCTACATTAATACGTTTCATATCTGTCATGTAGCTACATAATTTGCGATATAATTTTTCGATCAGTTAATCCTAGATCGTTTCTTACAATTCTATAAAGATAAAATATCGATTTTTTCAACTTGATTTTTTTACTGAAACATAGTCATGACCTGAAACTTTTTTACAAAATTAAAATATAAAAAGGTGCCATTTGGCACCTTGTGTTTTAATCAGAATTAAACTGTATCAGTACTTAACTGGCTACATTAATACGTTTCATATCGGTCATGTAACTACGTAATTTGCGACCTACTTTTTCGATCAGTTAATCCTAGATCGTTTATTACAATTCTATGAAAGCGAAATATCGATTGTTTCAATCTGATTTTTTTACTGAAACGTAGGCATGACCTGAAACTTTTTTACAAAATTAAAATATAAAAAGGTGCCATTTGGCACCTTGTGTTTTAATCAGAATTAAACTGTATCAGTACTTAACTGGCTACATTAATACGTTTCATATCTGTCATATAGCTACGTAATTTGCGACCTATTTTTTCAATTGGATGATTACGGATTTCTTCATTTACATCACGTAATTGCGCATTATCAACACTACCTTCAGGAATTGCTTTGCCAAGATCACCTGCTTGTAACATTGGCATAAATTTTTCTCTTAATAGTGGTACAGCTGCATTAGCAAATAGATAATTACCATATTCAGCCGTGTCAGAAATCACCACATTCATTTCATATAAACGTTTACGAGCAATAGTGTTAGCAATAAGTGGTAATTCGTGTAATGATTCATAGTAAGCTGATTCAGGTAAGATTCCTGATTCAAGCATGGTTTCAAAGGCAAGTTCAACACCCGCTTTAACCATCGCTACCATCACCACACCTTGATCAAAGTATGCTTGTTCGTCAATTTTGCCTTGATATTCTGCAGCTTTTTCAAATGCTGTTTCACCTGTTTCTTTACGCCATTTTAATAAGTTAGCATCATCATTTGCCCAGTCTTTCATCATCGTTGAAGAAAATTCACCTGAAATGATGTCATCCATATGTTTACGATAAAGATCAGTCATGATCACTTTTAATTCTTTCGCTAAAGCATTAGCGCGTAATTTAGCTGGGTTTGATAAACGATCCATCATTAAAGTTATACCACCTTGTTTTAATGCTTCGGTGATAGTTTCCCAACCAAATTGTAATAATTTACAGGCATATGCAGGATCTACACCATCAGCAACAAGTTTATCAAAACAAAGTAGTGAACCTGTTTGTAACATACCGCAAAGAATAGTTTGTTCGCCCATTAGATCGGATTTAACTTCGGCAACAAATGATGATTGTAAAACACCCGCACGATGTCCGCCCGTTGCAGCTGCCCATGCTTTAGCAATTGCTAGACCTTCACCTTTTGGATCATTTTCTGGGTGAACAGCAATCAGTGTCGGAACACCAAAACCACGTTTATATTCTTCACGCACTTCGGTACCCGGACATTTTGGTGCGACCATCACAACAGTAATATCAGAACGGATCTTTTCGCCCACTTCAACAATGTTAAACCCATGAGAATAACCCAATGCCGCACCTTGTTTCATTAGTGGTTGTACAGCTTTAACAACCGCTGAGTGTTGTTTGTCTGGGGTTAAGTTAATGACAAGATCCGCAGTAGGGATAAGCTCTTCATATGTACCAACTTTAAAACCATTTTCAGTTGCTTTTTTCCATGATGCACGTTTTTCAGCAATAGCCTCTTTACGGAGTGCGTAAGAGATATCCAATCCTGAATCACGCATATTAAGACCTTGATTAAGACCTTGCGCACCACAACCTACAATCACAATTTTTTTACCTTTTAAAAAATTCGCTTCTGAAGCAAATTCATCACGAGCCATAAAACGGCATTGACCTAATTGTTCTAATTTTTCACGTAAATTTAAGGTATTAAAATAATTTGACATCATTCTCTCCATGAGTTCAATTGTTTATTTTCGAATCATGAAACATGATATAGTAGTTTTTTTGTTGCGAAAATTGATATATTTACAATATTATATTGCATAAATTGCAACATGCTTGCTAAGTTAAACACTTTCTTTTACTCTAAGCCACTTTCAATTCATCTATGAATCATTATGGATCCACGTTACCAGCAAGCAAATAAAGAAGCTAAACTATCACTGTTGTTGACCATTATCTACCTAATTGGGTGGATTATTTGTGCTTATTTTGTCGGGGATAACATTGGCTTTTTAGGGTTTCCTTTGTGGTTTGAGCTATCTTGCATAATGGTCCCATTAGGTTTTATTTTACTGTGTTGGATCATTGTAAAATTTCAATTCAAAAACATCTCATTAGAGCAAACTAAGTGATTAAAAAATGCATTTAGATATTATTTTACCTCTGGTTATTTATCTTATTTTTGTGTTTGCATTATCAATTTATGCTTATGCAAAACGTAAAAAAGTTAATCAATTTACCGATTATTTTATTGGTAATCGAACCATGGGCGGTTTTTTACTCGCTATGACCTTAGCGGCCACTTATATTAGTGCAAGTTCGTTTATCGGTGGCCCGGGTGCGGCTTATAAATATGGACTGGGTTGGGTATTGTTGTCGATGATTCAAGTGCCTACCGTGTTACTTTCTTTAGGGATTTTGGGTAAAAAATTTGCTATTTTGGCACGTAAATATAATGCGATAACGTTAAGTGATATGCTTTATGCTCACTATAAAAGCAAAATTATCGTTTGGTTTGCCAGTATTGCATTAGTGATTGCTTTTGTTGGCGCTATGACAGTTCAGTTTGTTGGTGGCGCTCGTTTGTTGGAATCGTCAGTTGGCATTCCATATGACATTGGATTACTGATTTTTGGCGTTGGCACCGTTATCTATACCGCATTTGGAGGCTTTCGAGCAAGCATTTTAAACGATGCTTTTCAAGGTTTAGTAATGATTATTGGTGCAATTTTGCTATTAACTGCTATTATTTATGCAGGTGGCGGAATATCAGCGATTATTCATCGTTTAAATGAAATTAATCCAGCACTTTTAACACCACAAGGTCCAGATAATTTTATGGACTTTCCTTTTATGACTTCTTTTTGGATATTAGTCTGTTTTGGGGTGGTTGGGTTACCACATACTGCTGTGCGTTGTATGGCATATAAAGATAGTAAAGCCGTGCATCAAGGCATCATTATTGGTACGATTGTCGTTACCATTATTATGTTAACTATGCACCTATCTGGCGCACTTGGACGAGCTATTATTGATGATTTAACGATACCAGATCAAATCGTTCCAACACTCATTATTAATGTTATGCCGCCATTAGCTGCTGGTATCTTTTTAGCTGCACCATTGGCTGCAATTATGTCTACAATTAATGCTCAATTATTACAGGTTTCATCTGTATTAATAAAAGATCTGTTTTTAAGTATAAAACCCGATACCAATTATAGTGATAAGATATTAACCCGCGCGTCGATCATCATTACCATTATTTTTGGTGGTTTGCTTATTTTAGCGGCTTGGAATCCTCCTGATATGATTATCTGGTTAAATTTACTTGCTTTTGGTGGACTTGAAGCTGTATTTTTATGGCCATTGGTATTAGGTCTATATTGGAAAAATGCCAATGCAACGGGAGCATTATGCTCAATGTTTGCTGGGGCTATTAGCTATACTCTATTAGCTGCTTATAATATTAAAATTTACTCTTTCCATCCAATTGTTCCTTCACTGATTATTGGATTATTTGTTTTTATAATTGCCAACATGTTTGGCAACTCGGGAAAAAATTATGCCTTGGATTCAACTCAGAATTAATACAACTAGCGAATTTGCAGAAGAAATTAGCGAACAATTAGAACAATCTGGTGCGGTATCAGTTACATTTCAAGATACCTATGATACCCCTGTTTTTGAGCCCTTACCTGGCGAAACAAAGCTTTGGGGCAATACGGATGTTGTGGGCCTTTATGATGCTCAAACCAATACAGATGAGTTAAAAGCAATATTAAATCTTGAGCAATATTCTTATAAAATTGAACAATTGGAAGATAAAGATTGGGAACGAGAATGGATGGATAACTTTCATCCTATGCAGTTTGGTCAGCGACTTTGGATTTGCCCAAGTTGGCGTGATGTTCCTGATCCCAATGCGGTTAATGTCATGTTAGATCCAGGTTTAGCATTCGGTACTGGCACGCATCCGACTACTGCCTTATGCTTAACTTGGCTCGAAAGCTTAGATCTGAAAAATAAATTAGTTATTGATTATGGTTGTGGTTCTGGCATATTGGCTATTGCAGCATTAAAATTAGGCGCAAAACGCGTTATTGGTATTGATATCGATCCTCAAGCAATTCAAGCTAGTAATGACAATGCACAACGTAATGGTGTCAATGACAAGTTAGAACTTTATTTAGCTAAAGATATTCCTGATAATTTACAAGCAGATGTAGTTATTGCAAATATCCTAGCTGGTCCTTTAAAAGAGCTTGAGCCACAAATAAATAAACTTGTGAAATCCCACGGTGAACTGGGCTTATCTGGTATTTTGGCTACCCAATCATCAAGTGTTTGTAGTGCTTATCAAACACATTTTGATTTAGATCCTGTCGTTGAACAAGACGAATGGTGCCGTATCACTGGTAAAAAAAAGTAAAAAATTAACATTACCCCCTTTTAAGTTTGAGAAAAAATGCGTAATATAGCCGCCCTTAATTTGCTAAAAATTGGTGAAATTAAATTAAAAAATAATTTAATTGCTGCACCAATGGCTGGAATCAGCGATAAACCATTTCGTAAATTATGTTATCGATATGGTGCAGGAATGACAGTCTCAGAAATGTTTTTAGCAAATTCAGATGTTTGGCATACTGATAAATCTGCATTGAGAATGATCTCAAATGATGATGTTGGTATTCGGGCTGTGCAAATTGTTGGGTCTGATCCTGATGAGATGGCAAAAGCTGCGGAATTTAATGTCAAACATGGCGCTCAATTGATTGATATCAATATGGGTTGTCCAGCTAAAAAAGTTAATAAAAAGTTAGCTGGCTCTGCATTAATGCAGTATCCAGAACTAATAAAAAAAATTTTGCAAAGAGTTGTCGGTGCAGTTGATGTACCGGTAACATTGAAAACGCGGACTGGATGGAATAAAGATAATAGAAATTGCATAGAGATAGCACAAATAGCTCAAGATTGTGGCATAAAGGCTATTACTATTCATGGACGTACCCGTGCTTGCTTATTCAATGGTGTAGCGGAATATGAGTCAATAAAGGCAGTAAAGGAAAAGGTTACGATTCCGGTTATTGCTAATGGTGATATTCGTACACCTGAACAAGCAAAAGAAGTTTTTCAATATACGCAAGCTGATGCTATAATGATCGGCCGAGCGGCACAGGGTCGGCCTTGGATATTTGAAGAAATTGCATTCTATCTATCACATGGACAGTTAAAAAAAAGTAAAAGTATTGATGAAGTAGAGCAAGTGGTTTTATCGCACCTTGATGAACTTTATCGGCTTTACGGAGAATATAAAGGATTGAGGATTGCCAGAAAGCATGTAAATTGGTATACCAAGGATTATGCTGATAGCGATCAATTCAGGCGCTTATTTAGTGTACTTAGCAATACAAGTGAGCAAGTTAAAACACTAATAGCATTTTTTAGTCAAATTAGAAACAACCAAAAGAGTTAAGAATACTATGTCAGAACAACGCGTTACAGCTGCAGCACTTAAATTTACAACTGTAAATTCGCAGGACCAAATAACACAAAAGCCATTGCGAGATTCAGTTAAACAAGCTTTAAAAAACTATTTATCTCAATTAAATGGTGAAGATCCGACTGATCTATATGAATTAGTGTTAGCTGAAGTTGAACACCCATTCCTTGATATGGTTATGCAATATACACGCGGTAATCAAACTCGCGCAGCAAACATGCTTGGTATCAACCGTGGTACGCTTCGCAAAAAATTAAAACAATATGGAATGAGTTAATTATTCTATTTGATAAATTTACGACATTTTGAAAGCGCCTATTTATTAGGCGTTTTTTATAACAATAAAATAATTAAAAGTGAGTCACAACGTTTTTTGTTTTACTAAGCGGATAAGCGTTTTATCAATATTGGCGTTAATGACCGTTTATGTAATGGCTCTTTAGGATTATGAAATCGATTTATTAACATCTCAACGGCTAATTGACCCAGTTCTTTTTTGGGTTGATGAATAGTAGTTAAAGGTGGTGTCATATATTGTGCGATTTCAATATTATCATAACCAACAATTGCAATATCTTTTCCTGCTTCAAGTCCATTTTGGTAAAGTGCTTGATAAACACCTATAGCCATAGCATCATTAGAACAAAATACAGCTTGTGGAGGTTTAGCCAAACTTAATAAATATTGCATCGCAACAATACCTGATGCAAATCGAAAATCACCTTGCACTTCATAACCATTATGAATGATTAAATTAGCTTCATGCATTGCTTTACGATAGCCTTGCAGGCGCGATTGTGCTTGAGTATTATTTAAAGGGCCTGTAATACAAGCAATATCCTTGTAATTTTTCTCAATTAAATATTGAGTCGCTATAGTTGCACCATAAAAAGAATTATCCTGAATAATATCACACATACCCATTAATGGTGTCCAATCCATCATGACGATGGGCAGTTTGGGATAACGTGTAAAGATCTGTTGTGGGCTTGAATGGCTTTCAGTGCACATGATTAATAAGCCATCAACACGTTTTTGTAATAAATGCTCAATGTTATCAAGCATCCGTTTATGATCACCCTCTGTACTACATAAAATCAAGTTATAACCCAACTCATAACAACTTCGTTCAACGCCTTGAACCACTTCTGAAAAAAAAGGATTATTACTCGTTGTAACTAACATACCTATAGTATAGGTTTTATTACTCTTTAAACTACGGGCTATTGCACAAGGTGTATAATTTAGCTGTTTAATCGCTAATTCAACTTTTTCGCGTACAGCAGGGCTAACATAACGATCGTTATTAATCACATGAGAAACAGTAGATGTAGAAACTTGCGCAAGATTTGCAACATCTTTCATCGTAGCCAATGGTTAGATCTCTTTTTACTGATTATATAATTGAATAAAATTGTCAACCTCTATACGCGTTGGTACTGATGTTTGTGCTCCAGCTTTAGTTACTGACAGAGCCCCTGCAGCATGTGCATATTTGATAGCTTGGCTAAGCGATTTACCTTCTAATAATGCTGTGACTAACATGCCATTAAAAGTATCTCCAGCTCCAATAGTATCAATGGCTTTTACTTTAAAACCATCGATAAGTTCCCCTTTGCCTGAATCACTTACCCACGCACCTTTACTACCTAACGTAATTATGACAATTTTTATTCCTTTATTATGCAAAATAGCCGATGCAGTTTGGGCATCTTGTTCAGTGACAATTTTTATACCGGTTAAATGTTCAGCTTCGGTTTCATTTGGGGTAATAATATCAATATGATTAAGCAAATCATCGGATAACTTCTGCGCAGGTGCAGGATTTAAAATCACTTGAGTATTATGTCGTTTGGCTAATTTAGCTGCTTGTTCTATGGTTGCTAAAGGTGTTTCAAGCTGCATTAAAATCGCATCTGCCTGTATAATATCATTTTCAAATTCACGTAAATAATCAGGTGTAACTGCAGCATTGGCACCTGCATAAATGGCAATTTGATTCTCGCCTTGAGCATTAACTAAAATGAGTGCAACACCTGTATTTTCGTTTTTGATTGTTGCAACTGAACGGGTATCAATACGATCATTTTTTAATTGCTGATCTATTTTTTTCCCTAATTCATCATCACCAACTGCAGCAATGAATTGTATATTGGCACCTAAACGACCTGCAGCTACAGCTTGGTTGGCACCTTTACCTCCAAATGAAATTTGGTAATCTCTGCCTGCTAATGTTTCACCTGGTTTTGGAAATTCATTAACATTTAAAATATGATCGACATTAACACTACCCAGTACAATTAGTTTTTTACCACTCATGTAATTCGCTCCAAATTTTACCGCGATAGGACGCAATAATGCGTCCTTAACTCTTTATTTAGTAATTAATTTTAATTCTACAGGAACTTTTTGTTCAACTTTCTCACCTTTTATCACTTTATCAGCGATCTCAATACCCATTGAACCTATTTTTTCTGGTTGTTGTGCAACTGTTGCTGCCATTTTACCTCGTTCTACGGATTTAACTCCATCTTGTGTGCCATCAAATCCAACCACTAAAATATCATTACGCCCAGCAATTTGAATTGCACGTACCGCACCTAATGCCATTTCATCATTTTCGGCAAATACAGCTTGTAAGGTTGGGTAAGCAGTAAGTAAATTTTGCATGACATTCATACCTTTGGCACGATCAAAGTCAGCAGGTTGCGCAGTTAAAATAATTAATTTATTCACTTGTGCGGATTGAACAAATCCCTCACCACGTTCACGTGATGCGGATGTACCAACAATGCCTTGTAGTTGAATTATTTTTGCATCAGCACCTAGTTTTTCAAAAATAAAATCTCCTGCCATTTTACCTCCAGCAACATTATCGGATGCAATATGGCTAATAACCTCACCTTTTCCGGCTGCTCTATCAAGAGTGATTACTGGGATTCCTGCTTTATTGGCAGCCAAAACGGCATTGCCGACCGCATCTGAATCAGTTGGATTAATTAAAATGACTTTAGCGCCTTTTACGATAGTATCTTCAACATTCGCTAACTCTTTTGCTGGATTATTTTGCGAATCGAGTACCACTAAGTCATAACCTAATTCATTAGCCTTTTGTACCGCTCCTTCTTTTAGTGTTACAAAAAAAGGATTATTCAGTGTTGAAACAACTAAGGCAAGATTGTCTTTCGCTGAAGCTTGAAAACTAACGGTTAGACTTAAAGTTACAATTGTAACTGCAGTAATAATTTTTTTAAATTTCATAACCCTCTCCCAAAATAAGAAACTATTTATTGGTTTTTTTATCAACTAACACAGCTAATAAAATCACCACACCTTTTACGATCATTTGATAATAAGCATCCACACCTAACATATTGAGACCATTATTTAAAAAACCTAATATTAATGCACCAATTAATGTACCTATAATTTTACCTTTACCACCAGACATGCTCGTGCCACCAAGAACAACTGCAGCAATCGCATCCATTTCATAACCAGTACCAGCAGTAGGCTGTGCCGATGATAGTCTTGCAACTTCAATGGTACTAGCTAATGCGCAAAGTAACCCACTAAGTGCATAAACCGTAATTTTGACTCGATCAACATTAATCCCTGAGAGTTTTGTGGCAGCTTCATTACCACCTAAAGCATAAATATAACGACCTAAACGGGTATATTTTAATAAGTACCATGCAACAATAAATACCATCGCCATAATGATAATTGGCACAGGAATCGCAAAAACCCGACCAAAAGCAAACCACTCGAAAAGTTCTGAATTATCATTCATACCCGTCGATATTGGGCTACCTTTTGTATAAACCTGTGTTACTCCACGTAAAATGAGCATCATAACCAGCGTAGCAATAAATGCTTGTATTTTACCTTTTGCAATGATCAGACCTGAAAAAGCACCTAATAACGATCCTAATGCTAAGGATAAGGCTATCGCAATAAAGGGGGAGATATCTGAACCAACTAAAGAAGCCGTGATAGCACCAGCTAAAGCAAAGGTAGAACCTACTGTAAGATCAATACCGGAGGTTAAAATTACTAAAGTCATACCTACCGCAATGATCGCGTTAATGGATGTTTGCTGTAAAATATTGAAAAAGTTATTTAAAGTAAAAAAGTTATCACTTAAGCATGAAACAATTGCAATTAAAATAAGTAATGTTACTAATGATTTTTGCTCAATTAAAAAATTCTTGAACGTTTTATTTTGCAACATCGACTCTCTCCTGTAATTTTCCAACGGCAGCAGCCATAAGTTTTTCCTGTGTCACGTCACCAATTGAAAATTCGCCAGTCACAGTTCCGTCATAAATAACTAAAATTCTATCGCTCATACCTAATATCTCAGGCATATCAGATGAAACTAAGATAACGCTCAAACCCTGCTGTTTAAATTGATTAATCAGATGGTATATCTCTTTTTTAGCACCTACATCGACTCCTCGCGTTGGTTCATCTAAAATTAAGATACTTGGTCGAGTCATTAATCCTTTAGCAATAGCGACTTTTTGTTGATTACCACCTGATAAGAGCCCAATAATTTGGTTAATTGAGGGTGTTTTGATGTTAAATAAGCTAACAAAATCCTCAACGGCTTGTTGCTCATTTTTAAGTTGTAATTTACCAAAGTGATTAGCAAAATAATTTAAGGCATTGAGTGACATATTGTCCTTAACGGACATACCTAAAATCAGTCCATCTCTTTTCCTGTCTTCAGAAATATAGACAATGCCGTATTTTAAACCATCTAACGGCGAATTCACTTTTATTGTTTTTCCTTTAAGTATAATAGAGCCAGACTTCGCTGGATTGGCACCATAAATCATTTTCATTAATTCAGTTCGCCCTGCCCCCATTAAGCCTGAAATCCCAAGTATTTCGCCTTCGTGAAGTTTGAAGCTGATATTGTTCACTCCTGCACCAGTTAAATTTTTAACTTGCAGTGTTACCTCTCCATGTTCTTTATTGATACGAGGATATTGTTCTTCAAGTTTTCGTCCAACCATCATTTCAATAAGGGAATTTTCATCAAGTTGCTCAACTTTCTTTTCGCCAATAAATTGTCCATCTCGCAAAACAGTAACGTCATCACAGATTTCAAAAATTTCTTTTAATCGATGAGAAATATAAACAATTCCACAATTTTGCTGTTTTAGTTTGTGAATAACTTCAAATAATGATGCCGTTTCTGTTTCGGTAAGCGCATCGGTAGGTTCATCCATTATGATAACTTTGGAATTGAAGCTAAGTACTTTAGCGATTTCAACCATCTGCTGTTCACCTATCGATAACTCACTAATAAGCTTACGACTATCATAAGTTAAATGTAGTTCAGATAATAATTTGTCAGCTTGGTCATATGTTTTTTTCCAATCTATACAGCCAAATTTATTAGTAAACTCTCGACCTAAAAATATATTTTCGGCAATAGTAAGTTGTGGTATTAAATTTAACTCTTGATGAATGATGCCAATACCTGCTTCTTGTGATGATTTTGGTCCTTTAAAATTTACTTTATTACCTAAGTAAATAATTTCACCCTCATCTTTTGAGTAAATTCCAGTTAACACTTTCATTAGGGTAGATTTTCCGGCGCCATTTTCACCAATCAATGCCATTACTTGACCAGCTCGAACATTTAAATTTGCGCCTGTTAAGGCTTTTACACCGGGAAAAGATTTATGAATATTAATAAGCTGTAATAAATTATTGTGCATAAATTCCTCATCGCTTAATTAAAACAAACCTTTTTGAAACAACATTTAAAAAATGACACCTGATTGCAAAATAATATTTGCAAATGGTGTGCACTCACCCGTTCTGATAACGGCTTTGCAATGATGCGTTTGTTTTTTTAGCATTTCGTGAGGAAAATAAATAATTTCTATTTTATTGTTCTGAATTTGTTCAATCTGGCTGATTCTTTCTATAATTTCTGCCAAAATTTGAGGATTTTTTTCTTGGATTTCTGTAGCAAGTATTACTTTTTCTATTTGCATCTCTTGTGAAATTAATTCGAAAACTTGCATAAATGATGGGATACCATAAGTAAGTGCCAAATCAATTCGTAAGGTCGTATTAGGTATAGGTAAGCCCGCATCCCCGATTGCAATTTGATCAGTGTGCCCCATTTTAGATAGTACTTGGTAAATATCAGAATTAAATAGTTGGCCTTTGCGCATAACAAATCCCTTTTAAAGATAGTTAACAAGAAATATCGAAACGTTTCGATACATAATCTTGTAACGAATAAGAGTTTCTTGCAATGTTTAAAATTCAAACTTGTGATCTCGATCAATATTCATACACGGCATGAAATTCATTTAATGAATCAAACCTGCAATAATTTAAGTTAATGGTTTGATTTTTCTGTTAAATAAAATCATTCTAAATGATGTGTTCAATGAAACAATGCGTTGTAACATTTTCAAAATTTTGACTTAACTATTGGTATAACTTATACACATATTGATAATGAATTTTTAGTTAAAGTTTGCTAAAATACACCGATTTTAAATTATTTATCTGGAGAATTTTATGGCAGGTCATAGTAAATGGGCCAATACCAAACACCGCAAAGCAGCACAAGATGCAAAACGCGGTAAAATCTTTACCAAAATTATTCGCGAACTTGTAACTGCAGCTAAACTTGGTGGTGGCGATCCAGCGTCTAATCCTCGTCTACGTGCTGCTATGGACAAAGCATTATCGAACAACATGACTCGAGATACCATGAATAGAGCTATTGCTCGTGGTGTGGGCGGTGAAGATGATACAAATATGGAAACAATCATCTATGAAGGTTATGGACCAGCAGGTACTGCGGTAATGGTTGAATGCTTAAGTGATAACCGTAACCGTACTGTTTCTGAAGTTCGTCATGCTTTTACAAAAACTGGCGGTAATTTAGGTACTGATGGTTCAGTCTCATATTTATTCACGAAAAAAGGCGTTATTTCATACCCAGCAGGTACTGATGAAGATCAAGTAATGGACGCGGCGCTTGAAGCTGGAGCTGATGATGTCGTAACCTATGACGATGGTGCAATTGATGTGTTTACGACACCTGAATCATTTGGTGAAGTTAAAGATGCTCTTGATGCAGCAGGTTTAGTATCAGAAGCAGCAGAAGTATCTATGATCCCAGCAACTAAAGTTGATCTTGATATTGAATCTGCACCTAAATTACTTCGTCTTATTGATATGCTTGAAGATTGTGATGATGTTCAAGAAGTTTATCATAATGGTGAAGTTTCTGACGAGGTTGCAGCAACGCTCTAATGGCCATTATTCTTGGCATCGATCCAGGCTCTCGTTTGACAGGTTACGGAGTAATTCGTCAAACGGGACGACAACTTACTTACCTTGGCAGCGGATGTATTCGTACTGCAGTTGATGATCTTCCTACCCGTTTAAAACGCATATATGCAGGTGTGAGTGAAATTATTTTACAATTCCAACCTGATATGTTTGCTATTGAACAAGTATTTATGGCACGAAATGCCGATTCTGCATTAAAATTAGGTCAAGCAAGAGGTTCAGCAATTGTGGCAGCGGTAAACAATGACCTACCTGTTTTTGAATATGCGGCGCGTTTAGTCAAACAAAGTGTAGTTGGGACTGGTGCTGCCGACAAAAAACAAGTGCAGCATATGGTTAAATTATTACTTAAGTTACCTGCAAGTCCTCAAGCCGATGCTGCAGACGCATTAGCTATAGCCATTACCCATGCTCATATGAGTCAACTATTAATCAAATCGCATAAATAAATCAGTTCTTATATCCTTTCAACGCAAATCACTTTTGGCATAGCAAATAAATAACCATTCTCAAGCTTAATCATTCCTTAAAGGATATTAAACTGAATCATTAATTAAATAATCAATGATAACTTGCATAAAAAAAGCACCAATACTATTGGTGCTTTTAACTTATCTTATATTAATAATTCGTTAACTTTGATTAACTATTTTTGGTATTACTATCATAGTTAGATGGTAAAACGACTTTGTTCTTATGTTTAGTAAACAGTTTGGTTACAAACAAGAAGAATAATGGAACATAGAATATCGCTAAAAATGTTGCCGTTATCATTCCACCGATTACCCCTGTACCTACTGCATTTTGGCTAGCAGATCCAGCACCAGTATTTAGTGCTAATGGTAATACACCTAAAATAAACGCAAATGATGTCATTAGAATTGGACGTAAACGTAAACGACAAGCCTCTAACGTTGCATCAATCAATGACTTACCTTCTCTTTCGAGTGCATCTTTAGCAAATTCCACTATCAAAATAGCATTCTTAGCAGATAATCCCATCGTAGTTAATAGACCTACGATAAAATAAATATCATTATCAAGGCCCCTAAACATGGTCGCATATACGGTACCAATAATACCTAATGGGATAACAAATAGGATTGAAATCGGTACTGTCCAGCTTTCATATAAAGCAGCTAATGATAAGAATACAACAATAAGTGAAATAATATAGAGTGTTGTAGTTTGAGAACCTGTTTGACGTTCTTGATATGAAATATCAGTCCAGTCAAACGAGAAACCTTTCGGTAACTGGTTAGATAATTCTTCCATTACTGCCATAGCTTGACCAGAACTCAAGCCAGGCGCTGCCGCACCACTAATTCCCATTGCAGCTACACCATCGTACCGAACAAGCGATGGAGAACCATAACTTTTTGTTGTGGTTGCAAAAGCATCATAAGGTACCATTTCACCTTTTTGGTTTTTTACATGCCAAAAACTGAAATCATCAGGTAGCATTCGATAAGCCGCATCAGATTGTAAATAAACCTTTTTAACGCGGTTATTGTAAACAAAATCATCAATATAAGCAGAACCTAATGCAGTTGAAAGTACTGTATTAACACTACTCACAGCCACGCCAAGAGCTTGAGCAGTTTCAAAATCCACATTAATTTTATATTGTGGAACATCTAACATACTACCTGGGCGAACTTGCTGTAATTGAGGCTCACGTGCAGCTAGGCTCAATAGTTGGAAAAATGCGCCCATCAAAGCATCATGACCAAGACCAGCCGAATCTTTTAACATATAAGAGAAACCATTGGCCATACCTAGTGATGGTACTGCTGGAACATTGGTGATAATGACACGGCCATCAGTAATCGTTGAAGCAAATCCCCAACCACTGCCAACTAAGGCATCAACTGTTTGATCTGGGCGTTTTCGCTCATCCCAATCTTTTAATCGAATAAAGCCAAGCCCCATGTTCTGTCCACGCCCAACCAGACTAAAACCAGCAACGGTGAAAATTTCTCTCACTGAATCGGCTTTTTGCGTCATATAGAAGTCAGAAGTTTTATTAAGCACGCCCATTGTTTGTTCTAATGTAGACCCTGGTGGTAATTCAACCAGAACAATCAATACTCCTTGATCTTCATTTGGTAAGAAACCAGTTGGTAAACGGTTAAATCCAAATACTAAACCTACAACAATTAAGACATAGCAAATAAATGAAATAACTGGATAACGAATAAATTTAATTACACCTTTCTCATAAACATGCAAACTTTTATTATATATATTATTAAATTTATCAAAAAACCATTTAGTTCCAGCTGAACACCAACTAAATGGCGCTATGGTTACGAGTTTTTCACCAAAAGTTGTTTTCTTAACTTTAGATTTCGATGGTGCTTTTAAAATTTGCGCGCAAAGTGCAGGCGTTAATACAATTGCCATCACAACTGATAGAGACATAGAAGTTACAATTGTAATAGAGAATTGGCGATAAATTCCCCCTGCTGCACCACCATAAAATGCCATTGGTACAAATACAGCTGAAAGTACTACGGCTATGCCAACTAATGCAGAAGTAATTTGTTCCATTGATTTAACGGTTGCATCATAAGGGGATAGACCTTCATCATGCATAATACGTTCAACGTTTTCGATAACTACGATGGCATCATCGACCAGAAGACCGATGGCAAGAACCATAGCAAACATGGATAACGTATTGATAGTAAATCCACAAATATATAAAACTGCAAAAGTACCTAACAATACGACAGGTACAGTAATAGTTGGAATAAGTGTAGAACGAAGATTTTGTAAGAATACGTACATTACGATAACAACCAAAATAATTGCTTCGATTAATGTATGAATTACGTTATTAATAGATAATCTAACAAAAGGAGTTGTATCATAAGGATACGCAAATTTAATGTCTTCCGGAAAAATTTGAGACAATTCCTGGATCTTTTCATCAACTTGTGCTGAAGTATCTAATTGATTAGCGCCTGTCGCCAAATAAATACCTAATCCAGCGGAAGGTTTACCATCATAACGAGAAAGAAAGTTATAGTCAGCAGCACCAATCTCAACCTTTGCCACATCTTTTAATAAAACATTTGACCCATCAGTATTAACACGGACTAAAATATTTTGAAATTGCTCAGGTGTTTTTAAACGTGATTGAGCAGTAATTGTCGCATTAAGTTCTTGCCCTTCCGTTGCTGGTAAAGCACCAAGTTGTCCAGCAGTAACCTGCGCATTTTGCGCTTGAATAGCAGCGGTAATTTCTTCAATAGATAAATTAAAATAGTTCAGTTTGTTTGGATCTAACCAAACACGCATTGCATATTCAGAACCAAATAACTGAGTATCCCCTACCCCTTGCACACGGCGAATAGGATCTTGTACTGTAGAATAAATAAAGTCAGCAATATCTGCTTGAGTTTTTTGAGGGTCAGTGGAGTAGAAACCAATAACTTTTAAGAAGTTAGTATTATTTTTAGCAACTGACACGCCATTTTTTTGAACGCTTTCTGGTAAACGTGATTTAATACTTTCTACTTTATTTAAAACTTGTACCTGTGCAAAATCAGGACTTGTTCCAGGAGCAAAAGTCAAAGTAGTTTGAACCACACCTTGAGCACTACTGGTTGATTTCATATAAATTAAATTATCCAAACCAGTTAAGTTTTGTTCAATTAATTGCGTAACAGTGTTTTCAATAGTTTGCGCATCAGCACCTGGATAAACTGCAGAAACAGTAACAGCAGGTGGGGCAATATCAGGATACTGTTCAACAGCTAGTAGCTTAATACATAAAGCACCGCCCAGCATCATCATGATAGCAATTACCCATGCAAAAACAGGTCTATCAATAAAAAACTTAGCCATAATTAAATCTACCCCTGTTTTATTTTATATTGTTATTGATGATGTTATCTAACTGTTCTTGAGAAAGAGTAGTAGGCTCACCAACAACTTCTGCTTGCATAGTCACACCTGATTCAACGGCAGTCAAATTAAGTAGACCTGTGGTGATAACTTGTTCACCAATATCGATACCGCTAGTCACTACCCAATAACCACTGATTCCTGTATAAACTTTAATATCTTGACGATATTCAACCGTATTATCTGGTTTTAAAATTTTAGCGGTATATTGACCTTTTTGGTTACTTGTAACACCTTGTTGAGGTACTAACACTGCATTTTTTATAGTTCCTAATGTCAATTGAGGTTTAACAAACATACCTGGTAAAATTTTGCTTTCACTGTTAGCAAATTGAGATCGTAGTGTTACGGTTCCGGTTGTTTCATTAACAGTCATATCTGAAAATTTAACATTACCTGGAAGTGCATATTTTGAACCATCATTAAAATAGAGTTCCACATTATTCCCTTTGGCTGGCTCATAAATAATGTTTTCATCTTGTAGATATTTATTATAACGTGTCGCTGCTTCTGTCATATCAACATAAATAGGATCAAGTTGTTGCACTAATGCAAGTGGTGTTGGTTGTCCAGCTGACACTAAAGCCCCTTCAGTCACACTTGATTTACCAATGTAGCCATCAATTGGTGAGTATACTTTAGTATAATCTAAATTAACTTTAGCAGCATGTTCTGCCGCTTGAGCAACCAATACGCTTGCATCAGCTTGTTTAGCATCCGCAGCCGCTTTATCATATTCTTGTTGGCTTATAGATTTTGTATTTAATAGGCCCGCATAACGTTTTAAAGTAAGTTGTGCAATATTAGCATTAGCTTTTGCACTTGCTACACTAGCAACAGCACTATCATAATTAGCTTGATAAATGGCAGGATCGATTTGATAGAGTGATTGCCCTGCTTTAACATCTGAACTTTCTTCAAATTCTCGATTCAAAACAATTCCACTAACTTGTGGTCTTATTTCTGCTATTTGTGATGCAACAACTCGCCCTGGTAGATTTATTTTCAGTGTGTAATTTAAAGGCTCCACTTTAAACACGGTTACCTTAGGCAATTGGCCATTACCATTTTGTGACTGATTATTATCACAACTTGTTAATAACAATAGACTAGTTAATGCCATTGGCAGAGTAAGTAACAGCTTATTAAATCTCATATAAGATAACCTCGGTAACTTAATAATTATTTAGATAACAATGAATTAATTATATTCAAAAGTAACGAGCGATTTTACAAAAAAAATACACAAAATGTAAGTATCTTTACAGGTTAATAGCACAGAGTTCTAAAAACAACAAAACTGGAATATGATCAGAAAAAAATTATATTATTAAATATGATTCTTTTTTTAAAAAAGTATTATAGGCTAATTGATTTTTTGTGCTATAAAAAAGCTAAAATAAAATGCTATACTAATATTATTATGTATAGGAAGTATCGTTCAAGTGGTTTCAATTTACATTTGTTGTACTCCGTCATCATTTTATTCAATTTTTCAATGTTGAATGATTTGACTCTATATTCAATTTAATTCTGAGATGGTTATTATGGATAATTTACGTATTGTTCTAATTGTTGTTGCATCCTTAGTCATTATAGCTCTATTGATTCATGGTTTTTGGATCAATAAAAGGGAACTTTATTCTTTTGGTTCAGAAAAACGGAAAAAAAATCAGACAAATGCCCAACAACTTGAAAATAACTTCATTGATGTAATTGAAGATGATGTAATTTTGATCACTAAAAATAAAAAAAATATTGAAAACCAAGATAATACACCTAAAGAGCCAGTTGAGGAAGTTCCTCCTCAGCAAGAAGAGCTATTTGTAAATAATGATGAAGAACAAATTAATGATGAAACTATCGGTGAATCGAAACCAATTATTAAAATAAAGAACGATTCTTTCGACGATAAAAAATTACAAACAAAAAAACAACCACAGCAAACTACTCAAAATAACGAAGAGAAAACCGATAATAATCCGCAGGCACCAGCAAAAGATAGTAAAACTCAGAAAAGTAGTTTAAATAAATTCGACGAAGACAAAACAGAAATTATTATATTAAATATAAAAGGAATTAATGGTAATTTATTACAAGGAGATGTACTTTTAGCAAGTATTATGCAATCAGGTTTCCAGTTTGGTGATATGAGAATATTTCATCGCCATGTTGATCCCGCAGGTAATGGGCCTGTGCTGTTCAGTTTAGCCAATATGGTCACTCCTGGATACTTAGATCCTGAAACAATGCATGAATTTACCACTCCTGGTGTCTCTATTTTCATGGTTGCGCCTACCGAAGGCAACAACCAACAAAATTTCAAATTAATGCTACAAACAGCACAACGTATAGCCGATGATGTTAATGGTGTGGTTTTAGATGATGAACATCGTATGCTAACACCACAAAAAATTGATAGTTATAAAAATCGTATTAAAAAAGCCTGTAACGAAATTTAATCGCAAAAAATTTCAACAATTCTTTAATAAAATGCCACCAATCCTATTTGGTGGCTAGAAACAAAAATTTATATAATGCAGCTATGAATTGATTTAATAACTGTATACTTCATTAATTAAGCAATTTTGATGATTTTCCTATAAGCTACGTTTTAATTTAAGAGCCCATTATCATGCCACTATCAACTAAAACAGAACATTCAGCTATTCAATCAGATTCGATTGAAGATATCATAGAACAATTGACTTCACTGCGAAATTTAATCAGACATCATGAGTATTGCTATTACGTACTTGATGCTCCAGAGATCCCTGACTCTGAATATGATAAATTAATAAAACAACTGCAAAAGATAGAGCAACAGTTTCCAAATCTAATTACAACTGACTCTCCAACCCAACGAGTTGGCGGTGCGCCTTTAGCCCAATTTGCTTCAATCAAACATGAATTACCTATGCTTTCACTTGATAATGTTTTTGATGAGTCGAGTTTTATTGCCTTTAATAAGAGAATTAAAGATCGTCTTCATCTTAATGAAAACGATGAAGTTGAATATTGCTGTGAACTAAAACTTGATGGTTTGGCTGTGAGTATATTGTATGAAAACGGGAAGTTCTCAAAAGCGGCTACACGTGGCGACGGCACAACTGGAGAAGACATCACTGCAAATGTAAGGACAATTAAAACCATTCCTTTAGTATTAATTGGTGAAAATATCCCTGCCCGTTTAGAAGTACGGGGCGAAGTATTTATGACTCATAAAGGTTTTGCCAAACTTAATGCTGATGCAGAAAAACGAAACGAAAAAATATTTGCCAACCCCCGTAATGCCGCTGCTGGTTCATTAAGACAATTAGATCCTAAAATTACTGCTAAAAGACCGTTATCATTTTACTGCTATGGCGTTGGTATTATTGAAGGTAGTTTTCTACCTGATACTCACTATGATCGTTTAATGCAATTTAAAGCATGGGGATTACCTGTTAGTGATAAAGTAGAAAAACGACAAGGAGCCCAAGCTGCTTTAGACTATTTTAAACAAATCGGTGAACAGCGTATGTCATTAGATTTTGATATTGATGGTGTTGTCATTAAAGTTAATAGTATTGCACTACAAAATGAACTTGGCTTTGTTGCACGTGCTCCGCGCTGGGCAACAGCATTTAAATTTCCGGCTCAAGAAGAAGTAACACAATTAAATAAAGTGGATTTTCAAGTTGGGCGCACTGGAGCAATTACACCCGTAGCAAGACTTAAGCCTGTTTCTGTTGCTGGAGTTATTGTCAGTAACGCTACACTACATAATAGTGACGAAATAGCCCGATTAGGTATACGGGAAGGTGATTATGTAACTGTACGTCGAGCGGGTGATGTCATCCCTAAAATTGTTGCAGTCTTATTAGATCGAAGACCTACTGATACAAAAGAAATTGTTTTTCCCTCTCATTGCCCTATTTGCGGTTCATTAATTGTTCGAGATGAAGGACAAGCGATTTCACGCTGTGCAGGAGGATTAATTTGCCCAGCACAGCGCAAAGAGGCCTTAAAACATTTTGTTTCTCGACGGGCAATGAATGTAGATGGGATGGGTGATAAAATTATTGAACAATTAGTCGATAAAGATTATGTTAAAACTCCAGCAGATCTCTATAAACTTAATCTGCCTACCCTGTGTTCATTAGATAAAATTGGCGAAAAATCTGCCAATAACTTATTAAATGCGTTAAATGCTTCTAAAAATACCACATTAAGCCGATTTATATTTGCGCTTGGTATCCCTAATGTTGGTGAAGTCACTGCGGAAAACTTAGTTAACCAACTTGGGAGTTTATCGGCAATCGAAAACGCCTCTCTTGAACAACTACAAACAGTAAATGATATTGGTGTGGTTATTGCTGAAAGTATCATTGATTTCTTTCAAGAACCTCATAACCGAAATGTGATTGAGCAATTAACCAATGAAGAAATAAATATTCATTGGCAAGATATTACGCCTCAAGCTCAGACAACGATTGTTGATTCCCCATTTTCAGGTAAAACAATCGTATTAACGGGTACGCTATCGGTTTTAACAAGAGACGAAGCAAAGAATAAATTAAAACAACTTGGGGCTAAAGTGACAGGCAGTGTATCTAAAAATACCGATCTTGTCATAGCCGGAGAAGCAGCCGGCTCTAAGTTAGATAAGGCCCAAGAACTCGGAATTAAAGTCATTGATGAGCAAGAAATGTTAAATTTACTTGCCGAGTAAACATAAAAAATATTGGTTATCGAGGTTGAATTGATTAAAATAACGAATACCAAATAAGGAGAAAGTTATGCCATTACTAGATAGTTTTAAAGTTGATCACACCAAAATGAAAGCTCCCTTTGTTCGAGTTGCCAAAACTATGGCAACGCCAAAAGGCGATAACATAACAGTGTTTGATTTGCGTTTTACCATTCCCAATAAAGAACTATTACCTGAAAGAGGGATCCATACCTTAGAGCATTTATTTGCTGGATTTATGCGTGATCACCTCAATAGTAAACAAGTCGAAATTATTGATATTTCGCCAATGGGATGCCGTACTGGCTTTTACATGAGTCTTATAGGTAAACCAGATGAATCGTTAGTTGTTGATGCGTGGTTAAAATCCATGCAAGATGTTTTAGGAGTTAAATCGCAGAATCAAATTCCTGAACTTAATGAGTACCAATGTGGTACCTATAAAATGCATTCATTAGATGAAGCTAAAGCCATTGCAGAAAAAGTTATACAATCAGGTATCGGTATCTGCCGTAATGAAGAAATCGCTTTAACCGACGAACAGCTTGCTAACATTAATCACTAGGAGATTTTTATGCCAAATGTTGTTATTGACTTTTTAGAAGGTCGTACAGTAGAACAAAAAAGGGAAATGGCAAAACGTGTAACAGCAGCAATCGCTGAAACGCTTAATTGTAAACCAGAAGCTGTACAAATCATTATGCACGAAATATCAAAAGATCAGATCGCCAATGGTGGTGTACTTCGCTGTGATAACGAATAATCATAAAGGTAAAAATAGATCTTTATTTCTAAAATATAAAAAAACCTCGAAAAAAATATTTTTTGAGGTTTAGTTAAATTAAATCGATTCTTTTCAGTGTTATTGGCTAATGATTACAATTGCAATTACCATGATGTAAATGCAATAAATGTCCCATTTTATTCACTTTTGTTTCTAAATAATGTTCATTATTTGGATTTTCTCCAACTTCTAATGGCACTCTTTGTAAAATTTTAATGCCTGACTGTTCAAGGACTTTTATTTTTTCAGGATTATTCGTCAATAAACGAATTTGTGATACATCAAGTAAAGTTAATATATCAGCACACAAAGTAAAATCACGTTCATCAGCCGCGAAACCCAATTGTTCATTGGCTTCAACAGTATCAAAGCCTTTATCTTGTAGCGCATAAGCTCTGATTTTATTTAGTAAGCCAATATTACGGCCCTCTTGACGATGATAAATTAAAATTCCGCGACCTTCTTTAGCTATTTGTTTTAAAGCTGCTTCTAACTGAAAGCCACAGTCACAACGCAAACTGAACAAAGCATCCCCAGTTAAACACTCTGAATGAATTCTAGTCAGAACTGGAGCATCGCCAGATATATCGCCAAATACTAAAGCTGCATGATCTTTCCCTGTTGCAATTTCTTCAAATCCAACAATAGTAAAACATCCCCATGGTGTTGGTAATTTTGCTTGTGCAACATGTTTTAATTGCATTATCATCTCCGTTTAAATAAAACATAAATAGACTTTTAAAAAAAGCTATCTTCCATGCTAAACTATTTAGCAATTAGTGTTAAATTGAGTCTATAAATGGGGTTTGTAATAAAAAAAACAATGGCACCTTTAGCCATTATGTTAGTAGTACCATTAGTTATTATAGCCATAAATTGGCATTGGCAACCAGAATCATTAAATAATACATCAAAATATTTTTTCTTTATAACAGAAACTGCAAGTTTTCCTTGGGCGATTATTACATCAACCATTTTTTTTATGGTATTTTGTTATTTATTACCCAACAAAACCAAAACAAAGATTATTGCATTATGGTTTTGTCTAGTTTGTGCAATATTAGGTGGGCAAATAGTCAAAACCATTATAAAATCTCAAACAGCAGAATCAAGACCTTATGTACTTTGGATGGCAAAAGAATTTCATCTTAGCGACAAACAATTTTATTTATTACCTAAATCAGAAAAACAAAAAATTATTTCTGAAAAGTTAAGTAATTCAACTACCATTCCGAAATGGTTAGGTAAGCATTGGCAAAGTGAAACAGGCTATTCGCTACCCTCTGGACATACTTTATTTTCGGCGACATGGGCATTTCTTGCAATAACATTATTAGGATTTAGACGTCACTATATTATTGTTAACGCAATTATTGTATGGGCATTATTAATTGAAATTAGTCGATTAGCATTAGGTATGCATAGCCCGATTGATTTATTATTGGGTATTACACTTGCTTGGATCATTTCATTAATATGCTATTTTTATTCACGAAAATGGCATATAGTAGATAGATAATTTTTCAACTGATATTTTGTAAAAATGTTTAAGGTTATATAGACGTTTAAGTAAAATTAAAAAAATATAAAGGTCATTATTATGAAATTTGTTATATCAATTATATTGATAACTGCTATTTTCACTATATCTATAGCATTAGGTGCATTTAACGGTGAAGTTGTGTCTTTCAATTATTTGTTTGCTAAAACAGAACTCCGATTATCAGTTCTTTTAGCTATATTTTTTGGTTCTGGCTTTATTGTAGGTACAATATTAACAGGGATTCTTGTCATAATTTCTAAGCTACAACATTCATCCACTAAACGAAAATTGAATAAATTACAAAAAAAGTATGATGATAACCTAACAGATCATCAAAAATTAAGTTTAACTAAAATCAATCAAGAATAAATATTATGTTTGAACTGTTATTTCTGTTGTTACCTATTGCTGCCGCTTACGGCTGGTATATGGGCGACAGAAATGCAAAACAAAAATATATCAATCAATCTAATCGATTGTCACGTGAATATGTAGATGGTCTTAATTTTCTCTTGTCTAACCAAAAAGATAAAGCGGTTGATCTTTTCTTAGATATGCTTAAAGAAGACGAAGGTACGCTTGAAGCTCATCTAACATTAGGTAACTTATTTCGCTCTCGAGGTGAAATCGATAGAGCCATACGAATTCATCAAGCATTAATGGAAAGTTCCTCGTTGACATTTGAACAACGTCTTTTAGCCATCCAGCAATTAGGTCGTGATTATATGGGGGCTGGACTCTATGACCGTGCAGAAGAGATGTTTTTGCAACTCATTGATGAAGAAGATTTTCAACAAAATGCCCTACAACAACTTATCATTATTTATCAATCCACCAGTGAATGGATTAACGCAATTAATGCTGCAACTAAACTGGTCAAACTTGGCAACGAAAAATACAAAATATACATTGCTCAATTTTATTGTGAGTTAGCATCCCTCGCAATTGCCAATGATGATCTCGATAAAGCATATAGCTTATTACAAAAATCAGCAGCAGCGGATCCAAATTGCGCCCGCACATCATTAATGTTAGGTCGAATATTGATAGTGCAAAACAGAACAGAAGAAGCCATTGAATCACTTAAACAGATATTACAGCAAGATAAAGCATTCATTGGTGAAGCATTACCTTTATTAAATGAATGCTATAACAAATTGAATAAGCAAGAAGAATTTAAACAGTTTTTACAATTGTGTGTCGATAAAGACACAGGTAATGTGGCTGAACTAATGTTAGCTGACATTATTGAAAAACAAAATGGGCTTGATTCAGCCCAATACTATATGTACCGAGAATTATTAAAGCATCCTAATTTAAAAGGATTTTACCGATTAATGGATTATCACGTAGCCGATGCCGAGCAAGGGAAAGCCAAAAAAAGCCTTTTATTATTACGTAATATGGTTGGTGAACAAATAAAAGCTGTCCCGAATTATCGATGCCAAAAATGTGGTTTTACTGTTAATACTATCTATTGGCTTTGCCCTGCTTGTCGTTCCTGGTCAACCATAAAACCCGTCCGTGATTTTGAACAACATTCCTAAAAATAAAAAGAGATTATTATGTTTTTAATTGATTCTCACTGTCATTTAGATAGTTTAGATTTAAAAAGTAAAACTATCGAAGATATTTTACAACAAGCTATAAATAATGATGTTAAACATTGCTTAAGCGTGGCAACAACATTGTCAGGCTATGAAGCGATGAAGCATCTACTTATGCCTTTTAAAAAACAATGTTCCTTTTCATGTGGAATTCATCCTCTTAATTTAGATGATGAAAAATATGATGCAGATCGCTTTCAACACTTAGCTCAAGAGGATAATGTTGTCGCTTTAGGTGAAACAGGTCTTGATTACTATTATCAACAAGATAATTTAGAACAACAACAAGAAAATTTTAAAGAACATATTCGGTTAGGACGAAAACTAAGTAAACCTGTAATTGTTCATACTCGTAATGCAAAAGAAGATACTTTAAGAATATTAAAAGATGAACATGTCCATTCTGGTGTATTACACTGTTTCACAGAAGATATTGCTACAGCTAAACAGCTATTGGATATCGGTTTCTACATCTCTTTTTCAGGTATCATTACCTTTAAAAATGCCGAAGCGTTACGGGAAGTAGCAAAATATGTACCGCTCGATCGTATTTTAGTCGAAACGGATTCGCCTTATCTTGCTCCTGTCCCATATCGAGGAAAAGAAAACCAACCCGCATACGTGCGAAAAGTTGCCACTTATCTATCGGCATTAAAAGGTGTTACTTTAGAAGTGATAGCGAAACATACAACCGACAATTTTTGTCAATTATTCAACTTACAAGGGGTGTTAAATGAATAATAAATTAAATATAGATTGGGATGACTTCTTAACAAATTATTGGCAAAAAAAGCCAGTGATATTACGCAAAGCTTTTAGTCATTTTATTGATCCAATCACCCCTGATGAACTTGCCGGGTTGGCAATGGAAGAAGAGATTGAAAGCCGAATTGTTACCAATAAAAATGGCAATTGGGATGCTAAATTTGGTCCTTTTGATGATTTTAGTAACTTAGGCGAGGAGCACTGGAGTTTATTAGTTCAAGCGGTTGATCACTGGCACGAACAAGCTGCAACTTTAGTCGAACCATTTAAATGTATCCCACAATGGCAATTTGAAGATCTAATGATTTCTTATGCTACACAAGGTGCAGGTGTAGGTCCACATATCGATAATTACGATGTTTTTATTATTCAAGGTATGGGGCGTCGACGTTGGCAAGTTGGTGATCGTAATCCTAATTATAAACAATTCAGTGCCCATAAAGCGTTACTACATGTTGAAGATTATCAACCGATTATTGATGAAGAGATTACTTCTGGTGATATTTTATATATTCCAATTGGTTTTCCGCATAATGGTGTATCAATCGGTGAATCACTAAGTTATTCTGTTGGTTTTAGAACGCAAACATCACAAGAAATGCTTAGTGGCTTTGCAGATTATGTTATTGATAATTTACCAAATGGGATTTTTTACCAAGATCCAAATTTAAAATTACCTAAAGATCCCTACCGTATACAACCTTATGAATTAACCAAATTACAAGATCAAATCATTGATTTGATAAAAACACCCGATCTTTTTAACGATTGGTTTGGTAAACATATCACTTTACCGATGCACGAGCTTAATATTGTCCCTGTTGAACCTCCTTATGAATATGAAGAATTTAAAACAATCCTACAAACAGGAGCAGAATTATTCCGTGTACCAAGTATCCGAATTCTTAAAGTTGGCAATTTTGGTTATATTCATGGTGAAAAAATAGATTTACCTATGTCTGTTATCGATATACTTTGTCAAAACGAAATACTCAGTTATGAACATTTACAAAATGAAGAAACACAACAAGTATTACTTAATTTTGTTAATAAAGGCTATTGGTATTTTATTGATGAACAATAATATTATTTATCCGCCGATAATGAAATCGGTGGATAAAATAACCTTTTTAAGCTTTAGACTTGGCTTTTTTTAAGTTTTAAGTATATACTTTGCCCCGCTTTAGATTACCCCCCGTTTAATGGCAAATTAAACATCACAAAATGCTAACTTTTAGCAAAAAATCTATTTTCAATTACTAGAGGTATACATGAAAACTGAATCAAACTCAGTCAAGCAGGTTGAAAGTGAAAAAGCAACACCATACCAAAAGAAAACGCTTTTTGCATCGACTGTCGGTTATGCATTAGATGGCATGGATATGATGATTTTAGGTGTCTGTTTTAGCCTAATTTCGGTTTCTTTTAATTTATCCAAAACCGATCTAGGGACATTAACTTCTGTAACCTTACTTGGTGCTGTATTGGGAGGCATTTTATTTGGTGTTTTAGCGGATAAATATGGTCGAGTACGCGTGTTTTCATGGACTATATTAATCTTTTCTTTATTCACCGGTTTATGTGCAATATCCCCCAATTATGAAAGTTTTTTAATTTTCCGTTTTTTAAGTGGTTTAGGTCTTGGGGGTGAGTTTGGCATTGGTATGACACTCGTATCAGAAAGTTGGCCAAAGCACAAGCGCTCACGAGCAACATCGATTGTTGCGTTAGGTTTTCAAGCTGGTATTATCCTTTCTACTTTAACAGTCAATTTCGTTGGACAAGCTTATGGTTGGCGATGGGCTTTTGCCGTCGGGGTATTACCTGCACTATTTGTTGCTTGGACTCGAAAAGGTCTAGAAGAGCCAGAAATTTGGCAAAATTTAAAAGATCAGAATAAAAATGAAATTGCGGTTGGTAAATTGTTTAAAACACCAAAAACCACTGCAACTACTATTGGTTTAACAATTGCATGTGCGGTGCAAAATTTTGGGTTTTATGGTTTGATGGTTTGGATGCCAAGTATGATTGCTTCTGAACTAAAATTACCATTTAAAGATACTCTGTATTGGACTATCTCAACCACAATTGGTATGTCATTAGGTATTTTAATTTTTGGTTGGCTTTGCGATAAATTTGGTCGCCGCCCTTCATATATTATATTCCTTTTAATTTCAGCAATATCTATTTGGTTCTATTTCCAACAAACTGATATGATAATATTAATCATATTTGGTTCAGCAATTGGCTTTTTTGTTAATGGTATGATGGGTGGATACGGTGCCCTACTTGCCGAACATTATCCTACCGATGCCCGTTCAAGCGCTGAAAATATTATTTTTAATGTAGGACGAGGAATTGCGGGTATATCACAAGTTCTAATTGCTTATTTCGCAACGGTGTATTCAATTAGCTACGCATTAGCTCTATTATCCGCTACGTATCTATTATCAGCCGCAGCTTTTGTATTTCTCATACCAGAAACCAAAGGTAAAGCTTTAGAATAAAAGAGTAAAACTAAACAGGGCTATTGCCCTGTTAATATAATAGAATATTGATAACTATTTAAATTAATAAATAGCAACTTTAGTTAGTATTACATGAAGCAGGTGTCAATTTTACGCTAAATAATTTTTCATCATCAATATAATAATTGTGAACAGCGCCATTTGGAAAAGCATCCCGAAACTCTTTAACTTGCTGATTGTCGGTACAATAAACTTTCTTCAAATTTTCAGACGTCATTTTTTCTGTTTCAGAAATTTGTAATTGGTCTTTAGATGCCTTAATAACATATCGATAATTAATAGAATTATCATCTTTAAAAATATCGACTAAACTGGTTACGGAATCAACTTGATAAGGAAGAGATTTTTTCGCATCACTAATAATTATTTCTTGTGTTTTAGTTAGCTTTTCTACTTCATCTTTTTTTGCTTGCTCACTGTTATCACAACCAAACAATCCTAGACTTATTAAAACTAATGTTGTTATTTTTATAACTTTCATATTTATTCCTCAATTATTCATATTTTCAATATTATCAGATACTTTCTTAAGTATGTTTATGTATATAAAATATTGCTCTCTGTTAATCTCATTTAAAATTACAATCTAATAACAACATATTTATAATTTATAAAACAGGTTAACTTTTATAAATAAACCTAAGCAGCCAAAAATTGTTTTACATTAAAAACATCACAATTAAAAAGCATCCTAACTTTTAAAAAAGTGTGGCTTATTGTACAAAATAGCGGCTAAAACTCAATAATTATTAGCTATATGCTTAAAATAAAAATTAAATTTCTTGTCTACCTTTTTTAAATGCAAATTTAAACAAACTCAGGCGTATAACACATTGACAAAACACAAAATTATTTACGTAATTATTCATTCCTTTTTAAACAAAATGATGCAATTTTTGTTTACAATTGAAATAAAAGGGCTCTAATGGCCCTTTTATTAACAATAATTGATAAGTACAAAATTATTTAGCATCACAATCACTAGGTTTTAAATCAAGTGTTAAAACTTTTTCTCCATTTAGATAATAATTATGGCTTGCACCATTTGGAAAAACTAATTTTATGGCATTGATAGTCGCATCTTTACTGCAATAAAGGGTATGCAAACCATTTGAAATATTTTTTTGATTGCTTTCAGCTTGAAATGCGTCTTTAGTTATATTTTTTACATCATATTTATAACTAATAATATCGTTTCCTTTTGTTACATCGACTAATGTTGAATTTTGATCAACATCCAAAGGTAATTTTAAACTTAAACCTTTGATTATTGCATCTTGAGCAAGACTATAATTACCATCTTTTAAATTATTGAGGGCATCTTGAGTTGCAGATTTGGTTTGTTCATATAGTTCTGCTACTTTATCGCTAACCTTTGAACTCGTTTGCGCAACTTGTTCTTTGATATTATTAACTGTTGGTTTTGAATTATCACAATTTACTAAAAAAAGCCCCATCATTGCCAAAGTAATTACTTTAAATGTTCTCATTGTTCTGCCCTTATTGGTTATAAGTTCCGTATAGTTACTATTATGGTTTTGTATAATAGTGGTTAATTTAAAAGGAAATTAATTACTTAAACATGCAGTAAAAAGGCTCTTACAAGCCCTTTTACTGTAAAAAATATTAATTAATATGCATACCACCCGTTACACCATATGTTTCAGCTGTGGTATAACTTGACTCTTCAGAAGCTAAATGTACATATACACCGGCAAGTTCAACAGGTTGTCCTGCACGTTGTAATGGTGTTTGTTTACCAAATTCAGGGATAACGTCACTCGGTTGACCGCCACAGATTTGTAATGGCGTCCAAACTGGTCCTGGCGCTACACAGTTAACACGAATACCTTTGCTGCTTAACTGATTAGCTAAGCCACGGGTAAAGGCAATAATTGCTGTTTTAGTTGCCGCATAATCTAATAAATTGCCGCTTGGTTGATAAGCTTGAACAGAGGAAGTAGTAATAATCGTTGACCCTGGTTTTAAAAACCCTAAAGCCGCTTTAGTAACCCAGAAAAGTGAAAATACATTTATTTCGAATGTTTTTTTAATTTGTTCTGTGGTCAGTTCCATTATATCTTCCACAGCCGTTTGCTTACCAGCAACTAGGGTTAAATTATCTAATCCCCCCAACTTTTGATGTGCTTGTTCAACTAATTGTTTACAAAATGCCTCATCACTTAAATCACCAGGAATTAATACCGCTTTACGACCAACAGCTTCTATAACCTTAGCCACATCTTCAGCATCTTTTTGTTCATAAGGAAGATAATTTATTGCCACATCAGCGCCTTCTTTTGCATAAGCAATAGCCGCAGCTCGTC
This sequence comes from Gilliamella sp. B14384G12, assembly GCF_016101825.1. Lineage (NCBI taxonomy): Bacteria > Pseudomonadati > Pseudomonadota > Gammaproteobacteria > Orbales > Orbaceae > Gilliamella > Gilliamella sp. B14384G12. The sequence goes on along the minus strand of NZ_JACFPU010000001.1, from coordinate 508,238 downwards.
CAATACCTGAATCACCACCTGTTACTAACATTTTGCGACCTTCTAAACGACCATGACCTTGATAGGTTTTTTCACCACAATCAGGAATCGGATCCATTTCACACTGTAGAGCAGGTGCTGCTTGTTTTTGTTTTGGAAATTTATCATGATGGTATTTTGTAAGAGGATTACAAATTTGTTTACTCATTATATTCTCCTAAGTTAACTATGTATTTGTACACAAATTCAATATAACTTAAATAAAATCAATTAGTAATCACAAAATCCTATTGTTAAGCCTATTTTAAATCTTTAAAATAACCAATTAATTCAATAAATTATATTTAATAACTATAAAATTTGAATATTTGTTCCTTAAAGCTAAATCATGTTGCTTAATGTTATCCTCTGTCTATTTAAGTTAATGAATAAAAAGAGGCAGAATATTATTAAAGGTGGCATTCCTTGATTGGCTTGGCGGGGTCACTGAAAGTAGTATTACCAAAGCCATGAGTGTTGCATAATCTTGCACCTCTCTCAGTTTAGCAAATTAATTTTAACTAAGCTAGTTATTACAAATTTTGCATTTGTAATTCGATTTATTGATAAATTTATATAAAGAAGATTAAATTTAATTATAGTAATTAAAACAGCTTTAACAATGATTAGCCAAACCATCATTAATATCTATTTTTTTTATTTAAACATAATTAGATGTTTGTTTTCCAAAACTATAATTAAACAATGATAAAATATCATTTATCATTCAATGTGTCGTATTAACCTACCAAAATCACATTTTTATATTGAAACGTTTTATACTGAAATGTATAGTTAACCTGAAACTTTTTTACAATCTATTTCTAACACGTTATAAAAGCGAAAAAAATAGTTGCACTTTTTTTTAAAACGAGTATTTTGTTTAAAATAATTTTTAAAATGACGAAAAAGTTTATTAACACATATTATGAAATTTTCACTTAAAAACGTCCTTATCAACATTATTGTCAGCGTGGTCATTATTCCAACGCGGGGGCGTTTTTGAATAAAAATATGTTTATACATAAAATCAAAAACCCCGCTCCAAACAGCGGGGTTTTTTTATGAACAACGATTGGGCAAAAAAGAACAAGTGAGGAATAAATGTTAGGAACACAGTGGATAGTAAAAACCTTAAAAGAAAAAGGCGTTACCACCGTTTTTGGATATCCGGGTGGACAAATTATGCCTCTTTACGATGCTTTGTATGATGGAGGTATTGAACATGTATTATGTCGTCATGAACAAGGCGCAGCCATGGCAGCAATTGGTTATGCTCGTTCAACTGGCAAAACGGGGGTTTGTATTGCGACATCAGGCCCTGGTGCGACTAATATCATTACTGGACTTGCTGATGCATTAATTGATTCTGTACCTATTGTTGCCATAACGGGGCAAGTTCCAACTAATCTAATTGGTACGGATGCTTTTCAAGAAGTAGATGTTCTAGGATTATCCTTAGCTTGCACCAAACATAGTTATTTAATAAATGATGCTAAACAATTGCCCAATACATTAGAAGAGGCATTTAATTTAGCCAACTCAGGCAGGCCGGGACCAATTTTAATTGATGTTCCGAAAGATATACAGCTTGCCAATTTAGATTATCAACAATATTTAGCACCATCTTTAATAGAAAACAGTCCTGATAAAACACAATTATATACCATTCCTCCAGAAACAATAAAACTCGCTAAACAAATGATCGCTCAAGCCCGAAAACCGATGCTTTATATTGGGGGTGGTGTTGGACTTTCAGGCGCTATATCAGAATTGAAAGATTTTATGACATTGACTCAAATCCCAACTGTTTCAACATTAAAAGGATTGGGAGTTGCTGATATTAATAATCCTTATTATTTAGGTTTAATTGGTATGCATGGCGCTAAAGCAGCCAATTTAGCCGTACAAGAGTGCGATTTACTTATCGCCTTAGGTGTACGGTTTGATGACAGAGTTACAGGTAATCTTAATGAATTTGCCCGTCATGCAAAAGTGATCCATGTCGATATTGATCAAGCCGAAATCAACAAATTACGGCAAACACACTTAGGATTACAAGGTGATATTAAGCAGGTTTTACCATTGCTTAATCAAACTGTATCAATCGAAGCATGGCATAAAAAAGTGGATGAATTGAAAGCACAGCATCCTACACGTTATGATCATCCTGGTGAAGCCATTTATGCACCAGCATTATTAAAAACCATTTCCGAACGTAAGTCAGCCAATACGATAATCACTACAGATGTTGGTCAACATCAAATGTGGACCGCCCAACATATGCGTTTTAATCATCCACAAAATTTCATTACCTCAAGTGGATTGGGCACGATGGGATTTGGTTTACCAGCAGCGATTGGCGCACAAATGGCTCGCCTTAATGATTGTGTAATATGTGTATCGGGTGATGGATCATTTATGATGAACGTCCAAGAACTAACCACTATAAAACGAAAAAAATTACCGATAAAAATAGTATTAATTGATAACCAACGTTTAGGCATGGTTCGTCAATGGCAAGAGCTCTTTTTTAACGAAAGATATAGTGAAACTAATTTATCAGATAATCCTGATTTTTTAATGTTAGCAAAAGCATTTGAGATTCCGGGTGAAATAATTACAAAAAAATCTGAAATTAATTCTGCACTTGACAATATGTTTAATTCATCTGGTGCATATTTATTGCATGTGCGCATTGATGAATTAGAAAATGTATGGCCACTAGTACCACCAGGCGCAGCTAACGAAAACATGCTCGATAAAAGTTGCAAGGAGTAAATGATGAATCAACAAATACAACATCAATTGACCATAAAGGCTAACGACACGTTAGGTTCATTGGAGCGTATTTTACGTGTTGTTCGTCATCGCGGTGGACATATTGAATCTATGCAAATGCAAACCATTGAAAATAATTTACTGATTTTGACACTCAGATTAACTATTGAAAGAGATCTTTCAATGTTACAAAACCAAGTAGCTAAATTAGAAGATGTTATTTCAATAGAATAAAAAACTTTACAGATAATTTATCGGTAAAACAAAAAGTTAAATTAAAATATGTCAATATTTTAGATATTAAACAAACAAGAAAGTATTGTATAATGTTTGATGTTTAATTGATAAAAGCATAAAGCAAGATACATGCTAAACAAAAGTAAAATTTAAGAGGAAAACAAAAAATGAGTACTACAGCAAAATCTGATTATATTTGGTTTAATGGCGAATTGGTTCCATGGGCAGATGCTAAAGTGCACGTAATGTCACATGCACTACATTATGGTACATCGGTATTTGAAGGTGTTCGTTGCTATAATACACATAAAGGACCTGCTATATTTCGTCATAAAGAACATGCTCAAAGATTATTAAACTCAGCCAAAATTTATCGTTTTCCTGTTCCATATTCGCTTGAAGAAATTATGGAAGCAACACGCCAAACTATCAAAAAGAATAATTTAGAAAGTGCTTATATTCGTCCATTAGTATTTATCGGCGATGTTGGTATGGGTGTTATTCCTCCAGCAGGTTATAAAACGGATGTCATGATTGCAGCATTCCCATGGGGAGCTTACCTTGGTGAAGATGCCTTAGAACAAGGTATTGATGCAATGGTATCTTCATGGCATCGTTTTGCACCAAATACTATTCCAGCAGCAGCAAAAGCCGGTGGTAACTACTTATCATCATTACTCATCGGATCAGAAGCTCGCGCTAATGGCTTCCAAGAAGGGATTGCATTAGACGTAAATGGTCAGCTTTCTGAAGGTTCAGGTGAAAATCTATTTATTGTTAAAGATGGTATATTATTTACACCGTTATTATCTTCATCAGCACTACCGGGGATCACTCGTGATGCTATCATCACCCTTGCACGCGATTTAGGTATTGAAGTACGTGAACAAACACTATCCCGTGAATCACTCTATTTAGCTGATGAAGTCTTTATGACAGGTACTGCCGCTGAAATTACTCCTGTTCGTAGTGTTGATCGTATCGAAATCGGTATTGGTCGCTGTGGTCCAATTACTAAAAAGCTCCAGCAAACATTCTTTGGTCTATTTAATGGTCAAACTGAAGATAAATATGGCTGGTTAGATCTAGTTAAATAAGGGATATCAGTTAGAGATCCTCCAGTTAACACGGCGGATTTTTTTTCGAGAATGTGATTCACTTTATAGCATCATGTAAAGCAAGATATCGTTTTAAATGGTAACTTGAATAATAAAAAGTTGGGAGCAAGAAATGCCTAAATATCGTTCAGCAACATCCGTAGAAGGTCGGAATATGGCTGGAGCCCGTGCATTATGGCGTGCAACGGGCGTTAAAAATGAAGATTTTGGAAAACCTATAATTGCAGTCGTAAACTCATTTACGCAATTTGTACCGGGACATGTACACCTTAAAGATATTGGGCAGCTTGTCGCCAAACAAATTGAGGCATCGGGTGGTATCGCTAAAGAATTCAATACTATTGCAGTAGATGATGGTATCGCCATGGGGCATGGTGGTATGCTTTACTCACTTCCATCACGAGAATTGATTGCTGATTCTGTTGAATATATGGTAAATGCACATTGCGCTGATGCCATGATCTGCATCTCAAATTGCGATAAAATAACCCCAGGTATGTTAATGGCGTCACTTCGCCTCAATATTCCAACAGTATTTGTATCGGGCGGTCCAATGGAAGCAGGTAAAACAAAATTATCTGACCAAATTATCAAACTCGATCTTGTTGATGCTATGATCCAAAGTGCTAACCCAAATGTTAGTGATGCCGACAGTGAAGCCATTGAGCAATCTGCCTGCCCAACGTGTGGATCTTGCTCAGGTATGTTTACTGCGAACTCCATGAACTGTTTAACAGAGGCCTTAGGTTTATCACTACCAGGGAATGGATCACTTGTTGCCACGCACAAACAGCGAGAACAATTATTTCTTAAAGCAGCTAAACGTATTGTAGAAATTACTAAACGTTATTATGAACAAGATGATGCGTCTTATCTACCGCGATCTATTGCAACCAAAGCCGCTTATGAAAATGCTATGTCATTAGATATTGCCATGGGTGGATCAACTAATACAGTATTGCATTTACTCGCCACTGCTCAAGAAGGTGAAATTGACTTCACCATGTCAGATATTGATAGACTCTCACGCAAAGTACCACATTTATGTAAAGTAGCTCCAAGTACTGCCAAATATCATATGGAAGATGTCCATCGGGCTGGTGGTGTGGTATCAATTATGTCTGAACTTGATAAGGCTGGATTGCTTAGACGCGATGTTCACAATGTACTTGGACTGACTCTGGAAGAAACGTTTGCACAATATGATATTACCCAAACTAATGATGAAACTGTGAAAAAAATGTATCGCAGCGGGCCAGCAGGGATCCGTACAACTAAAGCTTTTTCACAGGATTGTTATTGGGATACGCTTGATGACGATCGTGAAAATGGTTGTATTCGTGACAAAGCCCACGCTTATAGTCAAGATGGTGGGTTAGCTACGCTTTATGGTAATGTTGCTCAAGATGGTGCAATTGTCAAAACCGCCAGTGTTGCTGCTGAAAACTTAGTTTTTCGAGGACCGGCCAAAGTATTTGAAAGTCAAGAAGATGCTGTCGATGCAATCTTAGGTGGTAAAGTGATTGCTGGTGATGTTGTAGTGATTATTTATGAAGGTCCTAAAGGAGGACCGGGTATGCAAGAAATGCTTTATCCAACCAGCTATTTAAAATCAATGGGTCTTGGCAAAGCTTGTGCACTTATTACAGATGGTCGATTTTCAGGTGGATCATCTGGTTTATCGATCGGACATATCTCACCAGAAGCGGCTAATGGTGGTTTGATAGGATTAGTACGTGATGGTGATATTATTGATATTGATATTCCTAACCGTAAATTAGTTTTAGATGTACCTGATGATGAACTTGAAAGACGACGTGTAGCAGAAATTGCTCGTGGTGATAAAGCTTATACACCACATAATCGCAACCGCTATGTGTCATACGCACTGAAAGCTTACGCGAGTTTAGCAACTAGCGCAGATAAAGGTGCTGTTCGTGATAAAAGCAAACTAGGTGGCTAACTGTGAAACAAGAAGATAAAAAACTTACTGGCGCTGATTATTTAAAAGCAACACTTTGCAGCGCTGTTTACGATGTGGCAGATGTCACACCACTTGAAAAGATGGAAAAAATCTCATCAAGAATAGGAAACCAAATCTTTGTTAAACGTGAAGATCGGCAATTAGTCCATAGTTTTAAAATCCGTGGAGCTCAAGCAATGATTGCCAGTCTTAACGAAGATGAACGTAAATGCGGCGTGATTGCCGCATCGGCTGGAAATCATGCACAAGGCGTTGCTTTTTCGGCAACAAAATTAGGCATAAATTCGCTTATTGTCATGCCGTTAACTACAGCAGACATCAAAGTTGAGGCAGTCAAAGAATTTGGTGGTGAAGTACTTTTATATGGTGCTAATTTCGATGAAGCCAAAGCAAAAGCAATGGAATTAGCCAAAGAACAAAATCGAATTTTTATTCCTCCGTTTGATCACCCATTGGTCATCGCTGGCCAAGGCAGCATTGCCATGGAATTACTTCAACAAAATGCCAAACTCGACCGTATTTTTGTGCCTGTCGGGGGGGGAGGACTTGCTGCAGGCATTGCAGTATTAATTAAACAAATTATGCCGACAATCAAAGTTATTGCGGTCGAACCTTCTGATGCAGCCTGTTTGAAAGCTGCACTTGATGCAGGTAAACCCGTTGATTTAAGTCGAGTTGGGCTATTTGCTGAAGGTGTTGCCGTTAAACGTATTGGAGATGAGACATTTAGACTCTGCCAACAATACATTGATGATATTGTTACCGTTGATAGCGATGAAATTTGTGCTGCAGTAAAAGATTTATTTGATGACGTCCGCGCCATTGCTGAACCATCAGGTGCGGTTGCACTGGCAGGATTAAAAAAATATGTTAATCAACATAATATTCGTGGTGAAAATCTAGCACATATTTTGTCTGGTGCAAATTTAAACTTTCACAATCTGCGTTACATTTCAGAACGTTGTGAACTTGGTGAAAAACGCGAAGTGTTATTGTCGGTGACTATTCCTGAAAAGAAAGGTAGCTTTTTAAATTTCTGTAAATTATTAGGTGGACGCTCAGTAACGGAATTTAACTATCGTTATCATGACGATAAATCAGCCTGCATTTTTGTCAGCGTCAGAATCTCGAAAAGTAATGAAAAAGAAGACATACTACAAGAATTAACGGCTGCGGGATATCCTGTTGTAGATTTATCTGAAGACGAAATGGCAAAACTTCATGTTCGCTATATGATTGGTGGTAAACCGTGTAAAACGATTCAAGAACAAGTTTATAGCTTTGAATTTCCTGAATCACAAGGTGCATTACTTAAGTTTCTACAAACATTAGGAACAAATTGGAATATTTCCATGTTCCATTACCGTAGCCATGGCACAGATTACGGAAGAGTACTTTGTGCTTTTGAAATTGATGAAACAGATAGCAATAAATTTGCTCAACATTTAACTGAGCTTGGTTATGGTTTCCATAATGAAACACAAAATTCATCAATTAAACTTTTTCTTACCAACTCGCTTTAAAATAATGATGACCACCCTTTTTACTCTGGGTGGTCTAATGGGGATCAATTTTTAGTTCTGTTATATACGTTTCGCTTAAATGTAAAAGATGTTACTATTTATGCTATCTAACCTATTAATAATATAACAAAAAAATAGACTAAAACGTTATGTTAACCTCAAACTTTTTTACAAAAAAGTGATTAACATAGCAAATAAATTTATAAAGGCATGCATATGATTAGACTAGCAACAATAGGTAGCAACTGGATCACAGAAAAATTCATTGATGCCGCATTACAAACTCAACAGTATCAACTTGCAGCTATTTATTCACGAGATATAGATAAAGCTCGCCAGTTTGCACAAAAATATAATATTGATGTTATTTATGATGATTTAATACAATTAGCTAACGATACTAACATTGACGTAGTCTATATTGCTAGCCCGAACTCACTACACTTTGCACAAGCAAAGTTAATGTTAGAAAACAATAAAGATGTTATTTGCGAGAAACCTTTAACTTCAAACTTAGTGCAAACTCAAAGATTATTAGATATTGCGAAACAGAATCAACAAATCATTTTCGAAGCACTAAAAACCTATTACTTACCTAATTTTGAATTAATTCGAAACTATCTACCTAAATTAGGAAAAATACACAAAGCTTTATTAAATTATTGTCAATATTCATCACGGTACCCTAGTTATTTAGACGGTGAAAATCCTAACACGTTTAATCCTCAATTCTCAAACGGCTCAATCATGGATATTGGTGTTTACCCCCTTAATTTTGCAATAGGCTTATGGGAAAGACCGAGTTCAATATATGCCAGTGGCACACAACTTGATTCCGGAGTTGATGCTCATGGTACGGTTTTATTAAATTATGATGACTTTGATATTATTATTTGGCACTCTAAAGTCACTAATTCATCTATTCATAGCGAAATACAAGGTGAAGATGGCACTTTAATCATTAAGCACTTATCTGTTTGTGAACAAGTATTCTATCAACCAAGACAAGGAGAATTACAAGAAATAACCCTTACACAAAATAATAACGAAATGTATTATGAAGCGCTAGAGTTTGCTAATCTCTATCAACAAAGACAAATAAATCATAAAGGGCTAAAATATTCTTTGATTTCATCACAATTATTGACTGAAATAAGAAAGCAAATCCATGTAAAATTTCCAGCTGATAATGAATAAAATTTAAAGACAGCTTATAACATTAAATAGGTTTGGTTTACCGTTCATGCTTTGCTTCTATCAGGTCGTTTAAATGTAATTGATATTTACAACTATGCTAACTGAACACACTGAGTATAGACGAATATTCTTGGACTGTTTAAATTTTCTTAGCAAAAATTATCTATTTTAAATTATCATTTAATTAGTTTTCTTAATATTTATGATTAAACAGATCGCTAGGAAATTTTCAATGAAATGGTGAATATGGCTCATATTGCAGCACCAATTTTTATCAGAAAATATAAACCTTTGTAAGCAAATAATCTAATATATTACTCAATATGTACATCAATTCCTTATTTTTGCTGAATGTTAACAAATCGAAATAATTCAATATTATTGAAAAGATGTTCAGTTATATTTTCAAGTACCTATTTTAATATCAATAAAAATGATTATTTGTGGCATATTTTAAAAAATAATGCCACAAATAAATAATATTAAGCCTATACTCTAATTGAGTAATGGTAAAAAAATATTAGTTTAAATTAATATGCTCAATATAACCTTTAACAATTTCAACACTGTTTGCAAATAACTGTTTTTCCTTTTCAATAAAATTGAGTTCAATAATTTTCTTGATACCATGTTGGTCAAGTATGGCTGGTACACCAATAGCAACATTTTTGTAGCCATATTCACCGTCTAAAATACAACTAAGTGCTAAAGCTCGGTGACTATTGGTAAATATATGTTGGCAAATTTCGGTGATAGTACTAGCAATCCCATATTCAGTGCAATGTTTTCGTTCCATGATTTCAAAACCCATTTTTCGGGCTTGAGTACCGATTTGAGTAAAATCAATTTTATTTTTTTCTAATTGATTTAAATTGATACCATAAATCGAGGAATGTGACCAAACAGGGAATTGAGAGTCACCATGTTCACCAACAATAAAAGCATCAATACTTTGTGGACCAATATCCATTTTTTCACCCAATAATCGACGTAATCTTACCGTGTCAAGCCACACACCTGTACCAATCACACGGTGACGAGGTAATCCAGATAATTTCCAAACTTGATAAGTGATGGCATCACAAGGATTTGTCGCGACTAAAAAAATACCTTTAAATCCATTCTTCATCATATTAGGTATAATACTGGCGATAATTTTGGATGTTCCGTCTAACTCTTCTTTTCGGCTTTTTTGGGCTAGTCCTGATGTAACGGTGATAATAACAATGTCGATATCTGCACAATCAGTTGATTCGCGCAAGCTAACTTTAATCATATTTTGTCGATAGGCTGCTGCATCTAATAAATCTTGCGCATGTCCATATGCTAATTCTTTATTAAGATCAACGAGTGCGATTTCTTCACAAATACCTCGATTAACAAATGTATAAGCGGTTGTTGAACCAACATTACCAACGCCGATAATCATCACTTTTCGTAATTTCATGCTGCCCCCAATTAATTTCGGTGTATTCAAACATAAAGTTAATTAACTTTGTTCAATATTTATTCATCGTATACCTACTGTATGACAATTTCCAGCTATTAATGATTTATGATTTTTATAAAATCAATGTACATAAAATGATTAAATGGTAAATTTTTTGCTAGCTGCCTATATAGCGTAAGTTAATTGATTTAAAAAATTTCCAGAGAAATCTTAATTATGCTGATTTAAGTAATTAAGTGAATTTAACCTAAAATATCATGATTACCAATTTAATATTAATAAGCGTTTATCATGTTTTTTTATTTGTTAAAATTGGAATTTTAATGGTTTGCAATAGTTTACCGTCATCATTTACGGTAAACATTAATATTAGTAATTTTAATGTATTCTTTTTAGATAATAATACTTTAAAAAAAGGTTGGGATTGTATCTATTTGTGAAAAAAAGATATTCTTAATATTCAATATTATTAATTAATTATTCTAGTATATTCACGTTTTTTATTAATAAATATAGGAATATTAATATTCCTATATTTCAAAACAGCTATATAATCTTTCAGCTTTCAGTTAGATGACTGATAAAATTATTGGCCTTATTAATCATATTGTTTCTTTTTTTCATTGCTTTTATCGTTATTCAGTATGATTTTTTTATTTCTTCAAGCAATTTAAAATCAGTTTTTAGGTGTTTTACGACTATATCTTAACCGGGCTTTACCATCTGACATAAAATAAGTACCATATCGAACCAATCCGCCCTCTTTAAAATAGCAAGTCATTTCATATGCTAATACCATGTTATCATTATTTTTTTCATCAATATTGATGTTAATGGCCTGTAGCCTTGGTTCATAGGTTAATAACGTTTGCTCAATTGCCCGCATTAAAACATAAGCAGAGGAAGGCAATGCTTGAAAAACTGTCGACATATCTGGTAATCCATAATCAGGCATATGCATAATTGCACCTGCCCGACTATTTAAAATACGCTCAATGTTATCCATTACACTAATAACGGTTTGTTCATTTTCAGACACATCTTCAATGGCTATGCCTGATTCAAAATAACCATATAATATGTCGTATAAAGATGCACTCATTAATCTTAATCCACTAGTTTAATGATGTATTTACTTGCTTCTATTTTACGTGCTTTAGTTATGTGTAAATCAGAGCGTTTTAATACTAATCGCCAATTGTCCGCTTTTAAATCAGGATCATTATAAAGAGCAACTACCGCTACAAAATTTGCTCTATTGTCAAAAGGTACTTCGATTGAAACAGAAGTATCAGGTTTTAACACAATTTCTTTAGTATCAAGTAAAGTTTCTTTCAACTCATCACTATCTTGATCAACCAGATTTTGATAAGACGCAGATTTAAAAGCAGTATCTTTAGTTAATTGATAAATTCTAATAACAACAGGAGATGATTTCCCTTCGTCATCAAGATTTAATTCAGCTCTAGCTGTTATATCTAAGTGTAATGTTTTAATATCCCACGAAAAAATACTGTTTCCAATACTAGTTGCACCTTTCGTTACGCTTTGCGCTATACCACATCCACTTAAACAGATAGTTAATAGACAAATAATAAATAAATTAATTCGTTTCATATTTATTCCTTTTTTATGCTGTATAATCAATTCCACAATAATGACCTAAATTTACAGCTACCTTATCTTGAATATAATCGCCATTTTCTGTCACTTTGGTTAATGATGCAGTTTGTCCTAATCGACAATTTTTTGATATTAGTTGGCTACGCGGCAAAAAATTTCGCTTAATATAAAGTGTAATTTTGGCATCAACTTGATAACCTAAATATGCACGCATCAGTGCCATAAGATCCTTATATAACTGCCCATCAGGGAGTAAATCCATAATCTGATCTTCATGTTGAGGAGTTATGGCTATATGTATTGTTTGATTACATTCTCTTAAGCGAGATCCTAAGACTGCACTACCATTTAAACCTATTTTGTTTGTTTTTCCACCCACTTGAGCTGGACTTTCAATAGCGTGCCAAGTAGGATAGAATTCTGTTATTTCAACTTTAGCGTCACTAACTATTACTCTTGTTAAACCAGCAATACCCTCAGCTGTTCGTGTTTTTTGTGTAACTAGACCTAACAGTGCCAAAAATCGTGAAGCTGGAGAACCGATTTGTTCGCTAGTTCCTTTTATTATAAGACCTGTTAGTCCAAGCAAGCACTGAGATATAGAATCTTTACCACCACTTATAAAACAAGCAGGGTAATGATATTTCAACCAAATTCGGTAAAATTGTGTTATAAATCGATGGTTGAATATATCTAAAAAATCGGTCATCGCATGATAGTTTTCTTCACGGCGGATAATATTGTGCAATAACCCAAAAGGTAATACTGCATCAACACCATACAAACCGAAAAAGCGAGTTCTTACCGTTGTTGGTCGATTTAAATACGGTGATCTTTCAATATACTGTAACTCACTAGCAGGAAACGACATATCAATTGATGGTGCAAAACGTAAAGGATCACCAGTTGGCGTTTCTGCTCTTCCTAGTATAGGTTCCTCTTTAGCATAGAGTTGCTCAAGTAACTGACAAAAACGATAAAAATTTATTTTTGGTAGTACTTTTTCAAGCTCCTGCATTAAAGGGCTACTTTCGATATTTTGCTCTGATTCCATACTATTTTATTTCCAACAGGTAGAAGGTTAATGACTAATTGAGTAAATAAATTAACGTCAGCATATAGAGCAAAAAATTGATGTAATAACTCACCAAAAAGCATCACATCACCTTCGCCAGTAAACTGGAAACTATTTATAGTTACTTCGATCTCTATCCCCCTTTGTAACATTCCTTTTTCAATCCGTTTTATCATTCTATGAGATACATCGACGATGCCTTCTAAGCGTCGACGATTAAGCTCATTTTCAGTCCAATCATATAAAGCAAGCGTTCCCCTTAATACTTCTGCATTAATTAATGACAAATAATTTGGTGCTAAATGCGATAATACTCGCCAATGAAAGCGATCCTCGGTTGGCGGATAACAAGGCAACGTTGGTGAGCATAAATTTCTAACACTTAAAATACTATTTTGTGAACTACTCAGTGATTGTATCCGTGCATTACTTAACGTTTTCCGAGGCAACATACCATTGGTACCAGTAACGCGTAATGATAACGTTTCGGTTTCAAGAGATTGACCTTTATCCCAAATTTTACCGCCTAAAACTAACCAAGTTTCATGTAATCCAGAAGCACCTTTTCGAACATGAGTATGATAATACCTTTCAGGTGCATCATGACGTAACATACCCCCCCTATGCTTAAAGCTAGTAAAAGGAACATAACTATAACGACCATTACGAGTTATAGCTTCAACACTCTCAACTGAGTAAACTTCGATGTGTCCATCTTGACGTAATAATGGCCTAAGCAGATATTCACTTTCTAGTTGATTAACTACAATAGGATCTGCTTCCATATCAAATAAATTTATAACTGGCACACAATGTAATCGAATGTTGTCCTTATTAAAAGGCATATCACTTGGCCAAGTTTGATTTAGGATAATTTCAATATCGATATATTCACAACCTTCAGGAACATTACGAATATTAAGTCCATGGAGATCAACAAACATAAATTTTTCACGAAACGCAAAGTATTCTAATAATAACTGATAGCCTGCAAAAGCATTATCTGGTTTTAACCATAAGCGATCTTCTTCACTAAAGCCAACCGGTGTTATTTTTCCTTGAAAACCGACTATTTCATTAGGTTGATTAGAATAGCGTAACTGTATTGCTGAAACTTGATGAGTTAACGCATGATGCAAAGTTGAAGCAATTGGTGCATCTGCATTTAAATAGAATCTTAATTTAGATAAATCAACTTGTTCAAAATCAATTAGTTCACCAAAACCTAAACGAATGTTAATAATACTTCGTCCATCTTGATGTACTCCTAATTTTACTTGATTGATTTTAACAGGTTGCAAAATTACCGGTTGAGTTGTTCGAAAAGGACACCTTGTTCCTTTTGGTCCAAGCGGTTCTGTTTGAACTTGTAAACCTTTGGGGATAACTTCCAAACGTGACAATGTGGAGTAATTGGGTGTAAGCTCAATAATCGATAATGAAGGTATTAATCGTAAATAATGAGGCCATAACAAACTCACAAGACTCTCAGTTAATTCTGGTAAATCATCATCAATTTTTTGACGTAGTCTTCCTGTCAAAAAAGCAAAACCCTCAAATAATCTTTCAACATATGGATCACGATCTCCTACACGATCTAAATTTAGTTGACCTGCTCTATCAGGATGAATTTTGGCAAATTCTTTCCCTGCTTCCCGCAAGTAACGCATTTCTGACTCATAATAGCGTAAAATCAAATCATCCATTTTTTATCTCTTTAGTTTTATATTTTTTCAACGTCACTCTTTTATTAAAAGTTTAAATCACACTTAGTGCCCTAGCTGGATTGAGCTGCATAAGTTCATGCTGCAAATTCTCTATTTGTTCCCCAAAATTTTTATTATTATCTTTCTGTAGATTTTTTTGTTTAATTAATTTGAGTAAAAATCTTTTAATATCAAATAATAGTTCAGGTTCCCATTGTAACAAAGTAATTGATTGCTGTTGATTGTTTAATCCAGTTAGTAATGTTAATGCAATATCTTGTTTTCCTAATTGTTCCGCAACTCTTGCTTGGGTATATTGTAATAAATATTGTTGTTTAGGTGAACGCAATGATGGCAAACTTTGTATCCATTGAAATGCATGTTCTAGGCTTTCTGCATGAGCTAATTCTAAAGCTTGTTTTTCAATCTCACCCCAATCATTTTCACCCGATACAGCAATAGGTTGAATACTATCACCTTCACCTAAATTATGTATACGAGCATCACTGGCGATCCAGCTTAATGTTTCATCATCAGCAAAAGGCATACCATTGTCAAAATAGAGGTTTTCAATTCCATTTAAGCGCTCTAACATTAAACCTATATCTGTTAAATAAATATCAGCCCAAGACTGATAAGGCTCTCCCATGTTTTTCAAGGCTAAAACGGAAGCACGTTGCAGATCTAACCAAAAATGATTTGCATTTTCCATGAAAGCACTTTCAACACGTTCGAAAAGTGTTGACCATTGTTTTTGGAGAATCAAACGATTAATATTTTGTTTAAGTTCCGCCCTTGGTGCTGGTAATCTTGTTTTACCCTTAGAATCAACAGGTGGTAAATCTACAATCATATCCCAGCGGATTACTCGCAAAAAACGCCCTGCAGCAAGATAACCTTCAGGTTTTTCTCGTAAAAATGCTGCCATCTTTCGTGCTTGGTCAAGTAAATCTCGTTGAGAACTAATTTTTATTTCAACGTTACTTTGTTGTACTTCTGAAGCAGGTACAGGATTAGCCGTCGCTTGAGGCGGTTGTTCTTCGTTTGTGGTTTTAACTGGTTGTTTTGCTATATTACCAAAAAAATGAACCAACGCCGATAAATCAGGCGCTGTTGTTGACTGATTAGGCGTTTCAGAATTAAATAATTTTTGACAACTACTATCTATCTGACTTAACGCAGCGATAATACGACTTAAAGATTCATCACTTATAGGTTGTAGTTGTGTCAATTGATCTATAAAACGCGCATTAGTAAGCCATTCTATAGCATTTTTGCGTATATTAGGTCTTGACGGATAAATCAATGGTCCAAATGTATCAAGCAATCCAGCCAATATTTCAAGACCATCAGCAAATCCTTCTACACCATCTTGATATAATCGTGCTAAACAATAATATGTAGCCACACGAATATCTTTACTACTTCGTTTTAGTAAGCTTTCACTCTCAACAATAACAAATGAATAATCTATTCCAGATATTTTTGCAATTTGCTCTTTAATATCTTGAAAAGTATCATGATAAGTCAAATCTTCCCCAGTTGGTTTATCTGGATTGATTGGCTGTAACCAATCAATCCAAGTTTGATTTAACTTTTGTATCAGTTTGCTCTGATCATCTGTACCTGTAAAACGGTTTAATAATTGACTAAACATAACATTAATCCAGTATCCGATATTAATTTAACATTATTCAAATACGTTTTGTGGTAAAGTAAAATTGCGTAATTTCAATAACGTTAGTGGTCCACCACCTAGTTGTGTCCTTAAAACATATCTAAGTTTATTACCATCTTTAGCTTCCCAAACTAATTCATATCGACTGGAATCCAGCGGTTTAATTGATGCTGATTCAAGTAATCTGATCCATGCCCAATCACCATTATGGTACTCATATAGCCTTAAACCTGAATTATTACTACTCCAACTGAGCTGTGAATATGGTGCATATCCATCTCCTGGCCAATTAAAACGTTGCCAAGTAGGTACTTGATTGAAATATTCAAGTTTCTGCTTATTAATTATTAACTCTGTTTTAGCGGTACTTGCTCCTGTACGAGGCATTAGATCGAATGATAAGGATACATCGCCTGTTTCAAGTACTTCTGCAGAAAGTTGATTAAATAAGTTTAGTGCTTCAAGAAATTTAGGTGAAAAATTAAGTCCTTGGGCATTAACATTATTTACAACCCACATACCACCTTTTTTATCTAATACTCCATTTAATTCACTAGTGATAAATTTATCTATAATGCCAGTATCAGCTCGAATAAAACGAGCTAATTCAGGTAAAGAAGCTTCATTTTCACTGTTTTTAAATGGATAGCGGCCAGCAAAGGATTTTTTCCACTGACTGACAACATAGTTTTGCCAAATATCATTAAAACTTTCTGCTGCTGGTGTTAATACTACTTGCCATGATTGTTCTAATGGTTTTTTGAATAAACTATAACTAAATCCTGACCACTCTTTTCCTAAATTCGCAGCAATTAAATTACCATAATCTCGGGTTTCAGTTAAATCAACCGAAGTACCTTTAAATACACTTTTAGCTAATTCTTGCATCATAGTTTGTGGTTCGGCACTATTAGTTATATTTTGCAATTTCAATCGCACTTGAGTAATACGCGACAAATAAGTCTCTAAAGATAGTCCATTGGTATTATCATTTCTTAACAAACTAACAATAGGTGCGAATGTTTCTGTTAAAGGACCCGTTGTTTCATTGTTCCTTTTAGTCATTCCTGTTGGTGATTTATTGCTATTAATAAGCTCTTTAGCTGAACGTAAAATATTACTGGATAAACCATCTTCATTATAAGCTACCTCTGATTGGTACTTAATTGTATTTACTAATGCGACTAAAGGAGATTGTCTAGTATCAGCAAGTATTGTTAGCTGTTCAATAACATCTGTTACATTGTCAGATTGACGCCATTCTATACCATTTAAAAAGTTCAACCATGCAGCACCATATTCACTAAAATATAGTTCAGTAAGTTGTTTTCTTAATGATTCCGACGAAATCGATTTAGGTAATGAATTACCTCCATCATTTAAAACCCAATCAATTTGTTCTTGGCGGAGTTTAGAGACTTCATTTATTTCCTGCTTAATGGTGTTTTCCCAAGCTTTTCGTGTATAAATACCAGATAGATCATCCTTACTAAAAAATAGTAAATGATTATCAAACCCATCAAGCAATTGATTCAAACTTTGATCTGCATAATTCTGGCTAGCTCGTTGGATCATCTCTTTATAAATTGAGTTAACTGCATTTTGTGCACCAATTTTATTAATTAATATTTGGCGGGCATTTTTTACTAATGATGCATCTTCTTTTTGTGCCCACTCAGGATGAATATTTAATGATTGTCCCCAAAAACGAACCAGATCAGGCATTAATCTTTGCCAATTACCATCGCTAACGTCTTTTGGTGCACTCCATCTTTTAGTTGCAAATTGACTTAGATAATCCCCATCACTTTTATTAGGACGACTCATCATCAAGTATACTTTCAATACATCATATGCCGATTGTACTAATTCGTCTCGGTGAGGATCATCTGGCGGTAATTGCGTTAATAACTCTAAATAATCCGTCATTATATCTTTAAATGGCACAACAATATTACGTAAGTTTGTTGTGTAATAGCTAGACCACAATTTTTTTAATAATTTATCATCATGATTTAAACCAAAACGATAAGATAACGGTGCTCCATTTTGTTGACGAAACAATAATTGTTCTAATCTTTGTTGTAACTGATATTGAATTTGTAATCTTGAAGTATAATCTTTAGTAGCAGAATCATCTGCATTTTTGGCAAGTTTAATACTATCTTCAATTAATGATTCATTTCGGAAATAAGATGTGAGCATAGCACATCCTGTCATGACCATAGATATAAATAAAACATAACAAGAAATTTCTCCCCAGTTTAATCCAAGTCTTCGCCCTACGTTTGATTTCGCATCATCAATGATTGACTGCCAAGTTGGTGTCATAAAAAAATGATTTAAATCGTAAAATTCTTGTTCTTCCGTTGGCTTCGAAGACTGATGAGGCATAAAAAATAGTCCTCGAAGATTTGGAGCATAACGGAGTGAGATCAATGAGCTCAAATATCGCTTAATTTTATCAATATCGTTTTTGACCAGATTTTGGCTTAACTGAAGCAAATAGGAGTAATGAGAGTTTTCTTTTACCTGTTGTATACCTCGTTGACAACATCCTGTTGCCAATTGTTTTAGCGATAATTCCGCAGAGTCAATGATGTTATTTTTAGCGGAAGAAAAGGTTATCCCAACGCTTTGTTCAATTCTTCCTTCTTGTGACCATTCACTTGTTTGTCCTGATACTAAATAAAGCGGAGCAGACCATCTTAAAATTTTATCGCGGGATCTTAGTTGTAATATAGTTTTTTCAACTAAAACTTGTTGTTGTCGAGTATTATCAAGATAATTTTTTGATACAGCCCAAATGATTGCATCTAACGGTTTATGATAAAACGGTAAATAACGTGAGAAATGTTTCTTTAATGTTTTCATCCAAGGAATATTTACTTCACTTGAAACATCTCCGCCATAAATCATTAATGTTTGACCACTTAACTGCCATTTTGCTTGTTGTAAATTAGGGAATAATGTTTCTACATCAGTTGATGTCCCAATAACCAAACATTTTCGAACTTTATAACGCCAAAACAGACCGTAACGGGATTTGCACTGATTGTTTATTTCTGAAAATTCAGGAAATGTAATAACTTTTTTTACGGGTTTCTTTTCAATAGGATTCAAAGATTCACGCTTAGCTTTATCTTTAGCCCATATTTTACGATTATTAGTAATAATAACAGGCGTTAACAATAAGCCTAGCAATAAAAGCATTGCTTGTAACCATATTGAAAATTTCTGTCCTGTTGTTACATAACCTAAACCCGCTCCCCAGAAAAAAAGTCCAGCAGCTAGAATTAGTGCTCCTAATAATATAATGAAAATTAATCCAATCAGTTTCCATTTATTTTTCATTTACGACTCCCGACGTACTACCCGTCAAAATTGAAAGTAACCACTTATTATGACTATATGCAGTCATAAGATTATTTTGGTTAGTGAGCATAACCATTTCATATCCCATAGCCAACGATAGCCAAAAACTTAACACAGTATGATTACCAATAAGACTGTCTAATTTAACTAGATTGGTTAGAGAAATTTCTTGATCTGCTAATAGTGTTGTAATTTCTGTCTGTTGTTTATGATCAACATTAGCAAACCAAAGTTGCTTTACTTGTTTTATTGCATGTTGCATATCTATCATTTGGTTAATAGCATTATCAAGTTCAGTCGCTATCATGGGTCTCAAGATTTCAACTTTCTTACTATTTATTCCCAAATCTTGATAATGTTGTTTGCTTGTTCCTAAAAAAGCACACAAAAACGCCGAGTCTGATGAAATGGTATTATTGATAATCACAAGTTGAAGACTTGCTTGTGAGTCATCTATCATTTCTTGTAGTATTTCAGCATTAACGTTATCTGATATATGCTGTGTTAAATTATATTTCCATGGCAGTTGTGCTGTTTGATAAGCATTATTAATATCTTCTTCTAAAAGAACATTTGATTCAAATGATGTGTAAATATTGATATTAATTATTTCTTTTTCTGGTAACTCATGTAGCAATTTACGTAGAGATAAAAAAACTTCCTCAAGATATATTTTAATATTAAACTCATCATCAAATTCTAACGATTTATTGACTTCCGTTGGTAAGTTTTCAATATTACTCAAGATGTCTTGTACAGTTAAGTGATTAGGTAAAATATAATAACTATCAAGAATCACTAAAGATTTCATAGCCCAATTTTGCCAATTTTCTTCAATGTTTTTCTGTTCTAACTGCCAAATTTCATATTCTTCTTGAGCTAAACCATATAAATATAATCGTATACTGACAGCAATCCCAGTAATTATTGTTGGAATAATTGTCGCAAACAACCAAAATATCCACTGTGAACCATAGTTTTCATTCGGCCAGATTAAAATAAGCAAAATAGTTGTGATAAAACTCAGAACTATAAAAAATAGATACCATCTACTGCGATGTAATTTTAACGGTGGTTTTAATGGATTAACTACCCTAGGTTTAGGCCAAGACATAATATTAGTCAATCTCCGATGTACTTAGTGTTGAAATCACTTTACAACCGCATTCACATATACATTGATCTACGACAACTGGTTTACCATCAGAAAAACAAGTCTTTGAAGCTTCAATAATTTTATTTACGCCATGCCCTTTCTTAGGACAGCTAACCAGATCACCTAATAGAGCTGCAGGTTTTCCTTCTACAATCATTGTTGAAGAAACAGAAATAACCGCCCCACCATGAGTTGTAGGATCACCCAATCGAACCACGTTTTTTCCCATTATTTATCCCTTACTTAAATTCTCAAATAAGAATGCTCGTTATACGATGTTTTTAAATTCACAATTTTTTCAGTATTAAAATTAATCGTATTGCATACGATTTTTGGTATTGACAGTAATTTAAGATCTGTCATCAATACTTGTACTGTAATTACTATGATTAATAAGAAATATTATTTTTGTCTATTTTAATTTTGCTTAAAACTGACCAATAAGTTTTAGACAAATTGGCCAGTTTATATCATTTAAAAAACATCATGTTATTAATCAATTTTATCTGATTTTTTTTGTTGTTTTTCCTTAGTTTTAATAGGTTTTGTTTTATTTTTTACAGATTTACTCTTTGTACTTTCTGAATTTTGTTTTATTGATCCATCAATTAATTCAAGAACAATGCCTTCCGTTTCGCTAAAATCTAATAATAATGTTGAAGCTTTCCCATTACTATTGTTCTTTCTTTGTAATAATAAATTTGAGATTGCAGGCAAAATTTGTTGATTCAAAATACTATCAATATTACGAGCCCCTGTATCAGGTAACAAACAAGCAGAAGCAAGTTGATCGTATAATTGATCACTAACTTTAAAGCCAATTTTGTAATGTTTTTGTATTCGTGAAGCAACTTTATCCAATTTCATTTTGACTATCTGGTTCAATGCTTTATCCGATAACGGTGTATAAATAACCGTTTGGAAACGAGCCAGTAGTGCTGGTTGGAAATGTTCTCGAATAATTGGTCGTAATAACTCATGTTGAGTAGCCGTATCAGCATCTGGCATCTGTTCAAATAGAGCCATTAATTCATCATTACCTAAATTAGATGTCATGAGTATTAAGGTATTACGAAAATCGATTTCACGACCCTCTCCGTCTCGCATAAATCCACGATCAAAAACTTGATAGAATAAATTAAGTACATCACGATGGGCTTTTTCAATCTCATCTAATAACACTACACTGTAAGGTCGTTTTCTAACTGCTTCGGTTAACACACCACCTTGGCCATATCCAACATAGCCTGGAGGAGAACCTTTGAGTTGAGATACTGTATGAGGTTCTTGATATTCAGACATATTAATAGTTACAAGTGATTGTTCACCACCAAATAATGTGTCTGCAAGTGCTAATGCCGTTTCCGTTTTACCCACGCCAGACGGACCAACTAATAAAAATACCCCCATAGGTGCATCTTCTGAAGTCAGTCCTGTTTTAGTGGCTCGAATACGTTTTGCTAATTCAAATAAAGCGTTATCCTGACCAACAATTCGTTTTCGTAAATCATCTTCAAGAGCCATGAGATGACTTTGTTCATCTTTTAATAAGCTTTCTAAAGGAACGCCTGTCCAATCAGCAATAACAGAAGAAACGACTCTACTATCAACATCAAGCGATAATAACGGTCTGTTTCCTTGCAGTTTATTTAACTTTTCTTGTGTTTCGGTTAATTGTTTTGATAATTTTGGTTCTGGCGTAGTCGTTAATTGTTTTCTCAGTTCAATAAGTTCTGAGATGATTTTCTTTTCTTCTTCAAACTGAGTTTGCTCGATGATTAATTGTTTTTGTAAATCATCTAATATCTTATTAATTTCAGTTATGCGTTCGGATGAATTGTTTTCACTTAATAATAAATCGTCTTCAATCGCTACTTTTTCGATTGTTAATGATGCGATTTTTGCTTCAAGTTCAATGATCGATTCAGGTATAGTATCAAGGCTCATTCTCACTCTAGCGGAAGCAGTATCTAAAAGATCAACAGCTTTATCAGGGAGTTGACGACCACTAATATAACGGCGAGATAATGTTACAGCTGTTTTTACTGCTTCATCTAAAATGTGAACACCATGATGAATCGCATATCGTGATTTTAATCCACGCAACATAAGACAGGCTTTTTCATCATCAGGTTCATCCGCTTTAACCATTTGAAAACGACGCTCAAGTGCAGCATCTTTTTCAAAATACTGCTTGTATTCTGACCATGTTGTTGCCGCAATGGTTCTTAATTCCCCTCGAGCTAATGCTGGTTTTAATAAATTTGCCGCATCTGCACCGCCTGCTGAATTTCCAGCACCAATAATGGTATGAGCTTCGTCAATAAACAGGAGAATTGGAGTTTGTGATTGCTGTACAGCATCGATAACATTTTTAAGTCTCTGTTCAAATTCACCTTTTACACCGGCGCCCGCTTGCAATAAGCCTAAATCAAGGGCTAATATGCTCACATCTTTAAGATTATTTGGTATATTGCCTTCTGCTATTCGTAAGGCTAATCCTTCAACTAAAGCAGTTTTACCTACACCTGGCTCCCCCACTAAAATTGGATTATTTTTTCGGCGACGGGATAAAATATCGACCATCTGCCTAATTTCTTTATCACGACCTAATACAGGATCGATTTTACCTGCTTTGGCTTTTTCTGTAACATCTTCAGTAAAGCGACTTAATACAGCTTGATGATGTTTTTGCTGAAGAGCTTTATTATCTTCTTTTTCACTTTCAGCTTGCGTTATTTGAGAATGATCACCTAAATTTTGCAGGTCGTTTTGTAAACCATCATTTGAATCATTAAAAGGACTTTCATCAGATAGTTCATCTAATTTTGGACGGAGTTTCTTTAAAGAAACAGGCGTTAAGCTAAGAAGTTGCCATGCATCTTGAGCCTTTAAGCATTGTGGCATTTCTTGTAAAACCTGTAGTATATGAAGAGATCGAATTGTTTCTTCATGATCTTCTAATGAAGCTTTTAACCATGCTGCTTGCAATACAGCAATAAGTGATGATGATAAACTAGGTTTATTATTAATGGTATGCGGTAATGCATCAAGGAAACTTAGTAGTCCTTGCCAAATTTTATCCATATCAAGTTGATAATGCCTTGCTATGATTGTAATATCACCAGATCCTTGCTCTAATAGTTTTAACAACCAATGTTCAAGTGTGATTTCAGTATGAGCGCGGGTTTGACATAACTCTGCGGCTGATTCAAGTGATTTTGCACAGTAAGGGTTCAGTCGTCTTAATAAAACAGATGGATCGGCAATCATTACTATTCCTTTTTATTATATATTGATCTCTAATCTTTATTTCCAAAGATGCTGACCCTTAAGTCAGGAAAGGGTCAGCAAATATTAAATTACGCTCGACTTTCTACCCAGCTATCTGAGTGAATGATGTTGCCATCTTTATAAGTCCAAGTAATTTTTTCATAACGAAGTTCAACACGCTCTAAATGATTGTATTGTTCTTTTGTTGGGTCTTTGATATTGTGCATTTCTGGTTTAACAGATACAACTTTTACACCATCCATTAACGTATTAAAATACTCAATTTCTTGACCAGCATCGTTAATTTTGTACCATTTGATCTCAACTGATTTTAAGTTTTGACCTGTGGTAACTGCTTTGTAAAGATAAGGTGATGAAGCATCGACTTCTTTAACAAACTCAAGTGCTTTATGAACACGTGTGCCAGTTAATTTACCAGTATTACCATCTGTTGGGATGTACACTTTGTGATCAAACTCAACAACTTCTACACTACCTTCACGGCCAAACACGGTTACAGATCCCTTAATTTCCGCGCCGCCGTCATCTTTTAAGAACATATATGCTGGAACAGCCATTGTTTTACTCCTTTTTTGTTTTAGTTAAATCCCTTAGTTTTCTTGTGTCAAAAAACAATTTGACATTTGAGGAACTAAGCTTATTTCCACACGTCGATTTTTGGCACGATTCTCTGCAGTATCGTTATCAACCAACGGTTTTTTTGAGCCATACCCTTGTATGGCAAAACAGGTTTCAGGCATATCACTTGTTTTCATGAACCAATTTCTAACTGAAATAGCACGATCTAAAGACAATTGTATATTTTTGTCCTCACTACCTGTGGAATCAGTATGTCCGCCAATTAAGATGAGCCATCCTGTTTCCTGATTACTTTTTATTTGTTTTTGCATTTCAACTAAAGCATTGATCAGTATTTTGGTCGAATCTGGTTTCAAATTTGATTGACCTGTTTCAAATAATGATAAGCTATCTAAACGTATTACCACTGGTATTACCACTTGAGGTGGTTCTATCACTTCTGGTGGTTTCGCAACGTATTTACTAATGGCAATATTTAACGGTTCTATGAGTTGTTGCCCATGGTATAACCCTACACCTAAGCGTACAGGTTCACCTTGTGAAAAATACTTATTCAACATTATTCTATCGTTTTTCAAAATTTCTAATGCTTTAAGTTTCTCATCATAATTATCCATAGCAATGGAATGATAAAAATCAATATCGCTTTCAACTTGCTTAGCAAGTTTTATATTATTTTTAAATGATGCTCCTAAACATCCCATAGTAAATAAGGACGTTATAACAAGTAATCCACAGATCATTGAGCTAATAGGTGAAAACGGATATGCAATAGGCATAAACTTTACTAAATCATCTGGAGGACTAACGTTTTCTTGTATTTTTCGAGTATTAGGGAGTCTCATAGTTGTAAGACTTTCCCACTTATTTTGTATTATATTATTAGTAGTAGCCTCTTGATTAACAGGATAAATAGCTGCAGCAGCTGGCATACATTTTGCTATAGGTTGTTTAGGATCCACTAATGTTGATAAAACAACCTGTTCAATCCAATCTTTAGTTTCATTTAAAAAAGCTTGAAGACTTAAACGACGTTCTCTTTCTTTAGGTGAAATTTTAATATCATTCACCCAATTATTTAATGGAGATAAATAACGATCAAGCAAGTTTAATTTTTGATTTTTAAGTTGAAACCATTGAACAGGAATAGATTCAAATTCATCATAAATTAAATCATTAAATCCAATATGTACCGATATGTAAACAGGTAACGAATATTTAGCAATTTTGCTTGTATCAACCCAAGATTGACGAAAAGCTTGCAATTTTGCAATAAAAATCCCTTGTTTATCTTCGATTTCTGGTGTCAAAGCTAAAAAAATACCTACCCTGCCAATCATATCAGGCCATTTAGCTATTAACGAATCATAGACTATTGGCAAGTGTGAATATTCATCAACATAGATCCAAACGGCTTCAGAAGAAACTAAAATATTCGATTGGGCTAAAGATAAATCATCAGGGAAAAAATCTTTTGCACCACTGCCTGTCACTAATAAAATAGGTAGACGATAACGCTGTTTTGCAGGTAGCAAATCAAGTTTCTCAGTTAAAAAAGCAATATTAGTCGTCGATGAAGCAAGTACTTTTCGATAGTGCTTCATACGCCATAATATGCCTGTGGTTATCACTACCACTAAAACTGATCCTATAATTTGCCATCCCATTGTTATTGGCAAAAAGACAAATAACAATAATAGGCTTAAGGTAGCTGCATAAATAATCTGAATACGCTTAGGATAATCGCTCATAAGACCTCTTTTTAACCAATAAGCGAGTCAATTAAATTATCAAGTTGATTATTCAAGATAAAGTATAGTGCAATCACGCAAATAAAAGACAATGCTGTTAAAGATAAAAGTAGAGTCTTTCGTCCCCAAAAACGATGATCCTGAGCTTGTTCAATAATAGGATGATTTTGTTCTGGTTCTGATTCACGCAATGCTTCTCGAAGTGCTAATATAAGATGCTCCCTTTCCATTTGAGCTTTTCCTAAATAACATCCTTGAAAACCTAGCCCTAATACTCTATCAAAACAACTTAGAACAATTTCTTCTTTTTTATCATCTTTTAAACGACTGCGAATTTTTTCAAATAAGTCATAACCTGCATTATTGGTATTAAAATAGATGACTTGGAGCGGTTCACCAAGCCATTCATCATAGCCTTGATCGCTAGGATTATCTTTTTGATAAAGCAAAACTGTTTCATCTAATAAGGCACATAATGCATAACTAATATCATCTATAACATCTTGTTTATATTGTGCATTGTATAAAGCATCACGAACATTCTTGATCTGTTCTTTACAATGTTCATATAGTTTATGTCCTGAAGGAATTTTTGCTTTTGCCTTTAGTTCTACAACTACTAATATTGAGTCACGCAATAATTCATCGATAATAATTTTTTTTGGTTCTGTATTCATTACCTTAACCCTATGATCGCAGTACTGCGAAAAGTTCTAATGAAATATCTGGCATTGCCCTTGGAACATAAAATTCACAGCATCTGGCAAGCAACATATTTTTTGCTGCACTATGAGACAAATCCAGAGCAAAATATTGATTCTCTAAACGTAATGGTATTGCTGCTGGTACATGATTTAATGCTTTGATCGGTATACCTGAAAGTGCTGAATGTATAATTTGTCTAACATCATCTGGCGCCCCTGCTTTACACAGTATTGGAAATTGTGAAAGTAATTGATGGCCAGGCATACTAGAACGAACTGAAAGATAAAAATCTGCATCCTCAACAAGCCGTGAATCATTCAAACGACCTGTCCATAAAGTATCTTGATCATGAACTAAATCAATTTTAATAACGCGTGAAGGTAAGCTTTCTTCTAATAAATTACGCACTAACTCAAAAAGCGGAGGGAAAACCTCATTAAGTTTATCATGCTGATAAGCAGGAATATCATTAACACTATTTACTAATGAAAAAGTCAACAAAGAACCTGTAAACGCAGTTAAAGTTTGATAAAGACGTTCAGGATGAATTGTTGGATTATCACGTAAAAATTTAAGCTGAGGTTCAAATGAACTCAATGCATTAAGGAGCCAAAATAGAGAAACATCCGCAGTTGCAAATTCAGCAATTTGTTGATTACGCTCATGGCGCATACCAAGTAAATGCTGGCGTTTTGCTTGTATCTGGATACATAAAAGATCTAGCTCTTTCAGTAATGATCCGCTTTGTGTCAAAAGATTCAATATTGGCGGAATGTATTGAAGATCTAAAATAAATCGACCATTAAGATCACGTTTTAGACGAGCAACTGGACAGGTTATATAATCACTATTATCTTCAAAATCAAATAAAAAGGTCAACGCATATCGTTCAACAGCAATTGTTTCAGAGTTTTGACCAAAAAGATCAGGTACTTCAACCCACTCTTTTCGATAACGAAGTGGTCTTTCTAGACGTTGATTATCTTGTAGACAATTTCCACCATTAGCATTTAATAATGGAATTCCGATTAAAACAGTGACTTCATTGAGTTCAACTGGAATATCATTGTTCAACATTCTTGCTTCTGGTAAATTATCAGCAATATCAGTATCAACAACTACACCATCATTAAACCGAATGCTGATCGATTCTGCTTTAAGGCGATCTATTGAAAGCGATTGTGTATCAATATTTATTTTTTCAACTCCCCACGGATTAGCTACTAACATAGCCATTAAGTTTTGTGATGAGTATTGCCGCCATAATTCTTGTTGTTGGAATTGCTGAGGCGTCAAAAAGACGCCCTCATTCCATAAAGGACGAAAAATTTTCATTTACCCTGAGACTCCAGTTTTTTCCTATAAAATCGATATTAATTTTTAGCTTTTGGCATTTGTGAAACCATTGATAAATTAATATCCATCCCTTCTATCTGGAAGTGAGGAACTAAGAATGTCTTAACACGGAAAAAGCCAGGATTATCTTCAATGTCTTCAACAATTACTTTTGCTTCACGTAATGGGTGTGATGCTTGAACTTCATCACTTGGATCGGTCATTTCTGTAACAAGATTACTAATCCATCTGTTGAGTTCAAGTTCAAGTACTCGGCGATCTTTAGTTGCACCAATATTTTCACGTTGAATAACTTTAAGATAATGAGCTATACGTGATAATAAGAAAATATACGGTAAACGAGAATTAATTCGACTATTTGCAGTTGCTTCTTTAGTATCGTAAAGGGTTGGTTTCTGTGTTGAATTAGCAGAAAAGAAACATGCATAATCTCTATTTTTATAGAAAGATAATGGTATAAAACCTAAATTAGCAAATTCAAACTCACGAGTTTCTGGAATAAGAACTTCAGTTGGAATTTTAACTTGATTACCAGTTCCTAAATCATAAAGATGAATTGGTAGATCTTCAACTAAGCCACCAGCTTGTGGACCGCGAATTTGAACACACCAGCCATTACGGACAAAGCTTTGTGCCATATTTGCAGCAAAAGCATAAGATGCATTAGCCCAAAGGTAACGATCATGATCAAGACCTTTAACATCTTCAACATAGTTAAAACTACGAACAGGAACAGTATCAGGTCCATATGGTAAACGTGCTAATACACGAGGTAAAGTTAACCCAACATAACGTGAGTCATCCGTTTCACGGAAACTATTCCATTTTGTATATTCTGCACGATCAAAGTAGTTTCCAATATCTTTGATTGCCGCAACTTCTTCCATTGTCTCTTTACCGAAAAATTTTGGTCCAGCAGAGCCAACAAATGGCATATGCGCTGAGGCAGCAACCTTAGAAATATTACGTAATAAAGCGATATCTTGTGAACTACGATCAAATTCATAATTTGAAATGGTCACACCAATTGGTTCACCACCTGGTGTATCATATTCCTGAATATAAGTGTGTCTGTAAAAACCTGATTGGGAAATTTCCGGTGCATCTTCAAAATCTTGACGAAGATCTTCTTTAGATATATCTAGCAATTCAATTTTTACATTTTGACGGAAATCGGTACGATCAACTAAAAATTTTAGACCTCGCCACGTTGATTCAATTTCTTGAAAGGTTTTATCATGCATCACAACATCAAGTTGGCGACTTATTTTTTGGTCTATTTGGCTGATATGATAATCAAGTAAATGCTTATCTAACTTTTCGATTTTTTGAGAGGAACCTTGTATTAACTGAAGCAGTATATTAACAGCCATTGTAACACGTTCATCTTGAGAAGTTTCAAACAAAACCTCATTGTCTTCATATTTATCAATATCACTTACTTTTTTAATTGTATTTAAATTTATTTTATCAAATAAAGATTGGTAAACACTTCCTGTTTCTTGTGTAACTGTCTCTACAGTAGCTTTATTCTCTTGCTTTTGTTCCATTGTTGTTCTCTCGTAATACTTATCTTTAAGACACTAAATTGTCATTAATTTTTTGAACTAATTCTTATAAAAAACTATTTCGTACTTTCAGATACAATTGCTTCTAATTCAGCTCGTAGCTCATCAGACAATTGTTCATCCTTAACGATTTTTTCAAGTTCATAACGAAATGTTGCGTTATCGAGCAGATTAGATTTTAAATCTCTTAGTAAATTGCGCATTGCAAGCAAAGAGCGTAACTGAGGGATTTTCTTAGCGACTTGTTCTGGAGAGAAATCATTCATTGATTCAAAAGAGAGATCGACATTGACATCACTACCATCATCAGCAAGCGTATTAGGAACGGTAATTGTTGCTTCAGGTTTAAAGTCTTTTAATACTGCATCAAAATTATTCTTGTTGATAGAAACTTTTTCTTTTTCTGAAAGAGTACGTTTATCTTTACCACGACCATAATCACCAACAGATAAAATTTTTAACGGTAATTCAACTTTCTTTTTAGCCCCACCGGTATGAAGATCTAGTTGAATATTAACACGCGCAGCAGGTACTTCATTTTGATAACTATTAGACATTTTAATTCCTTAATTTCCCTATTTTTTATAAATCTTAGAGGCGAGATCAATTATTGATTCGTTTCTGCCTGGAATTTACACTAATTAAAATCAATTTACAAGCTTCATTAATAATTTTATTTAATTTTTTTTTTTAAAAAAAGTTCTTATATCCATTAAATAAAATTAGAAATTAAGGAACTTACTGTAAATATTAAGTTTTTTTTTAATAAATTCTAAGAAAATTTATTTATAAATAAATAATTTTCACATGAAAAAAATTCAATCAAACATTCAATCAATAATGGCACATCTTAAAAAATGACCATTTTATGTAATAACCTAATAATTTGTATACATTTTTTGATAAATATAAATTTTGCGACAATAAGTATAAAAATTAGAAAAGTTTATTAGTAATATTGCTTTCAATTTTCAAATTTATTTATTTGGACTAATGAGAACATTTTTCAATTTAACTACTACTTTTAACAAAAGTAATTTTATTTTTTCTGAATGGTTAATATTTATCCAATAATTTGTTAAGGTTGGCGATACTGTACTTTTAACTATCTTATATATTATAAATAATAAATGCAGTCATTATTTTCTTAATAAATGAGGTTACATGTATTGTCATATAATTAAGTAGTTATTAAATATAAATGTTTTTATATTGGTTAATAGTTAATATTTTCACGTATGCTTTTCTATAATATCTATCATTCATATAGATGGAACAATCTACTTTTAATTCAAATTTTATATACAATAAGTTATCTTTAAAAATTAAATCGTTCAATTTTACAAATTTTAGAAAAAAAGTTTGACTTTTATCTATTAGGTGATAATAATTCTCATTAGCATTTAAATTAATGAAATTTTAATAACAAATTAAACGTCCAAAGAATTATCAGTAAAACGGATTTTACTTTTTTAAATCATCAAAACTCTCACTGATTTTCTATAATTTGCTTCAATTTGATTATATATTAAACAAAAGGAGTCGCTAATGAAGTTTAATTATTTTAAACGGCGCAAAACCCTACTATCAGTAATACTATCATCTTTGCTCGTTCTTACAGGTATGTCCGAGTCATCAGCAGCAGAAAAAAAATTTAAAGTTGTTACCACATTTACCGTTATTCAAGATATTGCCCAAAACGTTGCGGGAGATGCTGCAACTGTTGAATCAATTACTAAAGTAGGCGCCGAAATACACGAATATGATCCGACCCCTCAAGATATTACTAAAGCGCTTTCAGCCGATCTAGTTTTATGGAATGGACTTAATTTGGAACTTTGGTTTAAACGTTTTTTTGAAGATATTAAAGATGTTCCATCAGTTATAGTGACAGAAGGCATCGAACCGATGCCAATCCAAGAAGGTAGTTATAAAGGGAATCCAAATCCTCATGCATGGATGTCACCGACACTTGCTTTAACTTATATTGAGAACATTCGTGCAGCCTTTGTTAAGTATGATCCTAAAAATGCCACTATCTATAATAAAAATGCGCAGGATTATGTTGCTAAAATCAAAGCTCTTGATGCCCCACTGCGTGAGCGTTTGGCTAAAATTCCAGAAGCACAACGTTGGTTAGTGACAAGTGAGGGTGCATTCAGCTATCTAGCTCGCGATTATAATTTAAAAGAAGCCTACTTATGGCCAATCAATGCTGAACAACAAGGTACACCAAAGCAGGTTAAAAATCTTATTGATTTAGTCAGAGCGAATAAAATTCCTGTTGTTTTTAGTGAAAGTACAATTTCTGATAAACCTGCAAAGCAAGTTAGCAAAGAAACGGGCGCTAAATACGGTGGTGTGCTTTATGTTGATTCGCTTTCAACAAAAGACGGTCCTGTTCCAACCTATATCGATCTTTTAAAAATCACGGTTGAAACCATAGCTAAAGGATTTGAGAAATAATGACACAAATATGCTTAAATGTTAATGATATCACGGTAACATACAATAATGGTCATACTGCAATTCATGATGCTAGTTTTCGCCTTAATGGCGGTACGATTTGTGCACTTGTTGGAGTGAATGGTAGTGGAAAATCCACTTTGTTTAAAAGTATTATGGGCATGATTCGTCCAACCCGTGGGCAAGTAACATTTAATGATATTTCAGTTGCTCAAGCATTAAAGCAAAACATCATAGCTTATGTTCCACAAACGGAAGAGGTTGATTGGGATTTTCCTGTTTTAGTATCAGACGTCGTTATGATGGGACGTTATGGTCATATGTCGTTTTTTCGTATCCCAAGTAAAGAAGATAAAAAACAAGTTGATATTGCACTTGAACGCGTAAATATGCTGGATTTTAAGCACCGCCAAATAGGTGAGTTATCGGGAGGGCAAAAAAAGCGTGTTTTTTTAGCTAGAGCTTTAGCGCAGCAAGGTAAAGTATTGTTACTAGATGAACCCTTTACAGGAGTTGATGTAAAAACTGAAAATGCCATTATTGATTTATTAAAAGCTCTGCGAAAAGAAAATCATCTTATTTTAGTTTCTACCCATAATTTAGGTAGTGTGCCAGAATTTTGTGACCAAGTCGTATTAATTAATCAAACAGTTTTAGCTTTTGGGCCTACCAAAACTACCTTTACCCCTCAAAATTTGATGACGACTTTTGGTGGTGCATTGCGCTATCTGAGTTTGTCTGGCGAAAAATTACATCAAGACGAAGATCCCCGTAAAGTATCGATCTTAACTGACGATGAACGTGCGGCGATTTTTTATGGTGAAGGTAAAGATGATTCCCCACACCAAGATTTGTTGGTTGATGCCCAGTCAGATCAACCAAAAGGATGACAATAATGGAATTCTTACTTGAGCCATTTACCTATGATTTTATGCTGAAAGCTATTTGGGTGAGTAGCATTGTTGGCGCTGCTTGTGCTTTTTTATCAGCCTTTCTAATGTTGAAAGGTTGGTCATTAATGGGGGATGCATTGTCACATTCGGTTGTCCCAGGCGTAGCGGGGGCTTATGCGCTTGGTTTACCTTATTCGGTCGGAGCTTTTTTTACGGGATTACTTGCAGCGTTATCTATAACTATCATTCGTGCCATTACACGCTTAAAAGAAGATGCCATTATCGGTTTTATTTTCTCAACTTTTTTTGCAATTGGATTATTAATTATTTCGCTAAATCCCACCTCTGTTAATGCGCAAACTATTATTTTTGGGAATATTTTAGGCATTGATGATAGTGATATGTGGCAGGTACAAATCATTATTTTGATTTCTTTGGTTTTGTTACTCCTTTTTTGGAAAGATCTGTTAGTTGTATTTTTTGATGAAATCCACGCACGATCAATTGGTCTAAAGCCTTTGCATTTAAAAATTCTTTTTTTCACTATTTTGAGTGCTTGTACTGTCGCCGCCCTACAAACAGTTGGTGCTATTTTGGTTATTGCTATGGTCGTCACTCCCGGAGCAACCGCTTATTTGCTAACGAATCGATTTTCAAGGCTGTTAATTATTTCCGTGGTAATTGGCGCATCAACCAGTGCGATTGGTGCTTGGTTTAGTTACTTTTTGAATGGTGAAACTGGTGGCGTTATTGTTTCGCTGCAAACATTGATTTTTATTGTGGTCTTTTTGTTTGCACCAAAACAAGGTTTAATCTCAAACCGTTTACGAATAAGACAAAGCCGATTAAATAACGGGGCAAATATATGACAGATTTATTGGAATATCTTTATTATCCTTTTACTCTGCCTCTTATGCAACGTGCCATTATTGCGGCACTAGCCACGGGTATTGTTTGTGCTCTCCTATCATGCTTTTTAGTGTTAAAAGGCTGGTCATTAATGGGAGATGCCATATCACATGCAGTATTACCGGGCATTGTACTTGCGTATTTAGCAGGGATTCCGATTATCATAGGTGCATTTGCCTCAGGATTATTGTGCTCGGTTGCCACGGGTTATATTAAAGAAAATAGCCGAATAAAAGAAGATACAGTAATGGGAATTGTGTTTTCGGGAATGTTTGCGTTTGGTTTAGTACTGTTTTCAAAAGTAGATACATCACAACATTTAAATCATATCCTATTTGGTAGCGTGCTAGGCACGAGTTATGCTGAGTTAGAACAGATTATGTTAATTGCAGGGATAGTATCAGCAATAGTAATCGTCAAGCGTCGTGATTTACTGTTATATTGTTTCGATCCGGTTCAAGCCAAAGTGGTAGGTTTACCGGTAAAATTATTACATTATGGATTACTTTGTGTTTTAGCTTTAACTATCGTCAGCTCTTTAAAAACAGCTGGCGTGATTTTGGTTATTGCAATGCTGATAGCACCGGGCATTATTGCATTTTCGTTAACTAAACGTTTTGAAAGGATGCTATTGATAGCAGTAATTGTTTCGATATTTTCAACTGTTATTGGAACACTAATTAGCTTCTATTTAGATGCATCGACCAGTGCATGTATTGTAATTTTGCAAGCCATTATCTTTTTAGGCGTGCAGATTTACCAATTTATAGTAAGGCAAAGTGTTAGGAATTAATGAGAAATGTTAGGTATAAGCGTGAGTATAAATTTACCCACGCTTATTGTGGTGATTGGCTATAATTATTCATCATCCATATATTTGCTGGAATCGGCATAATTATCAAATCGAGAAAAGTGACCTTGGAACTTTAACCGAACTTTACCGATTGGACCGTTTCTTTGTTTACCTAATATAATTTCAGCAATCCCTTTATGTTCAGATGCCTCATTATAAACTTCATCACGATAAATAAACATAATGACGTCAGCATCTTGTTCAATAGAGCCCGATTCACGTAAATCTGAATTCACTGGACGTTTATCCGCTCGTTGTTCTAAACTACGGTTTAGCTGTGATAGAGCTACTACCGGAATTTGTAACTCTTTTGCTAACGCTTTTAATGAACGTGAAATTTCGGCAATTTCGAGAGTTCGGTTTTCAGAAATATTTGGCACACGCATCAACTGTAAGTAATCAACCATGATCATACTTAAACCTTTATGTTCACGATAAATACGTCTAGCCCGTGATCGCAGTTCCATTGGCGTTAAACCTGCAGAATCATCAATATAAATATTTTTCTTTTCAAGTAATAATCCCATCGTACTGGAAATTCTTGCCCAATCATCGTCTTGCAATTGTCCTGTTCGAATGCGTGTTTGATCAACACGCGATAACGAGGCAAGCATACGCATCATAATTTGCTCTGATGGCATCTCTAAACTAAATATTAGTACGGGTTTTTCTTGCGTCATTGCTGCGTTTTCACATAAATTCATTGCAAATGTGGTTTTACCCATTGATGGTCTTGCAGCAATAATAATTAAATCTGAACGTTGTAAACCAGCCGTTTTTTTATCTAAATCAATATAACCCGTTGAAACGCCCGTCACCCCGTCATGTGGACGTTGGAACAGTTCTTCAATTTTAGCAACCGTTGCTTCAAGCACTTCAGTGATACTTTTTGGACCTTCGCCCTGTTTGGTTCGACTTTCAGCAATTTGAAAGATTTTACTTTCTGCTAAATCTAATATTTCGTTACTATCTCGACCTTCTGTGGCATAACAGTTATCAGCGATTTCATTTGAAGCGCTAATTAATTCACGCAAAATTGCCTGCTG
This sequence comes from Gilliamella sp. B14384G12, assembly GCF_016101825.1. NCBI lineage: Bacteria > Pseudomonadati > Pseudomonadota > Gammaproteobacteria > Orbales > Orbaceae > Gilliamella > Gilliamella sp. B14384G12. Next base: position 471,897 of record NZ_JACFPU010000001.1, on the reverse strand, counting down.
TCGAATAATCTCACTATAAGCAACCACATTAATCGCACTTGGCGTGTTTTTAGAAAGCTCAGCTAAGTATGCAAATCCCCCCACATCCGTTAATAGATCTTTGCTCTCTAAACTTTCCGATAAAGTGATTAAATCAATCGGTGTACCTTTGCTAATCAGCGAATGCATTTCTGAAAAAATCAGCTGATGATGGCGCGAATAAAAATCACGATCCAAAATCATTTCAGCAACCGTATCCCAACGTTGATTATCAAGCATCAAACTACCAAGTACAGCTTGTTCTGCCTCAATTGAATGCGGAGGCATCTTGATATTATGTAGATTTGATTTTTTCGACTCTTGATTTCTAGAATCTCTGCTTAAGCTTGTTTCATCTGTATTCATTACGTTCATCTTTTTTTAAACTAATTTATCGTTAAGCTTATTCACTTACGCTAAAAATAATGGCCCTAATGCAAGATTAGGTATTTGATACTCATCTGGATAATCCACTTGAACTAAATATAATCCTTCAGGTTTAGCGGTTGCTGCCGCTTGAGTCCTGTCTTTTATTTGTAGAAGTTCATTAATCCATATTGGCGGTTTATTGCCTACGCCAACTTCAAGTAAACTACCTACTATATTGCGAACCATATGGTGAACAAATGCATTAGCTTTAATATCAACAATGATATATTCGCCCTGCCTTGTTACTTCAATATGATGAATATTACGCCAAGGTGTTCGTGATTGACATTGTGCCGCTCTAAATGATGAAAAATCATTTTCACCTAATAGATACTGTGCGGCTTGATGCATCAATGCCTCATTCAAAGGCAAATAATAGTGTGAAACACCTTTGGCCAAAATTGCTGGACGATAACGGTTATTATAAATGACATAACGGTAACGCCGAGCTGTTGCACTAAACCGAGCATGAAAGCTATCATCGACCACTTGCGACCAACGCACGGCAATATTTATCGGTAAATGTGCATTGACCCCCATTGTCCAAGCAGTTTCAGATCGTATAGCTTGGGTTTCAAAATGCACAACTTGTCCTGTTGCGTGCACGCCCGCATCGGTTCGACCTGCACAAAATAGGTTTATTGGCTCATTAGCGACAGTCGATAATGCTGATTCTAATCTTGCTTGGATAGAATCAACTGATTGCTGACGTTGCCAACCAAAATAGCCACTACCATCATATTCAATACCTAAAGCGATTTTAGAGGTAGTCATTAATTAGGATCTCAAGCGTCTCTATCAACATTAATGCACCTAAATAGCGAACATTGTCAGCTACTGACCAAAATTGAATTTGTTCATAATGCCCATAACTATGCCGTAAATTAGACAATTTTATTGTCAATTGAGATTCTGATTCGGCACTGACTTCCGTAACGGGTGTTGGTAAGTTACCTTCTTGTACCTCAACACCATATTCACCAAATCGCGCCATATCTAATTCAATCGGTAAGCTACTCGATACATTTATTGCTTGTGCAAGCCCATAAAATACTGGCACCACAACAGATTCAATCGAAACTGGTAAATCATAATTATTAAGAACTTTGCGAATTTGATTAATCTGTGATTTCTCACCTAAAGTCGCATCATCACGTTCATGTGATATTGGTAATAAATTAAAAGCCAATTGTTTATCAAACAGTTCATTATCAACTGGCATACCATTAAGTAGACGTGCACTTTGTCCTGCTAGTTCATCAACACCTGGCTTACCGTAGAGCGATGCAGGAATGAAACTGGTTGCATGTAAATTGGTTAATAATTCAGTATCTGTTAACGATGCCACACAACGCAATAACTGACATACCGTCGCACTTGCCACTGCAACAATATTATCATTACGGTATTCAGTTAACACATTGTTGTTAACTTTAGGTACAATTAATGGAATATGATCTTGAGTAGCAAAATAACCACTAGCATCAATAACAACGCAACCAGAATCGGTCGCTACTTGCGCATATTTTTCACTCGTTTTTGCACCAGCAACAAAAAAGGCAAAATGGCACTGACTCCAGTCCATTTGTGCACTATCAATAACCGTTAAGTTTTTACCCGCAAAGCGCACAATTTCGCCAGCACTATTATCACTTCCAACTAAATAAAGATTTTCAATCTGAAAATTATGTTTTTGCGCACTATCAGTTTGTGCTTCGTCTGTTTGAACACAATGTTCTTGTAACAATTCAACTAGCGCAGAACCTACTTGTCCTGTCGCACCAACAATCGCAATATTCCATGCAGACATATTTAATAACCCAAATAAAAAAGTTTAGTAGTAATTATATCACTATATCTTAAATATAGCGGAAAAAGATACTTCGCAATGATATTGGCATTTGTTCTTTTTACCATTATTCATATAAAAGGAGTTGATTAGACTAGGTTTTAAAAAAAACTTAATGTCAGTTTTTAATAATTTTTTTATAACTCTAACAAATTTTTTGGAACATTGATCGACAAAAATAATCTTTCTCAGTTACTAATTGAATAAACATCGTAAAATTAAAACGATTATAAAACGAATTTAGAAACATCTACCATGGCAAAAAAAACATTATCAACCATTGCTAAACAAGCCAATTTATCCATTGCTTCCGTGTCGAGAGTTTTAAAAAAACCACATTTAACCTCACCCATGACACAATCTAAAGTTTATCAAGCTATTGAGGAGCTCAACATTGATATTCATAATAATTTTAAACCACATAATGATCATAATAGCAGTAATAAAATATTAGTGTTGGACAATCAATTTATCACAAGAACATTAATCAACTACGGTTTAGAGCAAACGTTAACTCAAACTGGTTTTGCAATTTTTTACTTTCGCTTTCCCTATCAAACAAAAAAAGACATCCATTATTTAATCAAATACATTAGTCAAAATTCCTTTGCTGGTATTTTAGTTATTAATGATGCGCCTTATTTGCAGGAACTTGAGCATTTTAAGAAAGCTTTACCGCCTATTGTGTTAGTTAATCACTTTTCTTTAAACTTTATATGTGTTCATTTTGATCATTTAGTGATTGGACATCAAATAACCCAATATTTGCTCAATAATTCTCACTCAAAAATTGCAGTGCTATTTAATGATAACAATAAAATCAGTTCAACACTTTTTTTACAAGGCTACAAACAAGCTTTATTAAGAGCAAATATTACCATTAACAAAGACTATCTTATCGAAGATTGCTTTACCTATGAACATGGCAGAGCGGCGATTAAACAATTAATAAATAGTAACCATCCCCCTACCGCTATTATCTGTTGTGATAATGTTAATCTAAATTATTTAGATGAAAGATTTCAAAACCATCCATCTTTTTCAACAAATTATAGTGTTATCTTAGGCGCATTACATCAAGCAAAAGAGAGTGAAATTCAGCTACCTCAACCGATTACAATAACTTATCTTAGCCACTCAACAGATAGGCAATACAATGAATTAGATAAGCTAAGTCGTGTTAATAAACCCATGTATAAAATGGGTCAAGAAGCCGCAACCTTGCTTTGCCAATATATAAGAAATGAATTAGCTACAACTAAACGCTACCATATTATTGAAACAGAGACATTTTTTTATTAAAAATAGTAAATTATACTGTGTTAATTTAACTCAATTTAGCCAATTCATTCACTTAAACATGATTAAATATTATGAAGTTGATATTAATCGTTTTGGTGATAATTTATTAAACAGTTGTATTCCTGCTCCAATAAATTGTTCATCTTGATAGATTCTTACCAATGTTTCAACTGCTTTACTAGTATCAAGTTCAATCGTTCGACCCAATAAAATATCATCACCTTGAGCATGTGTCAGTATTACTTTAGGACAATCTTGTAATGGACTATCGACGGGCATTAAGAGTTGATCTTTATCGTTCATCTCTTCTAATGTTTCTAACGTGACCATATTTTCAATAGGATAGTTGGATACTTGCAAACGTCTTAAATAAATAACGTGTGCGCCACAACCAAGTCGTTCACCCAGATCATCAACAATTGTGCGGATATAAGTTCCTTTAGAACAATGTATCTCTAACGTCAATTCGTTTTTTTCAACATCAAATTGAATAAATTCATTTTTATAAACAGTGATAGGTCTAGCTTCGCGATCAATTATAATACCTTGACGAGCATACTCATAAAGTGGCTTACCTTGATATTTTAACGCTGAAAACATTGTTGGTACTTGTAAAATATCACCACGAAAATGTGTTAAAGCTTCATTGATTTGCGATTCAGTTATATCAACTGGTTTGGTGCTAACTATTTGACCATCAGCATCAGAAGTATCAGTTCGTTCACCAAGTTTAGCAATGACACGATAGCACTTATCAGAATCTAACAAATATTGAGAAAATTTGGTCGCTTCACCAAAGCAAATTGGTAACATACCCGTTGCTAATGGATCAAGCGCTCCGGTATGCCCTGCTTTTTTCGCATTAAACAATCGTTTTACTTTTTGCAGCGCGTCGTTTGACGTCAAGCCTTGTGGTTTATCTAGCAATAAAACGCCGTGAAGATCACGGCGCGTTTTTTTTATATTCATCATCTTTTTATACTGAAACGTATAGTTAACCTGAAACTTTTTTACAAAAAATTAGAAGTTATTTGTAAAATTAATCTTTATGACGCTCGTTATCTTGCTTAATAACATTCGTTACTAAATTAGACATATGCATACCTTTTACCAGAGATTCATCATAAAAGAATTTAATCTCAGGAATAATACGTAAGCTCATGGCTTTACCAATTAAAGTACGAATGTAGCCTTTCGCATCGTTAAGCACTTTTAAACCTTGCTCGATAACTTGCGGGTCTTCATCATTTAAAAAAGTTACAAAAACTTTAGCATATGAAAGATCACGTGAAATATCTACGCCAGAAACCGTTACCATACCTAAACGAGGATCTTTGATTTCTCGTTGCAAGATGATTGCAATTTCTTTTTGTAATTCATGTCCGACTCGAGATGAACGATTAAATGCTTTTGCCATATCTATTTTCCTTTAAATATAAATAAGCAAGGCTTAAACCTTGCTTATAAAAGACAGCGTAATGACTAAATCGTACGTTTGATTTCGATAGTTTCAAACACTTCAATAGTATCGCCAACGCGAACATCATTATAGTTACGTACGCCAATACCACATTCCATACCATTACGAACTTCGTTGACATCATCTTTAAAGCGACGTAATGATTCAAGTTCGCCTTCATAGATAACCACGTTATCACGTAATACACGGATTGGATTATGACGTTTCACTACACCTTCCGTTACCATACAGCCAGCAATCGCACCAAATTTTGGTGATTTAAAGACATCACGTACTTCGGCAAGACCAATGATCTCTTGTTTGTACTCAGGTGCAAGCATACCGCTCATTGCTTGTTTAACTTCATCAATAAGATCATAAATTACTGAATAGTAGCGTAGATCTAAGTTTTCGGTTTCAACAACTTTACGCGCAGAGGCATCAGCACGTACGTTAAAGCCTAAAATAATTGCATTAGATGCTGCCGCAAGAGAAGCGTCAGTTTCAGTAATACCACCTACACCTGAACCAATAATTTTAACTTTAACTTCATCGGTTGATAGTTTAAGTAATGAATCGGAAATTGCTTCAACGGAACCTTGAACATCTGCTTTTAACACGATATTGAGTTCAGACACATCACCTTCGGTCATGTTGGTGAACATGTTTTCAAGTTTCGCTTTTTGTTGACGAGCTAATTTCACATCTCGGAACTTACCTTGTCGATAAAGCGCAACTTCACGAGCTTTCTTCTCATCACGTACAACAGTTGCTTCATCACCCGCTGATGGCACACCAGATAGACCAAGAATCTCAACTGGGATAGATGGACCCGCTTCTGTAACTTCTTTACCTAATTCATTGCGCATTGCACGAATTCGACCATACTCAAATCCACAAAGTACAATATCGCCTTTACGTAGAGTACCTGATTGAACGAGTACGGTAGCAACAGAACCACGACCTTTATCAAGGAATGATTCAATAACAACACCACTTGCCATTCCAGTTTCGTAAGCAGTTAATTCAAGTACTTCAGCTTGTAATAAGATCGCTTCAAGTAGTTGGTCGATACCCGTACCTGCTTTAGCTGAAACATGAACAAACTGAGTATCACCGCCCCAATCTTCTGACATAACGCCATATTGAGCCAATTCGCCTTTTACACGCTCAGGATCGGCTTCTGGTTTATCAATTTTATTTACAGCAACAACAATTGGCACATTCGCAGCTTTAGCATGCTGAATAGCTTCAATTGTTTGTGGCATTACACCATCATCAGCAGCAACAACAAGTACCACGATATCGGTCGCTTTCGCACCACGAGCACGCATTGAAGTAAATGCCGCATGGCCCGGAGTATCTAAGAAAGTTATCTCACCATTTGCAGTTTTAACATGATAAGCACCGATATGCTGAGTGATACCACCCGCTTCACCTGATGCTACTTTCGCTTTACGAATATAATCAAGTAACGATGTTTTACCATGGTCAACGTGTCCCATAATGGTTACAACAGGTGCACGTGCAACTTTTTCTGCACCAGTATCACGATCGCTCATAAGTGATTCTTCAAGCTCGTTTTCACGACGAAGTACCACTTTATGTCCCATTTCTTCAGCAACAAGCTGTGCTGTTTCTTGATCGATTACTTGGTTGATGGTTGCCATTGCGCCCATTTTCATCATGGTTTTAATGACTTCTGAGCCTTTAACAGCCATTTTATTGGCTAATTCAGCAACAGTAATTGTTTCACCAATCACAACATCACGGTTAACCGCTTGTACTGGTTTATTAAAGCTTTGTTGCAATGCGCTTTTACCTTTCTTTTTATGACCACTTCGGGTAACAGCTCGCGCTTCTTCACGTTCAGCTTTACCTTCAGAAAGTTTGCTACCTTTTTTCTGCTTAGTTTGTTTACCGTTGCGGCCACGCCCACGAGCGCTTTCTACTTCACGATCGGTATCGTCCTCAGCCGCTCTTGCATATTTAGAAGTGGTAACATGATAATCATCATCATCTGAATTGTCAGTCTCATCCGTATCACTGTATTGTTCTGCTAATTTACGTGCTTCTTCAGCCATACGTTTAGCGTCTTCTTCAAGTTTACGACGATTTTCTTCTTCTGCTTTTCGTTTAATTTCGTTAGCTTCGGCTTCTAAACGAGCCTTCTCTTCTTGTGCTTTTTTCACTTTAGGATCCACAGGGTGCGCTTGTTCTGTTTTAGCTACTTGCTTAGCTTTTTCTTCTTCAGCCTGAGCTTGTGCTTGAGCCTGAATTTCAGCTTGTTTTTTTGCTTCTTCTTCACGTTTCTTAGCTTCTTCTGCAGCTGCTAATCTCTCTTTTTCTTCCGCTTCTTGGCGGGCTTTCAATTCAGCTTCTTGCTTAATTTTTTCGGCTTCAAGACGAGCTTTCTCTTGTTCTGCTAGAAGTTCAGCCGGATCGCGCTTGACAAAAGTTCGTTTTTTACGAACTTCTACTTTAATTTCTTTGCTTTTACCGCCAGCACTTGACACATTTAAAGTTGAATGTGTTTTACGTTGCAACGTTAATTTGGTCGGACCTTGCTGAGGATTTAAATGCGCAAGCAAAGCTTCTTTTTCCTTTTGTGTAACAGTATCAGATGCTGTTTTTTTAATACCTGCATCGGCAAACTGTTGCAAAAGTGTTTGCACTGGAGTATTTATTTCCTGAGCCAGTGTTTCGATTGATACTTTGGTCATGTATAACTTTCCCTCAATTATTCATTTGCAAACCAACAAATATTACGTGCAGCCATAATAAAATCGCCAGCTTGTTTGCTTGTTAAACCTTCAATGTCGGCTAGATCGTCAGTACCTTGTTCAGCTAAATCTTCCAAAGTAGTTACGTCATGTTGTGCTAATTGATAGGCCAATTCTTGTGTCATACCTGCCAAATCTAATAAATCTTGAGCAGGTCTTTTGTCACCACTCGTCGCTAATGCCATTGTGGTTAATGCATCCTTTGCTCGACTTCTTAATGCTTCAACAAGTTCTTCATTGAGTTCTTCAATTTCAAGTAATTCATCAACAGGTACATAAGCAAGTTCTTCCAATGAAGTAAAGCCTTCTTCAACTAATAGTTGTGCAAGATCTTCTTCAATATCTAAATGCTTCATGAAATTACTAATTGAAGCAAAAGATTCTGCATGATGTTTTTCTTGTAAATCTTCGGTACTCATAACATTTAATGTCCAGCCCGTAAGCTGTGATGCTAAACGAATATTTTGCCCATTTCGACCAATTGCCTGTGGCAACGTATCGGCATTAACGGCGACATCCATAGTATGTTTATCTTCATCAACAACGATTGACACCACATCTGCAGGCGCCATAGCGTTAATTACGTATTGTGCTGGGTTATCATCCCATAAAACAATATCGATTCGCTCACCACCAAATTCATTTGATACCGCTTGAACACGTGCACCACGCATACCAACACAAGCACCAACTGGATCAATACGACGGTCATTGCTGCTAACTGCAATTTTGGCACGCGATCCTGGATCACGAGCAACACCTTTAATATCAATCATCTCTTCACCAATTTCTGGCACTTCGATACGGAATAATTCTTCCATCATCTCAGGGTTAGAACGACTGATACAAAGTTGTGCTGGTTTGTTATCTTGTTCAACAAGGTATAAAATACCACGAACACGGTCACCAATACGAAAGTTTTCACGTGGTAACATGTCATGACGTAACATCATTGCATCGGCATTATTACCTAAATCAAGAATTACACTATCACGGTTAGTTTTCTTGACAATACCCGTTACGATTTCACCAATGCGATTTCTGAACATGTCAATTACCATGGCTCGCTCAGCTTCACGTACTTTTTGTACAATAACTTGTTTCGCTGTTTGGGTAGTAATACGGTCAAATGCTACTGATTCAATCTGTTCTTGAACATAATCACCGAGTTGTACTGATGGATCTTCGTATTGTGCTGCTTCTAATGTTATTTCTTTCGTTGGTTGAGAGACATCGCTCACAACATGCCAACGACGGAATGTGTCATAATCGCCTGTTTTATGGTCGATTTTTACAATAACGTCAATATCCACATTCTGTTTCTTTTTAGTGGCTGTTGCTAATGCTGTTTCTAGCGCTTCAAAAATTTTGTCGCGCGTTAGTGCTTTTTCATTTGATACTGCTTCAACAACAGCTAAAATTTCTTTATTCATCCTTTACACCCGTACTCTATTTAAGGTTAAAATTAGGTACTATGTTTGCTTTCTGTATATTACTAAAAGCAAACACTTCATCATTATCTTCCACCGTTAATGTAATCATGTCATTATCAATGGATTTTATCCTACCTTTCCACTTGCGACGATTTGCAACAGGAATGCGTAAACTAATAGTGACTTCTTCACCAATAAAGCGTTGATAATGTTCAAGCGTAAACAGAGGTCTATCCATACCTGGAGATGAAACTTCAAGGTTATAGGCGTCTTTGATAGGGTCTTCAACATCAAGTACTGCGCTAATTTGTCGGCTAACATCAGCACAATCATCAACAGTTATACCATTTTCATTATCAATATAGACTCGAAGTACAGGATAACGACCACGAATGTATTCAACGCCAACTAACTCAAAACCAAGTGCATTTACTGGTTCTTGAATGATATCAGTTAATTGCTGTTCTATATTAGCCAAACAAACCTCCACTGCAGAAAATAAAAAAGGGCATAAAGCCCAACATTCTTTTTAAACTTACGCTTAAAATCACAACACGAAAAAAAACCTCGACATGCGAGGCTACATTTAAAAAACCAATTATAATGAAGCCACTTGAGTTGAACTTTCATGCAATAAAAAGGATTGATTGATTTATGAATGAAAATTTAAGTGGTTGCGGGGGCTGGATTTGAACCAACGACCTTCGGGTTATGAGCCCGACGAGCTACCAAGCTGCTCCACCCCGCGATAGATGACTGAGAATTATACTTCTTTTTGGATAAAATGCAACTTAAAATCACGCTAGTTTTATCAATTATGCTTAAAGTTTTTAAAAATAACACACTAGAACTTTGCTTGTGCATTCAGATAAATTAAGCATAATTGGTTACCTAATATTGGTATAAAAATCCATATTTCAAGTTTATTATACCAATGATAGTTCTTTAAATAAGATTACTTGCTTGTCGCCTGTTTCATCGTTTTAACAAAGCTCGCTAATTCACTCAGCATTTTATCTGTGTTATCCAGATTATGCTCAATAATTTTAACTGTAGCCGAACCCGCAATAGCCCCAGCAGCACCCGATTTAATGGCTTCACTGACTTGGAACGGTTCAGAAATACCAAATCCTTGAATCGCTGGCGGAGCACCATATTTATGCAATTTATCAAGTAAATGGGTTAAAGGCTTATTAGCACGATTTTCAGTACCTGTTACACCTGCACGCGAGACCAAATAAGTATAGCCTTTACCTTGTTTAGCAATATTCTTTATCACTTCATCATCTGCATTAGGCGGACAAATAAATATTGGGTCAATTCCATGTTTTTCAGCAGAATCGGTAAATTCTGGTGCATATTCCACAGGTAAATCAGCAATTAATACTGAATCGACGCCCGCTTTGGCACATTTAGCATAGAAGTTATCAATACCATTTTTGAACACCAAATTAGCATAAATTAGCAAACCTATTGGGATATCAGCATTTTGCTTTCTTATTTTACTTAAAATTTCAAATGATTTTTCAACACTAATACCACCTTTAAAAGCACGAATATTAGCATTTTGAATGGTTGGACCATCGGCCATTGGATCTGAAAATGGGATACCTAATTCTAAGGCGTCAGCACCTGCATCAATCAAGGTTTGGATAATTTCTAGCGAAAGATCAGGTGTTGGATCGCCAACCGGTACAAAAGGAACAAATGCACCACGTTTTTCCGCTGCTAAAGTTGCAAACAGTTTTTGATAACGGCTCATTGTATTTCTCCTTTTGCTTTTAAAACATCATAAACAGTAAATATATCTTTATCACCACGACCAGATAAGTTAACAATTAATAGTTGTTCTTTGTCTGGGTTTTCTTTAATCATTTTCATCGCGTAGGCTAATGCATGTGATGATTCAAGTGCGGGGATAATTCCTTCATGACGGGATAACTCTTTAAACGCATCAAGTGCTTCATCATCAGTAATAGAAACGTATTGCGCTCGACCAATGCTATCTAAATAAGCATGTTGTGGACCCACTGCTGGAAAATCAAGCCCTGCCGAAATTGAATAAGACTCTTCAATTTGCCCTTCGTCAGTCTGCATCATTGGGGTTTTCATTCCAAAATAGATGCCTAGTTTACCATGTTTTAATGAAGCCCCATGCTCGCCACTTTCAATACCATGTCCGCCGGGCTCAACACCAATTAATTTAACGGATTTATCATCAATAAAATTAGCAAACATACCAATTGCGTTAGATCCTCCACCAACACAAGCAATGACAGCATCAGGCAGACGGCCTTCACGCTCTAAAATTTGCTGTTTAGCTTCACGGCTGATCATTTGTTGAAATTCACGCACAATAGTTGGGAAAGGATGGGGACCCGCTGCTGTACCAAGCATATAGTGAGCGTGTTCATAGCTACCAGACCAATCGCGTAGCGCTTCATTACAAGCATCTTTCAACGTTGCTGAACCTGTTTCAACCGGGATCACTGTTGCGCCCATGAGCCGCATTCTAAAGACATTAGGTGCTTGACGTTGAACATCTTTAGCGCCCATATAAATTCGGCATTTTAAGCCTAATAGAGCACACGCTAAAGCGGAAGCAACACCATGCTGCCCCGCTCCAGTTTCAGCAATAATTTCGGTTTTACCCATGCGTTTAGCCAGTAAAGCTTGACCTAATACTTGATTGGTCTTGTGTGCTCCACCATGCACTAAATCTTCTCGTTTTAAATAAAGCTTAGTTTTAGTTCCCGCCGTTAGATTTTTACATAATGTCAGCGCGGTTGGTCGACCAGCATAATTAACTAATAGATCATTAAACTCTTTTTGGAAATCTGGATCATGTATCGCTGATAAAAAAGCTTGCTCAAGTTGTTCTAGTACAGGCATTAATATTTGGGGGACATATTGCCCACCAAATTCACCAAAATAAGGATTTAATTTAGACATAACCATTCCTTTTTATAATTAAAAATTAAATTTGTTCAAATACTGCGTTGATTTTCTGTTTATCTTTGATACCAGGTGCCTGTTCAACCCCTGAATTGAGATCAACCCCGAGTACACTGGTTGCAATAGCTAACTTAATATTTTCTGGATTGATGCCTCCAGCTAAAATCACATTACTTAACTCATGATTATCAAGTAATGACCAATCAAAACTTTTACCCGTTCCCCCCGCACCATTATCAAAGACATAACGTGAAACTAATGGATTGTGATGCTCAGGTATTGTGTCATCAATACTTAATGCTTTCCAAATTTGGCAGGTTAAAGGTAACTTTTCGCGTAAAGCTTGTATGTAGTTAGCATCTTCTTTACCATGCAATTGCACTGCATAAAGAGATAACTGCTCAGCAATTTGACATACTTCATCAATGTCTTGGTTTTTAAAAACGCCCACCCAATTAAGAGGTGCCGCCGACATCACACTACGGGCTTTATTGGGTTGAATATACCGCGGTGAACTGCTGACAAAAATCAACCCGCCATATACTGCTCCAGCTTGGTAAACATTGACCGCATCTTCGGCACGAGTTAACCCACAGACTTTATTTTCGCCCAACACGACTTTGCGAATGGCTAAATCTAAATTAGGCTCTGACATCAACGCGCTGCCAATTAAAAAGCCTTTAGCATACTGGCGCAGATCCTTTACTTGATTATGGGTATAAATTCCTGACTCGCTAATCACAATACGATCATCAGGGATCGTTTTCGATAAATCTTTAACTCGGTTTAAATCAACGGTTAGATCGCGCAAATTACGATTATTAATACCTATGACTTTCGCCCCTAATTTAATTGCCCGTTCTACTTCACTTTCAGTACTCGCTTCGGTTAAAACGCCCATATTAAGTCGATGAGCAACCTCACTTAACTGTTGATACTCATCATCTGTCACGACTGATAGCATTAATAAAATGGCATCAGCTTGGTAATAACGAGCCAAATAGATCTGATATTCATCAATAATAAAATCTTTACAAAGTACCGGTTGTGTCACTTCATTACGTACAATTGTCAAAAATTCAAAGCGACCTTGAAAATATTTTTCATCGGTCAAAACCGAAATAGCCGATGCATAATTTTTATAAATTTTAGCAATATTGGCGGGATCAAAATCCTCACGAATTAATCCTTTAGATGGCGAAGCCTTTTTACACTCTAAAATAAATGCAGTTTTAGCTTGATTTAAAGCTTGATAAAAATCACGATCACTGGGTTTCACCTCCGATTTAAAAATTGCAAGGGGCGTAGCTGCTTGCTGCTGAGATAACCAAATCTGCTTATCATGAATGATCTTTTTTAATACTGTTGCCATTTCAACATTTTTGGTTAATGCTGCAATTACCATATTCTTCTCCATCTATTATCTTGCTGCTAACTTTTGCAATAACTCGTAAGATTTACCGCTATGCATCATATCGATCGCGCGTTTAGCATTCTGTTTAAGGTCAGCTTGACCAAACAAACTCATCAACATCGCCACATTGACAGCAATTGCTGCTTCATGAGCAGGTTTACCATGACCTTGTAAAATCGCAATTAACATATCACGATTCATCTCTGGTGTACCGCCCTCAATATCTTTTAGCGTATAGGTTGGTAAACCAAAATCTTCTGGCGTTAAAGTAAAATAACGAATTTCGCCGTTTTTAACTTCCCCTACTTGAGTAGCGCCATGAATCGCTACCTCGTCCATACCCGCCCCATGTACCACATAAGCATGAGTATAGTTAAGCATTTTTAATGTTTCTGCAATAGGTTGGATTAAATCAGGATGATAAACCCCTAATAAAATACGTTTAGGACGAGATGGATTAATCAATGGCCCTAATACATTAAAAATAGTACGGGTTTTTAACTGTTGTCGTACTGGTGCTGCATGACGGAACCCAGAATGATACTGCTGGGCAAACAAGAAGCAAACACCTAGTTCATCTAAAGCTTTACGTGATGCTTCGGCTGGCATATTTAATTTAATGCCTAAAGCAGATAACACATCAGAAGATCCCGATTTGCTCGACACACCGCGATTACCATGTTTTGCCACTTTATAACCCAATGCAGCGGCTACAAAGGCACTGGCGGTTGAAATATTAATACTGTTCGTACCATCCCCACCCGTACCGACTATATCGGTAAAATCATAATCAGGTATATCAAAACTATCGGCATTTTCAAGCAAAGCCTGCGCTGCACCCGCAATTTCATCTGGTTTTTCGCCACGCACTTTCATACTGATGATAGCCGTTGCTAATACCGTTGGTTCAATTTTACCTTGAATGATGAGGTTGAAAAGTATTTTGCTCTCTGCCTGCGTAATTGTTTGGCCTAAATACAATTTATTTAATATTGGTTGAATATTGTATTCTTGTTTATCAACAATTGCTTTTTGCTGATTAGGTTCAGCTATTTTTTGTGGTGGATTAAGTGCCCAAGCTATGGTTTGCTCTAACAGTTTTACACCTTGAATGGTTAAAATGGATTCCGGATGAAACTGAAAACCACAAACTCGATCTTCATCATTGCGTACAGCCATTACAATATTGTTGCAAAGTGCATTGATCGTGAGCGTTTTGGGAATATTCTCACCTTTTAAAGAGTGATAACGCGCAACGGGCAATGGATTAGGCAACCCTGCAAACATCGCTTGCTCATCATGCTCAATAAGCGATGCCTTACCATGTAAAATATCACCCGCTGGCACAATACTGCCACCATAGGATTCAACAATAGCTTGATGCCCAAGGCAAATACCAATGATCGGTAATTTACCTTTTAACCGTTTTAACAGTTCAGGCATAGAGCCCGCTTCGCTTGGTGTGCCAGGACCAGGAGATAACATCAAAATAGGATTTTGCATTTGTGATAATTTTTCAATAATCACATCGGCAGGAATCGTATTACGATAGACAGTCACACAATGTTTGCTATTACGTAATTGATCAACCAAGTTATAAGTAAATGAATCAATATTATCAATAAATAAGATATTAGCCATTAGAATACACCCTCTACATTATGTGCTGCCATAATTGCCCTAACTACTGCGCGAGCTTTATTACGTGACTCATCTGATTCGGACTGAGGATCCGAATCCAACACCACACCCCCACCCGCTTGCACCGTGGCTATGCCATCTTCAACATAAGCACTGCGAATCACAATACAGGTATCAAGATCACCATTTGCGGTAAAATAACCTACTGCTCCGCCATAACTACCCCGTTTCACTTTTTCGGATTCGGCAATTAATTGCATTGCACGCACTTTTGGTGCGCCAGTTAGTGTACCCATATTCATCGTGGCTTTATAAGCATGTAATGCATCTAAATCTTGACGTAACTGCCCCACAACCCGCGAAACCAGATGCATCACAAACGAGTAACGATCGACTTTCAACAACTCTTTGGTATAACGTGTACCCGGCTCACAAATACGGGCTAAATCATTGCGGGCTAAATCAACCAGCATTAGGTGCTCGGCCAACTCTTTCTTATCGGTTCGCATCTCAAGTTCTAAACGACTGTCTAAATCATAGTCAATATCGCCATTCGCGGTCAGACCTCGTGGGCGCGTTCCCGCAATAGGGTAAATTTCAACTTGATTGGTAGCCTTAGTATATTTAAGTGCACTTTCAGGAGAAGCACCAAATAACACAAAATCTTTATCTTGCATATAAAACATATAAGGACTTGGATTATTGGTTTTTAGTACTTGATAAGCTGATAACGGTTTTGGACAAGGCAATGTAAAACGTCTTGATGGTACTGCTTGAAAAATCTCGCCTTGCTGAATGGCATCTTGCATTTTTTTTACGATGGTATTGAAATCATCATCGCTCTTATTGCAACTTACATCAATTTTGGCAAGCGATTGGCTATCAATTGGTTTCATCGGTTTGCTTAACGTTGTTTGTAGTTCATCTAATCTTTGTGTTAATCGTTCAATTTCTTTAGTGTCAGACGTAAATGCTGACGCTTTTAAAATGGATAGATGATCTTTATGATTTATTTCTAATAGTGTTTCAGCTAAATAAAAACAGAAGTCTTGGCAACGCTGTTCAGAAGATAAAATTGGTAGATTTTCAAATCCCGCGACCAAATCATAACAAAATAATCCGCCAACAAAAACAGCATCTGGACTGGAATTTTCTGGTACATTAACGACTGTTAATAAGGTTCTTAATGCATCAAATACCGACAAAGATTTCAAACGTGAATCCTCATCTTGCAGATGATCAATATCAGGAAAAACTAATGTTAATATTTGCGCATTAGCGAACGTTTTAACCACTTTATCGTCAACGGCTTGTTGCAACAAAGGTAATAGTTTTTCACCATTGGTTGTTAACGCTTCAATAGTGACTTTGGTATTCAGCGCTGAAATGCGCAAAGCACTATCAACAATCATCACACTTTTAATGCCTTGCTTATTATCAATTTCAGCCGATTCAAGCAGCAATGTCGCAGGTCGGCTGTCACACAATTGATAAAACACCTGAGTCGGATCTTGATAATAACCGATGGTTTTGGTTATTTGAGTTAATGTTGGCTTATTCATTGTTGACTCTCTATGTTTAAATTTTTATTCAGACGAATTCTTTTAATATCCTGAAACTAAAAAACCCGCACTAAGCGGGTTTTGCGAAAAAGACCATCCATCATCACATTACCCGCAAAATGAACCACACCACCAACCAAAGTAAGTGAATGCACGAGTAATAAGATGTAACGATTGTATTTTCATGATGTTATCGGTATAAAATAAATATTGTACTATTAAACTAGTTCAATGATGCAATGTCAAGTGAATATTTTATGTTCGATGAATAAAAATTAATTTTTATAAGATAAAAAAGCGCGTTGATTAATCCGCGCTTTTTATTGTTAACGTAATGGCATTTCCGATTGAACTACTTTAATCGGCTTGCTTCTGGTTCTAGATTGAGAGGTTCTTACATGGTTTGTGATCCACAATTTATGGTGAGGTTGACATTGAGGACCTAAATAGATCTTTTCAAGATAATCTTCTATTTTGCCATAATTAACAAATAGACTATTTGCATAAGCATAATCTTTCGGTGCTTGTATTAACTCATCAGCAATATTGGTAATATAAAACATCCGACATTCATCTTCATCCTCAAAGGCGGCATGCTTGACTAAGCATGAGATAGGCATCAATGCTAAAGCAATCAATTGATCCAAATTAGTTATTTTTTCGATTATCTCTTTTTGCTTAGGTTCTTCAGGATTTTTCAAAGAATGAATAATTTCTTCAATTTGTTGTAATTTTTCTCTAACTGTATTTATTTTTGCTTCTTCATTTAGCGAGTCTAAATAATTATTCCACTTAGCATCAATATTTTCAGCAGAATCACTTTGATGTTCTAAATAAAAGGAGTACTTGTTACGTTTAGCAATACTAATGTAACCATTTTTTGGATCAAAGTAGAGACAACGGAATAAAGGCAAAGAACCAACAGAAGATGTAATATTTTTTTCCGCAACAGTTTCAGAATTTTTTTGGTCTAAATTTTCTTTTAAATCATTCCTCTTGTTATCGCTCTTTTGATTCAAATTTTCATTTGAATTATTTAATCCCATAGTTGTAACTACGCTTTTAACTGAATCATTTATTGCTAAACCAAAGTCTGCATTATTGAAAAAATAATTAATACTCGCAGGATTAATACTTCTATTAATATCATCACCAAAAAACTTTTTATCGAAAACCAAACTGACACTTGAACCGACAATATTGTTTTCATTACCATAAAGCCTGAACTGATTTAATGAATTATGATTAAATGAAAAACTTGCTAAAAAAGTTTTGATTTCATTATCTTTTTCAGTCTTAACATCTAACCAATCAGTTAAAACTTGGTTTTCTGTCGGATCATTCATAAAATCAACCACATTTAAACGAAAATCACTTGTTTTATTTTTTTGTTTATCTTTTAAAAGATTAAATAACACTTCTGGTTTGGTATAATGAGCCACTTGTCGTTCAAATGTTAGTCCATTAATATTTTTAGATTCATTTAAATTAAACGTTACAAGTAATTCCTCTTGTATCTCAATCGTTAATTTTCTAATATCACAAATTTTGACAACCAAATTATTTCGTTGTTCCTCTTCAAATATTGATGAATTTTTATTGCTAATCACGGATAACATCACTTGAGCAATAATATAACTTTGAAATGAATTATCAGAATAAGCCACATTTTGATAATATTCTTCTGATGATTTTAATTTATTTTGCATTTTGTTAAAAAAAACATTATCACCTAATTTACATTGTGCTAAAGCATATGCCTTTGGACTATCTTCCTTTTCAACTTTTAAATAATAGCGTTCAGACTTTTTAATATCGTTTTTTTCTTCTCGGTAAATATTACCTAACTTCAATTGTGCAAAAGCATATAAGTTTGAACTATCTTCCTTTTTAACTTTTAAATAATAGCGCTCAGACTTTTCAATATCGTTTTTTTCTTCTCGGTATATATCACCTAAAATCAATTGTGCAACAGCATATAATTCTGGATTATCTTGCTTTTCAATATTTAAATAATAGTGTTCAGCCTTCTTAATATTGTATTTTTTGTAGATATTACCTAAACTAAATTGTGCAACAGCATATAATTCAGGATTATCTTGCTTTTCAATATTTAAATAATAGTGTTCAGACTTTTCAATACCGTTTTTTTCTTTTCGGTAAATATCACCTAAAATCAATCGTGCAACAGCATATAATTCTGGATTATCTTGCTTTTCAATATTTAAATAATAGTGTTCAGCATTCTTAATATTGTATTTTTTGTAGATATTACCTAAACTAAATTGTGCAATAGCATATGCCTTTGGATTATCTTGCTTTTCAACATTCAAAAAACACCGTTCTGCCTGTTCAATATCATGTTTTTCATTTGTGTAAATTACACCTAAATTCAATTGTGCTTGAGCATATACCTTTGGATTATCTTGCTTTTCAACATTTAAATAACAGTGTTCCGCCTTTTCTTTATTGTTTTTATCATATTGATAGATATAGCCTAAGCAAAATTGTGCCTTAGCGTATATCTCTGGATTATCTTGCTTTTTAATATTTAAAAAATGTTTTATTGCTTGTTGCCAATCTTTTTTATATTTGTAATAAATTTCACCCAATACTAACTGAGCCTGTGCATATTTTTTCTTACTATCTTGCCGAGTAATTTTTTTGAGTTGCTCAATTCGTTGTTGGATTTTTAATTCTGTTTTTTGTTGTTTCATTCCAATTCCTTTTTTATTATTTTTATATTCAATTAATAGTATTTTAGGTATTACACTGTTAATAATATTAGGTATACTTTTTAGTCATTTGATTTTATCAACAATTAAATAAAATACGAAAATATTTTGTTAATGGATTTTATTTTAAACAATGTTGTTATAAATATGTTTATGTTTATAAGAAGAATCAATGCAAGAAGCTATTTTAATTTCATATAGTTATGTAAATTAATAATTTGTCAAAGTACCTTATAGCGATTAAAATGATTTACACTTTTAAATTATCCCCAAAAACTAGAGAATTTAACTTATGCCTATATTTTATCTTCTTATTGCAGTGATTGTTTTACTTGCTGTAGTAACTGTTTTTAAAGCCATTACCATTGTGCCGCAAGGATACCAATATACTATTGAGCGTTTTGGTAAATATACTCACACTCTTGAACCGGGTTTAAATATTATTATTCCTTTTATGGATGGTGTAGGTCGTAAAATCAATATGATGGAACAAGTGCTTGATATTCCATCTCAAGAAGTCATTTCTAAAGATAATGCTAATGTGCAAATTGATGCAGTTTGCTTTATTCAAGTACAAGATGCTGCAAGAGCCGCTTATCAAGTCAATCAACTTGAACGTGCTGTGATTAATCTTATGATGACTAACATTCGTACCGTACTTGGTAGTATGGAGCTTGATGAGATGTTATCACAACGTGATCACATTAACTCAAAATTACTGAGTATTGTTGATGATGCAACCAGTCCTTGGGGCATTAAAATTACCCGTATTGAAATCCGCGATGTGCGCCCACCGGCAGAATTGATTGCAGCCATGAATGCACAAATGAAAGCTGAGCGTAATAAGCGTGCTGAAATCCTAGAAGCAGAAGGGATACGCCAAGCCGCTATTTTACGTTCCGAGGGTGAAAAACAGTCTGAAATTTTAAAAGCCGAGGGTGAAAAACAGGCCGCATTTTTACAAGCTGAGGCTCGTGAACGTGCCGCAGAAGCGGAAGCAAAAGCAACACAAATGGTTTCGGATGCGATTGCCGCTGGTAATATTAATGCAATTAACTATTTTGTTGCCCAAAAATATACTGAGGCATTACAACAGATCGGCGCTTCAGATAACAGTAAAGTGGTAATGATGCCGCTTGACGCTTCATCTCTTATGGGAAGCATTGGCGGTATTGCCGAATTAATTAAAAATTCTAAATAATCGGTATTAAATTAAGTTTAAGTAACACAAATTTCCTAGCTGATAACCAATTAGCTAAGAGATAATTGAAAAATATATTTCAATCAATAAATGAAAGGTAAAACCAATGTCTGATTTTTTAATGGTTATTTATGATTCTCCTCACTGGGTATTTATTGCTTTAGGCGGTCTGTTGCTGATTGCTGAACTATTAGGAACGGGCGGATATGCACTCTGGAGTGGAATTGCCGCCATTGCTGTTGGTTTAATCGCTTGGATTTTACCTTTATCTTGGCCTGTTTTATGGATCCTTTTTTCTATTTTCACTCTTACTTCAGCTTATATTTGGTGGGTTGTATTAAAAAAACGAGATCACAATCAATCACGAAAAAATCAGATCAATCAACCTCAACAGGAGTTAATTGGCATTAAAACGGTTGTTACCGATGCGATTATTAATGGTTCAGGGCGAGTTAAAATTAAAGATGGGACTTGGTCAGCAAGATGTGATAAAGATCTCGATGTTGGTCAATCAGTTGAGGTTATTTCAATTAATGGTTTAACTTTGCATGTAAAACCATTAAATCATGAGTGATACTGTATTGGTTGAATTAATCAGAAACAATTTAATTACAAGACGCGTCATTGACGCGTTTTTTTATGGTCATAATCGCAAAATACTCAATAATTAAAACGAGTATTTGTTCGGTAAAATTCTCTTAATTCATACATTCGAAACTAAATATTATTATGTTATTTTGATAATTAAATCCCGATGCCCTAGACAAGAATATCCTCATTAATTGCCTAAGATGAAGCCTAGTGTTTTAAATTATTAGACTAAAAATGATATTTTTTATAACGAATAATTTAAAACTGATATATAAATTTATCTTTGGGTTTGGGTCACTAAAAAATTGGTATTGGTATTGGTATTTTAAGTAGTCGATTCCGTTAAAAGTTGTTCTAATATTTCATAAACAAGTAATACCCGTTTAGGGGTAATTGTTTGATTTGGCCTGTAAAGATAAAATGACCATATTTCATTTTCGTAATTATCGAACACAACGACCAGCTCTCCTGAGTCAAGATAATGCTGGCAATCTTGGCGAGCTATCGGCGCAAAAATTCGACCTGCTAATGTAGCTTGCAGTAAGCTCTTTAAATCGGTAGTAACGACACAAGGATTGACCAGAGGTATTGGCAAATCACCTATAATCCAATCCCATGCTTTACCAGTACTTGAATTAAAAATATTCCCTACAGGAAATTTTTGTGCCAATTCAAATATATCTTTTGGCAAACCTGTTTGGGTGATAAGTTTAGGTGATACAACAATCGGCTCTTGCATAACATAGATTTTTTTAGCAATCCAATGTTCGTTGGGCGTTTTACTAATGCGAATACCGATAT
This sequence comes from Gilliamella sp. B14384G12, assembly GCF_016101825.1. Lineage (NCBI taxonomy): Bacteria > Pseudomonadati > Pseudomonadota > Gammaproteobacteria > Orbales > Orbaceae > Gilliamella > Gilliamella sp. B14384G12. Next base: position 449,724 of record NZ_JACFPU010000001.1, on the reverse strand, counting down.
CGATTTGGTCGTCTACAGCTTTAAGAATTTCAAAATCCGTCCGCCATTCGATATTAATCTGTGGATATGGAGCCAGTGCGGTCAATAATTGGTATAGAATTCGGTCGAAATATGGATACGGTGGTAAAGTGATTCGAACTGTACCACGCAATTCATCTTTTGCATTTTTGGGCAAACCAAATAACTGCTCTTCTTCCTGCAAAAAATGCACCGCTTTAGGTATAAACGTCTCGCCAAAATCAGTCAACGTAATGCTTCGGGTATTTCGCTTAAATAGTGGTTCGCCCAAATCATTTTCTAATTCGGCAATCATTCGGGTGATCACCTGTGGTGAAACAGAAAATTGCGCAGCGGTTTTTTTAAAACTCAATACTTCTGCCGCTACTACAAAATATTTCAACGCATCTAAACGATTCAATTCATGATCTCATTTTTTGGAATTGTGTTTTCTTATTTTAGTCATTTTAAGAGATCATTCAGTAGATTACAATGTAATCGATAGCTTTATAAAAAAGGTGAATTGCTAATAAAACAACCTCATTTTAAATAATGGATAAGGATTCAATTATGAACACATTAATTTCTCGACGTAATTTTTTAAAATTGTCTGCCACTGTCGGAGTAGGTATGGTGTCTGCTCATACTGCCTCAATTATCCCAACCGCCCAAATGAAATATCATTACACAGGCGGTAATGTAAAAACAAAAGCCTACGCCGCTTTTGATGAATCGGGAGAACTGCGTCCATGGGAGTTTGAACGTCGCCCTGTAGGAGATAATGATATATTAATTGAAATCAAATACGCCAGCATTTGTCATTCAGATATTCATCAAGAAAAAGGCGACTGGGGCAAAATGACCTATCCGCAAGTACCGGGTCATGAGATCGTGGGCATTGTTGTTGCCGTAGGGAAAAATGTGACCAAATTTAAAATAGGTGATCGTGCAGGTGTGGGCTGCATGGTTGATTCTTGTTTAGAATGTGAAAGCTGTAAAAATGGTTTAGAACAACATTGTGACAATGATCAAACGCTATTCACCTATGGCAATCCAGACAACCGTGAGCCAACCTCAATTACTCAAGGCGGTTATTCCAGTCACATTGTAGTACGCGATCATTTTGCGGTACATATTCCTGAAAACATTAAACTACAAGAAGCCGCACCATTATTGTGTGCTGGCATAACAACATATTCGCCATTGATGAAATACAAAATTAATAAGGGTGATAAAGTCGGCGTTGTCGGCATTGGAGGTTTAGGACATTTAGCCGTGAAAATTGCTATTGCCAAAGGGGCCAAAGTCTATGCCTTTACTACTACGGCTGAAAAAGAACAAGATATCCGTAAGCTTGGTGTAGAAGAAGTGATTTTAGTCGATGATCTTAGTAAATTACAACCTTATAAAGGCAAATTAGATTACATGATTGCCACCGTGCCAGAACAGTTTGATGCAGCACAATACGCGGCAACTGTGAAACCATTTGGTTATTTTACCGTGGTCGGAATGGGGAAAAATTTTATGCTTGATATCAGCAATATTGTAATGTCACAGTCGCGAGTGAATTTTAATGCTTCATTGATTGGTGGTATTGCTGAAACTCAAGATCTTTTGGAGTTCTGTTCTCAAACAGGAGTGCGCCCACAAATTCAAATGATCAGCGCTAATCAAATTAATCAAGCATGGAAAGATGTGGTAGCGAAAAAAGCACGCTTCCGTTATGTAATTGATGCCGCCACCATTTAGATTAAATTAGCAAATTAAAGGTAATACGTATCATCAAACATCATTAAACCCAAAAGTCGTATTAAATTAACGGTTTTTGGTTTTAGGATACAAAGAGATGGCTTTCCGATAGTATAAAGCTTCACGAAAAAAGCAGGAAAAGTTCACATCATTGGCAAGATTTTTGATGTTGCTTTTATCCGGATGAGTTAATAATCACTAAACCAAAAATTGAAGAAATCTTTCTAAAAAATAGAGCATTATCCATTACATGCAAGATAGGATTAGGCAACGAGCAAAAGCGTCAACATGGAAATCTTTCCAAGAAAATCATATTAGGGAAAAGTAAATAGCAATCTATTTTTGAATCGGTAAATTTATTTATAAAAAATGCTCATCAATCGATATTGATTGATGAGCATAAAATGAAAATTGATTATTTATCACTGTCATCAGGATGCCTGATTAATAGAACATCCTAATGATGATTAACTAATGTGACATAGACGTTTTTACACCACCTTCAGGAATAGGGACATAAGCGGTTTCTTTATCGGTTCTATGTTTGTTATTACGAACTTTTAAAGCTGTCTTAATACCAAAGAAGATAATGCTATAAACAACAACCAAGAATAGAATGCTTAAGCCTGCATTAGTATAATTGTTGATTACAATATGGTGCATGTTATCAATTTGCTGTTGCGTTAATGAACCGCCCTCAGCGATACGACGTTTATACTCGCTTGCTAAATAGAAGAATCCTTCTAATTGCGGATCATTACTGAATAATTTCAATGCTAATGCCCATGTTGTACAAATTAATAACCATATTGCTGGAATAACTGTTACCCAGACATATTTGGCTCGTTTCATCTTAATTAATACAACGGTTGCAAGCACAAGCGCCACTGCTGCTAACATTTGGTTAGAGATACCAAATAATGGCCATAGGCTCTTAACACCACCTAATGGATCGACAACGCCTTGATAGAGTAAATAACCCCATAGACCAACACAACCTAATGTGCCGATAAAGCCTGCTACAAGTGAATCTGTTTTTTTCAAGAATGGTACAAAATTACCTAATAAGTCTTGTAACATAAAGCGACCAGATCGCGTACCAGCATCTAATGCAGTAAGGATAAACAGTGCTTCAAATAAGATCCCAAAATGATACCAAAAGCCCATATTGGCACCCGGAAGAATTTGATGGAACACATGAGCAATCCCCACGGCTAACGTTGGTGCACCACCAGCACGATTTAATACAGATGGTTCACCAATATCTTTTGCAGTTTGTAGGATTTCTTCAGGTGAAATAACAAATCCCCAAGAACTTATCGTTGCAGCAGCATGTGTTGTGACATCCTTTAATTGTGCCAAAATCACTGGTGCTTCATCAGTCCCAAGTTTATGCAAATCTGGCATGGTGATACCTAACGCCGCAGGCGGAGTATTCATCGCAAAATAGAGACCCGGCTCAATAATTGAGGCTGCTACTAAAGCCATCATCGCCACGAAAGATTCCATTAACATTGCACCATAACCAATAAAACGTGCGTCGTTTTCATTAGCCAATAATTTCGGTGTAGTACCTGATGAAATCAGTGCATGGAATCCCGAAACCGCACCACAAGCTATGGTAATAAATAAGAATGGAAACAACGAACCTTTCCAAACAGGACCCATGCCATCGACATATTGAGTAACATCTGGCATTTTTAAATTAGGATTTAAAATAACAATACCTATTGCTAGACCAACAATTACTCCAATTTTTAAGAAAGTCGCTAAATAATCGCGCGGTGCTAAAATTAACCATACAGGTAACATGGCAGAAACTAAAGCATAACCCACAAGAACAAAGGTGATAGTGGTCGCCTTGAAGGTTAATGCCGGTCCCCAATAAGGATCACTAGCAATAACGCCACCAAACCATATTGATAAGATTAATAACACAATACCAATAACTGAAACTTCTAGAACTCGTCCCGGCCTTAGGAATCGCATATAAATACCCATAAATAAGGCAATTGGTACAGTTGAACAGACGGTAAACACCCCCCAAGGACTTTCAGCTAATGCATTAACAACAATTAATGCTAATACGGCTAGTATAATTAACATAATTAAAAAACAACCAAACAAAGCAATGGTTCCCGGAAAAGGCCCCATCTCTTCTTTAATCATTTCACCCAATGATGAACCATTACGGCGTGAAGATAAGAATAGAACCATAAAGTCTTGCACCGCACCAGCAAAAACGACCCCAGCAAGTAGCCAAAGTGTTCCCGGTAAATAACCTACTTGTGCAGCAAGAACAGGACCGACGAGAGGACCGGCACCTGCAATAGCAGCGAAATGGTGACCAAACAAGACATATTTATTCGTTGGCACAAAGTTTAAACCATCATTATTAATAACTGCCGGAGTTGCGCGAGTCGGATCGAGTTGCATGACTTTTGAGGCGATATACAAACTGTAATAACGATATGCAACAAGGTAAATTGATACCGAAGCGGCAACAATCCAAAGTGCACTAACATGTTCACCACGCCTTAAGGCAACAACAGCAAGGCAACATGCTCCAATAAGGGCCAAGATTAGCCATGGAATATGCTTAAAGACTTTATTATTCATAATAATTCTCTTTATAAGTTTAAAATTAATTAGTTTGATACTTTAGTCCATCAAAACAGATGCTATTTAACGATTGTTACGAATGATTAATAAAAAATTTTTAACATTACTCAAAGATTAAATCCACATAATTTCAATGGATTAATATATCAACTAACGGTCCATTTACGTTCGAGAATATAGTAATTTTTAACTTGTAAAAATAGTAATAATATTTAAGTTTCAGGTTAGATTAAGACTATGAGTGGTCAAAATTAGACACTAAGCGGTAAAACATTTTTGGCAAAACATCTACCCGTGAAGTATGCTTATATCCAATTGTTATAGACCTAACTTTTCTTTAAGGCATTTTAAATAACGGCGACTGACAGGAACAGATATATCATTGATAAAAATGACATCCACACCGCCTGCATCATTAAAACGGATTTCTTTCAGTTTTTTTAAATTAACTAGGTATTGCCGATGACAACGTATTAAAGGTGTTTTGTCTTCAAGTGTTTTTAAGGTTAACTCAGTAAAATATTCATTATTGGATTGATTAAAAACATAAATTCCGCTGATTTTCGATGAAACATAAAAGACATCTTCTAAATTTAACAAGTAAATTCGATTATGACCAACACATGGAATGTATTTTAAATCCTGATTCACTTCTTTTAATTGATTAGTATTTCCGGATAAACATTGGTGATGTAAACGATATAAAGTTTTATTTAATCTTTCTTGTTCAACCGGTTTAAGTAAATAATCAAAAGCTTGTTCCTCAAATGCCTTGATAGCAAATTCGCCATAAGCCGTTAAAAATACAATCCTAGGCATTGTTTGTGGATCAAGCATAGATAACATTTCAAAACCGTTTATTTTGGGCATTTGAATATCCAAAAAAACAACATCTGGTTGCAGCCGATGAATTTCACGGATTGCTTCCATCGCATTATTACATTCAGCAATAATAGATATTTGAGGATCATTTTCTAATAAGCAACGTAAATTTTCACGTGCAGGTAATTCATCATCGACAATAATAACTTTTAGCATTGAACATTCGTATCCTTTTGCAAAGGCAAGGTTAACATTACTTTAGTATATTCATCTGGTTCACATTCTATCTTGATACCATATTTTTCACCATAACGAATCTTAATTCGTTTATCGACAAGATTAAGTCCTAATCCTTTGTTATCTTTTTTATTTTCACAGTAATTACCAGCATTATCAATCACTTCTAATATTATCGATTGCCTATTGGCATGAGCGCGAATAATTACTTTTCCTTCACCTATCAATTGTGAAGTACCATGTTTTATTGCATTTTCAACAATGGGTTGTAATGAAAACGCGGGCAATTGAACAAATTCGAATTCGGTTGGAATATCGAATTCGATAGTCAACTGATCCATAAATCGCATTTTTTCAATTTGCAAGTAAGCATTAATATGCTCAAGTTCATCTTTTAAAGAGACTATCTCTTCTGTTCTTTTTAAATTTTTTCGAAAAAAAGTAGACAGATTTTGAACTAATTGCGAGGCCTGAGTTTTGTCACGACGTATGACGGCAAGTAAAGTATTTAACGCATTAAATAAAAAGTGAGGATTGACTTGCGCATGCAGTAATTTAATTTCTGTTTTATAAAGCAGTTGTTTGTAGTGTTCATTCTGACCTGCTAAAATTTGTGCAGACAGTAGACTAGCTATACCTTCGCCAAGAGTTCGATTTATTGAACTAAATAAGGTATTTTTTGCTTCATACAATTTAATTGTACCAACAACGGTATTGTTTTCACCTCGAAGCGGTATAACCAAAGTTGAACCTAAACGACAATTTTTACTTATTGAACATTGATAAGGTTGATGAGCCCCATCAAGATATTGTACTTCATTTCTTTCGATCGCCTCTAAAGTGCTATTGGATGTTATTAATGTGCCAGGTTTATGATGATCATCTCCAATACCAATAAAAGCTAATATTTTTTCTCGATCGGTGATCGACACCGCGCCTATATCAAGTTGTTGATAAATAATTTCAGCAACTTTGGTACTATTATGTTGATTAAAACCATCACGCAATAAACCTTCGGTGCTGACAGCAATTTTTAATGCTTTAGCCGAAAAAGCCGAAGTATATCTTTCAAATATTGCCCGTCTATCTAATAAAATCCGCATAAACATCGCAGCGCCAATACTGTTGGCAACAATCATGGGAGCCGCAATACTTCTGATAGCGTGCGAAACAACATCAAAAGGTCGAGAGATGACAAGCACTAACACCATTTCAAGTGATTCTACCAATAATCCTAAAATACCGACTAAAAAAGGATTATAAATAAGATCCACCCGCCCTTTTTTCATTAATACATAGTGGAGCAGACCACTTAATAGACCCGTTAAAATTGTTGATAACATACAACTTTCGGCAGTAATGCCACCCATCAAATAGCGATGAAATCCACCTGTAATACCTACAAGAAACCCAACTATAGGCCCACCTAGAAGTCCACCTAAAATAGCACCTATAGCACGGGTATTAGCAATCGTATCTTCAATATGTAAGCCGAAATAGCTTCCCATAATACAAAATAAAGAAAAGATAAAATAGCAAACTAATTTGTGAGGTAAATGCACAGTAACTTGCATAAGAGGAATAACAATGGGTGTTTTACTTAGTAAATAAGCAATCACTAAGTAAACACACATTTGTTGTAGTAGCTGTAATACAAGATCAAATTCAAACATAATATTGCTACCAAATCGAAACCATCAAAAATTTCGATAAAAAATTACTGACTTATTTGTCTAATAAAGTAAACGTCTTTTTATTATGAGTTGTCGAGTCAGAGCCAACGAACACATTAAATTTACCAGGTTCGGCAACATATTGCATTTTATCATTCCAAAATTTTAACATGTCATATTTAATTACAAATTTTATTTGTCCTTTTTCATGCGGTTTTAGAGTAATATTTTCAAAACCAACAAGTTGCTTGACTGGACGGCTCACCGACGCGGTTATGTCTTGTAGATACAGTTGTACGGTTTGGGTTCCTAGTTTATCACCAATGTTTTCAATATTAGCGGTTACAACTATTTCACTGTCCTTTGTCATTTCAGTGCTGGATAGAACAAAATCAATATTGAAATCGGTGTAACTCAAACCAAAACCAAATGGAAATAATGGTTCGTTAGAGCTGTCAAAGTAGGAAGTTGTATATTTACCCATGTTTTTAGTCCCCCTTGGTCGCCCAGTGTTTGAATGGCTGTAATAAACGGGGATCTGTTCAATATTATAAGGAAAAGACATAGGTAATTGACCTGAAGGATTATAATCACCAAACAATACATCCGTGATAGCATTACCGCCTTCTGCGCTTAAATATCAAGTATCAAGCATAGCATAAGCTTGGTATATTCGTTGAAGAAAATCTTATTCTATACCGAGTTGATTTTCATATTTAAGGCGCTTTAACTATAATTATTTTAATTTTTCATACTAAAACGTAGTGTTAACCTCAAACTTTTTGACAATAATAAATTGAATAGTTTAAAGGTTAACTTTGCCGACTAATGTCGACAAAAATAGATGTTAATTTTGATTAATCCCTAAAATTAGTAAACTGGAATGGTTGCCCAAATTCTCCATTTCGAACTAAAGCCATAGTGGCTTGTAAATCATCTCGAGATTTACCTGTAACACGAACTTGCTCACCTTGTACTTGAGCCTGCACTTTTATTTTACTATCTTTGATAGCCTTTACAATTTTCTTAGCTAACTCTTTATCAATCCCTTGTTTAAGCTTGACAGTAATGCTGTATAATTTTCCACTGTGTTCCATCTCCTCTGGGATTTCTAAAGCACCACCATCAATACCACGCTTGGCTAACTTATCACGTAAAATATCCAGCAACTGTTGCACTTGGAAGTCAGATTGACTCGTTGCCTTGATCGTTTCATTTTTTTCATTTAATTCAAACGATGCTTCAACGTTTTTGAAATCCCAACGGGTTGCCAACTCTCGCGTAGCATTTTCGACACCGTTTTTAACCTCAGGCATTTGAATTTCAGAGACAATATCAAAAGAAGGCATAGACTCTCCTCTTAGAGTGATTATAAATATGATTAAATTTAAGAATGAATAAAATATTTGCCGCCTTTCTAATGAGGCGGCATATAAAGACGATGGCAGCTAAATTAATCGATGGTACGTAGTAGCTCGTTAATACCTACTTTACCTAAAGTTTTTGCATCAACTTTTTTAACAATTACTGCACAATATAGGCTATATTTGCCATCTTTGGTTGGTAAGTTACCGGATACCACCACTGAACCAGCTGGTACGCGACCGTAATGGACTTCGCCTGTTGCACGATCATAGATTTTAGTGCTTTGACCAATAAATACGCCCATTGAAATTACGCTACCTTCTTCAACAATTACACCTTCAACAATTTCACTACGAGCACCGATAAAACAGTTATCTTCAATAATTGTTGGGTTAGCTTGTAATGGTTCTAATACACCACCGATACCTACACCACCAGATAAATGAACATTTTTACCAATTTGCGCACAAGATCCAACGGTTACCCAAGTATCAACCATTGTACCTTCATCAACGTATGCACCAATGTTGACATAAGATGGCATTAACACAGTATTGCGTGCCACATAAGCACCTTTACGCGCAATAGCCGATGGTACAACACGAAAACCTTCCTGTTGGAATCGCGCTTCATCATAATCAGCAAATTTTAATGGTACTTTATCGTAATATTTGGTTGCACCACCATCAATAAGTTGATTTTCATTAATACGGAAAGAGAGCAACACCGCTTTTTTTAACCATTGATGAGTCACCCAATCACCATTAATCTTTTCTGCAACACGCATTTTACCGCTGTCTAATAAAGCGATACATTGATTAATTGCGTCACGTGTTACTGTATCAACATTTGAAGGAGTGATTTCCGCGCGGCGTTCAAAGGCTGCGTCGATAATAGTTTGTAATTGTTGCATCTCGAGTTTCCTTTACTTATAAGTCCGTTAGTAAATATAAAATGGATAAACAGTATAATATAATCTGTCTTGCTTTTTAAGTGGTTTGTCAACAGGAGTAAGTACAGCAAGAAAAAAATAAAATTTATTTGGAATAAATCACACAAAATTTTCCTAACTAAAAAACATTTGATGAGTAAATTGTAGAATCATTTATATCCATTTTAAGCACAAAACTATTATGCATACTCAAGGATTTTCATTACTCGAACTTTTGATAATTATAGGTATTAGCTCTATTGTTGCAACGGTAGGCATTCATCATTGGAAAGCAATTGCACTTCGTAATGAATTAGTTTCAACAACACAACAATTAGCTTACTTTTTAAATGAAGTTCAAGTTAAAGCTTATACTGAAAATCAAAATTATAAACTTTTTGTTTTTTCATCCCCATGGTGTTTAACCATTACCTCAGAAGAACGCCTTGCATCATGTAAACAAGGTGAATTACATTTTATCAAACCGAATAATTCTGTAGAAATTACTGGATTAACTGAGAAAAAACTTATTTACTTTTGGGGAAGACGCAATATGGCACAATCATTTTCCTTAGAACTCTCTAATGAGATTGGTAAAAGTAAGGTTTTTGTATCCTATCGTGGACGCATTCGATTTTGCCAGTTGAACAGTTATTTACCTAGTTTACCACCATGTTAAAAGAGTTAGGATTTTCATTACTTGAAATGCTAATCAGCATTACGTTAACAAGCATGATTATTATTAGTGCAACCTCTTTTTATTATCAATTACAACAAAATACATTGCATTATTATCAAATAACGCGTTTACAACAAGCTGTTGATCAAGCATTAATTGGTTTATCAAAAGACATCAAACGAGCGGGGTTTATCGCCGATGATCCGCATAAAATGAAAAACAACGCCCTAGAGATTGTGAACGCTCAAAATTGTATGATTATCCGATATGACAGTGAAATCCGCCATGATTGGGTCTACGATCCATGGAACTTGAACAATTCTGATATTTTTACCTATCGCTTTAAAAATAATAATGTTGAATACAAAACAGGTGCAGTGAATTGCAAAGAGACTAAGTGGGAAAAATTATTTGACCCTGCTGAAATTAAAGTAACGAAATTCGATATTAAACAAAAAAATAACACTATTGAATTATCGATAGGAGCAGAACTAAAAAAACAGAAACACGTTAAATATCAGGTGACTAAAATAATTAAAAATGAAAACCTATCAAATACTGAATCAAAATAATGAAAACGGATTTAGCGCGATTATAATGGTCGTTATCTTAATGGTCGTTGGATTACTATTATTAACTGGTTTTAATCAACTATTGATTTCCTGGCATAAAACCATTGCTATGGAAACTCGCTATTATAAACGATTCAATCAAGCCAGTTCGGCATTAAATTGGGCGTTAACGCAAGATTGGCAAACACCAACCGATCAGTGGCAATGCTTAAAAGACACAAAATACCAATTAAAAGCTTGTGTAAAAAAATCACAATTAAAAGTGGATAATTATCAACTTTTACGAGGCGAGGCTGACGGTTTCTTTTTATATTCTCTTGCACATTTCAAGGGGACAAAACTGGTTGTAGAAAAAGGTCATTGGTTAGATTACTGTCCTGAAAAAAGGAGTAGTGATTGTGAATAATAAAAATAGTATGGGTTTTAGTTTAATTGAATTAATGATAGCAAGTTTACTATTTTCAATAATTATTCTTGGTTTTACAGGCTTCCAAAAAACACTTATTCATCAGCATCATTATCTTTCTAATCGGTTACAAGCAGAACAAATAGCATTTGAACTCCTTGAAAGTTATCCGGATATTGCTAACCATATCATTCCAAATGGTTGGCAATATACTTTACAAAGTGATCCATACAATAGTAGATGCAAAATGGTTTTAGTTACTGTTACACCGAACAATCTTAAATCAGTAAAACAAAAACGGCTATTTTGTAATTAATTATCGATATTAAATACTGAAAATATTGAAATTATACATCATCAGATGAGCAATTTAACCAATCATGTAGCAGTTGTAAAACTTGTTGTGTTTTTTCAGCATGTACATTATGACCAGCACCTTCTATCGTAACAATTTTAGCATTAGGAAATTGAGCATAGATAGTATCTTGATATTTGTCGGCTAAATAAACCGAATTCCCTCCACGAATAAATAAAATTGGTTTTAAACATGGCGAACTTGATGGTATGGTTTGCCAGTCGCAAATGTTAGCATATTGATCATTGATAGTTTGTAAATTAAATAACCAATGTTGGTTTTTGTAAGATTTTAATAAAAATAAACAAGTCGCTTCGCTAAGACCGGCTTCTTGCATAACTGCCATAATTTGCTTTCTATCGGTGATTTGGTTATTAAGGCAATACATTAAAGTTCTTAATATAATGGCATTGGGCGAACTGCTATATTTTACTGGTGCAATATCAATTACAACGATTTTTTGGATGAGCTGCGGTATGACTTGTGATAATTGCATCGCTACTTTGCCCCCCATAGAGTGACCAATTAAAATGATATCTTTTAATTGAAGTTCATGACAAAGATCAGCTACATCTTGCGCCATAGCGGGATAATTTATTTGATCAGACCAAGGAGATTGCCCATGATTGCGCAAATCAACTTGAATGGTTTGATAATCAGATACCAGATCTTTAGCTAACATATTTAAATTATCTAAACTACCAAATACACCATGCAGAAAAACAATTGGCTGCCCTATACCTTGCAATTTATAATTTAATTTCATATTCCAACTTAGTCTTTTATAGTTAAATATTAATATTATATAGTTATTGCTAAAGTCACCAACTATTAATTCAATAACAATAATCTCTATAACTATGATAAAATCTTGAAACAATTTTTTAAAAGTGTTAAATCGTATGTTTCAAAATAATCCGCTACTTGCACAACTAAAGCAAGAACTTCATCAACAAACACCTCGTATTGAAGGTACCGTCCGAGCCCATGAAAAAGGATTTGGTTTTTTAGATGTTGATAATAAAACCAGTTATTTCATTACTGCAAATAAAATGAAAACCGTATGCAATGGCGATAAAGTATCTGGAACAGTAATTGAAAATGGTGATAAAAAGGTTTTTGAACCAGAATCATTAATTGAAAGCCCCCTACAAAGATTTATAGGAAAAATAGGTTTTCAAGAGCGAACAATGGTTATTTATCCTGAAAACATGCCTGCAAATTTAGCCATCCGCTGTAAAATTAACAAACAAATTCAAGAAAAACTTAAAGAAGATGATTGGGTCGTTGCCAAATTGATTTCTCATCCTCTTGAAGAAGGTAAAAATAATTTTGTAGCGGAAATTACGCATTTTATTGCTGAAAATAGTTCAATCTATCTACCTTGGTTAAAAACTCTGGCCAGATATAATTTAGAAGATAATTCACCACAGCCGGACACATTAACAATTGATGAAAATGAACTGACTAATCGTCAAGATTTAACCGATATAGACTTTTTTACCATAGATAGTGAATATACAGAAGATATGGATGATGCTATTGCCGTTTCAAAGGACGAACAAGGTAATTACCAACTGAAAGTCGCTATTGCAGATCCAACTGCGTATATTTTACAAGACAGTCAACTTGATAAAATTGCTAAACAAAGAAATTTCACAACTTATTTACCCGATTTTAATATTCCAATGCTACCTAAAGAGTTAGCAAATGATCTTTGTTCTTTAAAAGAAAACCAAAAACGACCAGCGTTAGTATGCAATATTAATATCGATACAAATGGTATAATAGATGAAAATAGTATCACTTTTATGCCCTCATTTATCGAATCAAAAGCGAAACTTTCTTATAATAATGTTTCAGATTTTTTAGAAAATAACGATGAATTGCTATCTAATAACGCAACCTTACCCGAACAACTTAATTTATTGTCATCTTTAGCAAAAACCAGAACCATTTGGCGACAAAACAATGCGTTAGTGTTTAAAGATAGCAATGATTATCGTTTTGTGCTTGATGAAAACCGTCATGTAAAATCCATCAATAAAGAATCTCGTCGAATTGCACGTCAAATTGTTGAAGAGGTCATGATCATAGCTAATCAAGCCTTAACTTTGCTATTAAATAATAAAGTTGGATTTGGTATATTCAATATTCATTCAGGTTTTGACATTAAATTCATTGATCAAATTTTGAAAGTTTTAACCAATCATGGTATTGAAGGATTTGATAAAGAATCTTTATTATCTTTTGATGGGTATATCAAATTACGACGAATTATCGATAATGATGCATTTTTAACGGCTCGGCTCCGTAAATGTCAAAGTCCTGCTGATTTTTCTATTCAACCACAACCTCATTTTGGCTTAGGATTAACTGCTTACGCAACTTGGACATCACCAATACGCAAATATGGAGATATGATTAATCATCGTTTAATCAAAAATTATTTACGTTCACAAACCTTGAATGAACCCGATAAAGAGCAGTTGAAAATCATGAATGAAAGGCGCAAATTGTTACGTTATGCTGAACGTGATATCGCTGAAAATCTTTATGTTCAATATTTATCGGATAAAATTGGTAATAATTTTGTTGCTGAAATTGTCGATATCAACCGCGGCGGTGCTCGTCTACGTTTAACTGATATTGGTGCATTTGTATTTTTACCACTTTCAATGATTCACTCTAATCGAGAGGAAATAGTTTCAAGTCCTGAAGAGGGTGTCATTAAAATTAATAATAATATTTGCTATAAACTTTCAGATACTCTTACTGTGAAAATGCATCAAGTTAAGAAAGAGAATCAATCAATAATAGTAAAATTAGTTACAGATGAATAATTGAATTCAGAATTATCTTATTTTTTCAACAACCCCTAGTATTACATAGGGGTTTCCTAACTAATAATTAATGATATTTTAACGCTTAAACACTTTTTTTTCTTAACAATATCTGATATCTTTCTTCATCCATTAAAATATTTGTATCAACTAAAAAATAAGATTCAGAGGGTGCTATGTTATCAATTCATGGACATGAAGTCTTACAAATGATGGCTGGTAATAACTATACAGAATCATCTCTACTTGAAGCCATTGAAAAAAGGTTTGGCAAAAATGCTAAATTTCACACTTGCTCTGAAGCTAATATGAATGCTGAACAACTCATCTGCTTTTTAAAGTTAAAAGGTAAATTCAAACCTGATAATAATTCTGGATTTACAGTCAACGAAACAAAAATCTGTCGTCATTAACTCTATAAGATATTAGTGAATGTTCAGTATGCTTTTTTACACTTTTAAACTAATCGTATAGTGTATTTAATAGAATATGAGTATATAATTTCGCGCAGATCTAGCCTGCCCAAAAATTACAACTCGAAAAATATATTCATGGAATTTATATATGAAATTAAGTAATATTTTTATATGCACAATGGTTCCTATTTTTATTGCCAGTTGTGCGCATAAATCGGCTACACCAATTAAAATTGAAGAGCCACCACAGATTGAAATGGATCCATTATCTGTGCTAATGCAACAAACAGAATCGAATAACCCTTATGTGGTTAATGCAAAAGATCAATTACAAAAACTACTCCAATCACAAAATTTTAATGAATACATTTCTAATGAAGGTATTCTAAAGTGTGTCAACGACCCAAACCAATCAGCTTGTGTTTTAAATTTTTACCTTAATGAATACTATAATTTAAAATATAATATTCAAATTAAAAAAGTCATTGAAGATAAACAAATTGAACACAAAATTGAATTAAGTAAAATCAATGCTACCCAAGCGAATATTGAAAAATATTGCGATCTTTCAGCAGATTTTACAGCAGCCATCTATACCAACAATAATAGTAAAATTTCTACTTTTCAAACTTTATTCAAAATGAATAAAGGAGACTTATCAATCTTGCATACTAAAATTCTTAAGGATAACTATTCTCACTTTTTGATTGACGAAAATCCAAGTATTCTTCAAGAGATGAAGACAGAATTTATGGAAAAGTGTGTGAATGATCCTAAAAATAACATTATCAATTATTTAAATATTTTCCGATAATCTTAATGCGAGTTTTTATGTATAATTTATTACCCATCAGTCAGTTCAGTAAAACAGCAACGTGCAAAATGCTTTGCATAGTTTCAGCTCTTTGTATTAGTTTTTCTTCATACGCTTTTTCATTTAATGATGTTGTGACTAAAGCAGAAAAGCTAGCAAAGAAAAGTTATGTACAACCCTCTAAAAATATCCCCAATGAATTAGCCTCGCTACAATTTGCTGATTATCAGAAAATTCAATTTAATCATGAAAAAGCTTATTGGAATGACAAAAAAACTCGTTTTAAATTAGAGTTCTATCATGAAGGGATGTATTTTGATACACCTGTCCAAATCAATGAAATTGTCAATAATCAGGTTAATGAAATTAAATTTGATCCGAGTTATTTTGATTTAAGTAAAGTCGGATTAGATCATCTAAACACGAAAAAACTTGGATTTGCCGGATTTAAAGTTCATTATCCAATAAACAACCCAACTAAAACCGATGATGAAATTTTTACAGCTCTTGGTGGTAGCTATTTCCGAGCAGTTGGAAAAGATCAACGATATGGTTTGTCCGCTCGAGGGTTAGCGATTGATACTGGTGAGATGACGGGTGAAGAGTTCCCTCGTTTTAAAGAATTTTGGATAGAAAGACCATCTCCTAAACAAAAACATTTAGTAATTTATGCTCTACTTGATTCACCTCGCGTAACGGGTGCTTATAAACTTATTTTAGTACCAAGTGTGGATACAACAATAACTGTACAAGCTAAAATATTTTTCCGCGATTCGGTGAAAAAACTTGGTATTGCACCGTTAACTAGCATGTATTTATTTGGCCCAAATCAGCCATCACCTTTATTAAATTATCGACCAGCAATGCATGACTCTAATGGGTTATCCATTTTATCAAACAGTGGTGAATGGATATGGCGACCATTAAACAATCCAAAACGGTTATCTTTTTCTTCATATAGTTTTGAAGATCCTAAAGGTTTTGGATTGATTCAACGAGATAACGGATTTGAAGATTACCAAGATCTTGATGATCATTATGAATTGCGTCCTAGCGTTTGGACAGAAATCTTAGGCAATTGGCAAAAAGGTCGGGTTGAACTGGTTGAAATCCCTACAGCAGATGAAACAAACGATAATATCGTTTCATTCTGGGTACCTACAAAACAATATAAAGCTGGTGACAGTCTTGATGTTAGGTACCGATTACACTATTCATTAAATGAAAAGCAACGTTATCCCGATAATGTAGCTAGAGCAATTAGCACTCGATTATCATTAGGTGATATAAAGCAAGCAAATTTAATTCGTAAACTTGATGGTTCGAACGCTTATGTTATTGACTTTGCTGGTTCTAATTTATCAGAACAAGAGCCTGTTAAAGCAATATCAAGCATCAATAACGGATCGATTGTGAGCTGTGAAGTACAATATAATTCTGTAACAAAAGGTTGGCGAGTTCTTATTCGATTTAATGTTCAAGACAATAAAAAACCAACGGATATTCGCGTTCAATTAGCTTCAGAAAAAACGAATCAGATTTTATCTGAAACTTGGAGCGGTCAATATCCAGGGCAATAACGATAATAAGATAACATAATGAAAAAAGATTACTTTGCTACTCTTTCTGGCGCAGATAATTGGCGCCAGAAATCAAAAAACAATGGAATTGAGCCAAATAATACTGAATTTCTGAAATATCGCCTAAATCAAATTGGCGATACATCAAACTACATTGATGAAAGAAATCAGCAACCCAGTTATCCAAAAGTTGAACGCGTTTCGATTCAACCACAAAAATGGAACAAACGCTATAAAGCCAATTTCAAAGCTAAAGTTAATCTCATCGCGGTTATTCGTCGCTTAATAATGTTTGCACTAATTGTAATACAAACATATTTCGGGACTACCTATCTATCGACACTGTTACCTTATCAAAGCTGGGAAAAAATTAATTTCATGGCTAATTGGGCTAATAACCCTGAATTAGCCATATACAGTATTATTCCTTATATTATACAAGGTTTTATTATTTTCCTATTTGCTATTTTGTTTGCTTGGATTTCAATTGGTTTTTGGACAAGCGTTATGGGACTAATTTTAGCTGTAATAAGAAAAGACCGCTATACTATTGAAATCCCTAAAGATGCAGCAAAACACATTGATGTTAATCATCGTACCGCATTAGTTATGCCAATTTGTAATGAAGATGTAGCACGCGTTTTTGCTGGATTACAAGCGACCTATCAATCTTTGGTTGAAACTGGTCACGCGGATTGCTGTGATTTTTATATTTTAAGCGATACGAATGATCCCGATCTTTATGTAAATGAATTAAAAGCATGGGCAGATTTTAATGCTCAGAAAGATGATAATGGATGCAATATTTTTTACCGACATCGTAAACGTCGAGTAAAACGTAAAAGTGGTAACATTGATGATTTTTGTCGACGCTGGGGACATTTATATGAATATATGTTAATACTTGACGCCGACAGCATTATGACTGGTGATTGTATATTAAATATGATTGCCATGATGGAAATGACACCTAAAGCGGGCATATTACAGTCACCGCCAAAATCAGTTAGAATGAAAACGCTTTATGGTCGAATCCAACAATTTGCCAATCAGATTTACAGTGATATTTTTTGTGCAGGCACCCATTTTTGGCAACTTAGCGAAGCACAGTATTGGGGACACAATGCTATGATTCGCTTAAAACCTTTTATTGAACACTGTATTTTATCCCCATTACAAAAACGTAAAGGGCCGATTCATATTTTGTCACACGATCTTGTTGAAGCGACCTTAATGAGACGTGCAGGATATGGAGTTTGGATCGCCTATAATATGAATGGCAGTTACGAAGAACTTCCAGGCAATATGATTGAAGATCTAAAACGAGATAATCGTTGGTGTATGGGGAACCTAATTAATTTAAGATTGATTTTTAAAAGTGGTATAACTTTAACACATAGAGTTATGTTTTTAACGAGTGGAATGGCTTATATTTCATCTTTATTATGGTTAACATTTTTATTTTTCTCAACGCTGCTTTTATTAGTTTTTAATTTATCTGATCAACAATATTTTTTCCAACCTAACCAATTTTATCCGACATGGCCAAGATGGGATGAAAATTTGGCATTACAATTGTTATCTACGACGATGGTATTATTGTTTGCGCCTAAATTCTTTAGTTATGGCATTATCATTGCTAAAACAGGTGCCAAAGATGTGGGGGGAATTTTCAAGCTGACTCTATCAATATTCATCGAAATGTTCTGGTCGATGATATTAGCCCCAATACGCATGATATTTCATAGTAAGTTTGTGATAAAAGCATGGCTAGGCAGTAAAATTCAATGGAAATCCCCGTCAAGAAATGACGATGCTTTAACATGGGGTGAATCTTTCTATTTTTGTTGGCCTCTCTCTTTATTAGGCATTATTTGGCTTGGCGTGATTATTTGGTTAAATCCTCAGTTTACTTACTGGTATATTGCTATTCTAATTCCACTGACTATTTCGCCATTAGTGATTAGAATTTCAGGATTATCAAGCATTGGCATGAGAGCGAAAAAACTAGGTCTATTTTTAACACCAGAGGAAACTCATCCAGCTAAAGCTGTGACCATGACGGGAGAATATCTAGTTAAAACGGAAGCTAATATCGTTGAACATGGTTTTATCATGGCATTGGTTGATCCTATTTACAATGCATTAACTTGCGCATTGTCCACTTCTCGCCATTTACCTAATATAAAAATTGAGCAAAGGCGTCTTGAGCTCATTGAGCAATTTAAACAAGCTGATTTAGAAAAAATCAATAAAGAACAACAGTTAGCAATTTTAGAAGATCCAATCATTCTTTCTGAGCTACATCAGCATGTTTGGCAGTTGCAAGAAAAATACGACAATTTATTCACTTTATGGCAAAATGAACGTCAATAATAAAAAATAGGGCTTAAGCCCTATTTTTCTTCTTTTAGTAATTGATCAAAATCCATGGATATTTTTTATGACTTGGCAACCTTCCGCATCTATCAATAACCTACTTAAGCGCGCGAAAATTATTTCACAAGTACGACAATTTTTTACTGATCGCTGTATATTAGAAGTCGAAACGCCGACCTTGAGCCAATATGCCGTTACTGATGTGCATTTGAGTTCTTTCTCTACTACCTTTTTTAGACCGGGGGAATTCGACGAACAGCTTGGGCGAAAGATGTCATTAATTACCAGTCCAGAATACCACATGAAGCGTTTATTAGCAGCGGGAAGTGGTCCAATCTATCAGATCTGTAAATGTTTTCGCAATCATGAGGAAATCAGCGATTTTCATAATCCTGAATTTACTATGCTTGAATGGTATCGTATTCAATTTGATATGATGCAAATGATTAATGAAGTTGATGATCTATTACAAACAATTTTAGATTGTGAACCAGCGGAACGTGTTTCTTACCAAAAAGCGTTTCAACGTCACCTTAATATTGATCCATTAGAAGCAGATCAAGCAACGTTAGTTAACGCAGTAAATCAGCTCAATATCGGGATCAAAACAGAAGAGTTTGATAAAGATGGTTTATTGCAATGTTTATTTACTTTTGGCGTTGAACCCTATATTGGTCATGATAAACCGATTGCCGTATATAACTTCCCTGCTTCACAAGCAGCATTAGCTGCAATTAGCAGTGAAGATCATCGCGTTGCTGGGCGCTTTGAATTCTATTACAAAGGTGTTGAACTTGCTAATGGTTTTAAAGAATTAACAAACCCACAAGAACAAAGACTACGTTTTGAACAAAACAATCAAGATAGACTCAATTTGAATCTTCCTCAACAAGAAATCGATATTGAGCTATTAGCAGCAATGGAAAATGGTCTACCTGACTGCGCTGGAGTTGCAGTAGGTTTAGATCGCTTAATCATGTTAGCGCTTGATTCAAAGAAACTAGATGATGTCATTTCATTTACCTTTGAAAGGGCTTAGTGATGATAAGTAATTTTGGTCTTACTGAGTGGGTCGCGATTATTCTTGGAATAGTGTCATTGATTTTATTAATTTTATTAGTTAAATCACAGCTAGTTATTAATAATTCAAACCAATTATTTAATTTACAACTTTCTCAGATAAGACAAGAGAATCAAACATTAACTAATGAATTAAATCAGCTTGAAAGTGAGTTAAACCAGTATCGACAACAAAATATCGCGCAATTTGCGACTATTAGTGAACTAAAAACGCGTTTAGAAGAAACGCGTAATGCAGCCCATGAACGCCAGACAATACTTGAGCAAAGTGAACAACGACTTACAACTCAGTTTGAAAACTTAGCCAATCGTATATTTGAGCACAGTGGTAAAAAAATTGAACAACAAAACAAGCAAAGCCTTAATTTTTTATTATCACCATTAAAAGAACAATTGGAGAGCTTTAAAAAGCAAGTGCAAGATAGTTTTGGCGAGGAAGCAAAAGAACGCCATACGCTTACTTATGAGATTCGCAATTTACAGCAACTGAATCAACAAATGACTAAAGAGGCAACCAATCTCACTAATGCTTTAAAAGGTAACAATAAAATTCAAGGAAATTGGGGAGAGTTTATACTTAGCCAAATACTTGATAATTCGGGTTTAAGATTAGGTTATGAATATGATACACAGGTCAACTTAACCAATGAAAATAACCAACGTTTACAACCTGACGTCATTGTACATCTACCTCAAGGAGGTGATGTGGTTATTGATTCAAAAGTGACACTAGTAGCATATGAACGTTATTTCAATAATGATGAAGAAATTGTAAAAACCAAAGCATTATCCGATCATTTAACTTCAGTACGTAACCATTTAAAGCAGCTTAGTCAAAAAGATTATCATAAGTTAATTGGCATTAATTCATTAGATTATATATTAATGTTTATCCCTGTAGAGCCAGCATTTTTATGTGCTATTGATAGTGATCCATCTTTGATTAATGATGCGCTCAAAAATAACATTATGATTGTCAGCCCAACCACTCTTTTGGTTGCCTTACGTACGATTCATAATTTATGGCGTTATGAACACCAAAATCGTAATGCAGAGCTAATTGCAGATAAAGCAAGTAAATTGTATGATAAAGTCCGCGGTTTTGTTGAAGACATGGAAGCTCTTGGTAGCACGCTTGATAAAGCTCAACAAACTTATCAAAATTCTCTTAATAAGCTGTCCAAAGGTCGCGGTAATATTATTGGTCAAATTGAGCGATTTCGTGAATTAGGCGTAGAAGTTAAAAAACCAATTAATCCAGACATTGCATTATTATCTGTAGATGAACTTAACCGAAATAAAGATTAAATATCTTACTGTGATGGCTAATCAATTAAATTAACGTTGTTGAATTTACGTTTTTTAAAGTACATTGTCGAAATTACATTATTAAATTTTGTCAAAAAGTTTCAGGTAATGCATACGTTTGAGTATAAAACATCTTAATTCACCATTACTGAAAATACGTGTATACTCATTTTGTACAACAAGGAATACAATATGGCTAAAAAACAAGTAACTGAACCTAGTTTTGAAGAAACACTTAAACAACTTGAAACCATTGTTTCACAATTAGAAAATGGTGATTTACCATTAGACGAAGCATTGAATGAGTTTGAAAAAGGTGTCAAATTAGCTAAATCAGGTCAAAAGCAATTACAACAAGCGGAACAACGCATTCAGATATTATTATCTGAAAATAGTGATGCAGAACTATCTGAATTTTTAACCGATAATAATGAATAATTTAAAACCATTACAAGAGCGAATCAATACGTTCTTAACGACATATATTGCTCAGTTCCCTTCTTCTAAATTGCAACAAGCTATGAACTATAGCTTGCTAGCTGGCGGTAAGCGAATCCGTCCAATACTGGTCTATTTAACTGGGCAAATGTTTGATTGTCCGTTATCAAAACTTGATGAAGCAGCGGCTGCAATTGAAATGATTCATACTTATTCATTAATTCATGATGATTTACCGGCTATGGATAATGATAACTTACGACGTGGAAAACCGACATGTCATATCCAATATGGACACGCTGAAGCGATACTTGCTGGTGATGCATTACAATCATTAGCGTTTAGTATATTATCTGAAAGCCAACATCTGGATAATCAAGTTAAAATTAATATGATTGCAGAACTTGCCAATGCTAGCGGATTAGCGGGTATGTGCTTAGGACAGTCACTTGATTTGCAAGCAGAGCACCAATCTATCACCCTTGAACATTTACAAAAAATCCACAACTATAAGACTGGAACATTAATTAACGCGGCGGTCCGATTAGGTGCATTTGCCAGTGGCGATATAAGTAAGCCTTACTATTCCTTGCTCGATAACTATGCTCAAGCAATTGGACTCGCTTTTCAAATTCAGGATGACATTTTAGATGTCATTGGTGAACAAGCTATTATGGGCAAACCTAAAGGCTCCGATATTATACATGAGAAATCTACCTATCCTGCTTTATTAGGCTTACAAACAGCTATAGACATGACAAAACAGTTATATGATCAAGCTATCGATAGTCTCAACCAAATACCTTATAATAGCCAACCATTGCAAGATCTCGCTGGTTTTATTATAAATCGAAATAGTTAACACGATGACTTAATGATAAAAATGAATTTGGATAATTATCCCTTATTAAAAAAAATTAACTTCCCAGAGGATCTACGATGTTATCCTCAATCTCAGCTGCCTGAAATTTGTCGTGAGTTAAGACAATTTTTGTTAAATTGTGTAAGTCAATCTAGTGGACATTTAGCATCAGGGCTGGGGGTGGTTGAATTAACAGTAGCACTGCATTATGTTTATCACACCCCTTTTGATAAAATTATTTGGGATGTTGGTCATCAAGCTTATCCACATAAAATTTTAACTGGCCGACGTGATCAAATGCTCACAATCCGGCAAAAAGGTGGACTTCATCCATTTCCACATCGCAGTGAAAGTGAATATGATGTCTTAACTACAGGCCATTCTTCAACTTCTATCAGCGCCGCTTTAGGTATTGCTATTAGTGAGCAAAAAAAACAATCCGGACAAAAGGTAGCGGCAATCATTGGGGATGGAGCCCTCACCGCTGGTATGGCATTTGAAGCAATGAATCATGCTGGGCATATTAAACCCGACATGTTAGTGATTGTTAACGACAATGACATGTCAATTTCGGAAAATACGGGTGCACTTAACCAACATTTAGCCCAAATTCTTTCAAGTAAAACGTACACTTCTTTTCGTGAAAGTGGCAAACGAGTGCTTGCTAATATTCCACCTTTAAAAGAATTATTAAAAAAAACCGAAGAACATTTAAAAGGTTTAGTGACACCAGCAATCTTATTTGAAGAACTTGGTTTTAATTATATTGGTCCTATTGATGGGCATGATGTTGAAAGTTTAGTAACCACTTTACAAAAAGTTCGGCAACTAAAAGGTCCTCAATTGCTTCATGTTATTACGCAGAAAGGCAAAGGTTACGCACCAGCAGAACAAAATCCAACTTTATGGCATGGTGTACCAAAATTTAATCCCAAAGATGGAATATTGCCAGAGACAAACAAAGTTATACCAACCTATTCTCAAGTTTTTGGTGATTGGTTGTGTGAAATGGCGCAAAATGATAAACAACTAATAGCTATCACTCCTGCAATGAGTGAAGGATCGGGTATGACCAAGTTTGCCAATCTTTATCCAGATCAATTTTTTGATGTCGCCATCGCTGAACAACATGCAGTTACCCTTGCTGCGGGTTTTGCTATTAGTGGTTTAAAACCAATCGTAGCAATTTATTCAACTTTTTTACAACGTGCTTATGACCAAGTTATTCATGATGTTGCCATTCAAAACTTACCTGTTTTATTTGCTATAGATAGAGCAGGTATTGTTGGTGCCGATGGTGAAACGCATCAGGGGTCATTTGATTTAAGTTTTATGCGTTGCATACCTAATTTTGTCATAATGACACCTAGTGATGAAAATGAGTGTCGACAAATGCTCTATACAGGTTATTTGCATAATGGTCCTGTAGCAGTGCGATATCCACGTGGTGAAGGTATTGGAGTGCAATTAGAGCCATTAGCACCCATACCAATAGGTAAATCAAAATTATGCATTGAGGGAGAAAATATAGCTTTACTCAATTTTGGCACATTACTACCTGAAGTTTTACAGGCGGGTAAAAAAATTAATGCTACAGTCATAGATATGCGTTTTGTTAAGCCATTAGATGAAAAAGTCCTTTTGCACATTAGCCAAACTCATAATATACTTGTCACTGTAGAAGAAAATAGTATTAAAGGCGGTGCTGGTAGTGGCGTCTGTGAATTTTTATTATCTAAAAAAATAAAATGTGATATTTTAAATATTGGATTACCAGATAAGTTTATTCCTCAAGGATCTCAAAATGAGATGAGAGATGAGATGGGATTAAACTGTGAACATATTATAGAAAAAATTAATGAATTTATAAATCAATAGGTTAAATATGGAAACTCAAGCTGTCACTATTCAAATTTTTGGACGTACATTAAAATTCAATTGTCCGGTTGATGAAGTTGACGCACTAACCAATGCCGCAAAAGATTTGGATGAGCGCTTATCTAATTTGCGTGAAAAATCTCCACAAATAGGTAGTGAGCAACTTATCATGACCGCAGCACTCAATATTTCTTACGAGTTAACTAAGGAAAAAGAAAAAAGTAACGAATTTAGCCATAGGCTAAAAATGCTACAACAATTGCTTGATTCTGCTTTGAATACCAACAATTAACGTTTTTATTTGTAAATTTGATAAAAACTTCCTTGTATCATTTGTTAAATTCTGTAATATTATATGCATCTCTGGGATGTTCGCGATGTGGGTTAGTCCCCTGAGCCGATACTCTTTATATTAGAATGATATGACTTTTGATTGGTGTGTAAGCCTTACTTGTAAGGAAACCTAAAAATCGAAACATGTTGTTCACCTTGAACCTTGGGTTCAAGGGTTACGACCCTAAACGACATCTTGGAGTGCTTTTATCTTGTTTTATTTCTACAGTGATAACTGATGAATATTAGACAGAATATACGTCAAAAAAGGCGTCAACTCTCCTTAACCGAACGCATTAATGCGCAAAATTCTATTTATCAACAAATCACTCAACATCAAAATATAAAATTAGCAAAAAATATAGCAATATTTCTATCATTTGATGGTGAAGTGGAAACGAAACCGATTATAGAATATCTATGGCAACAAAATAAGTCTGTCTATTTGCCTGTTATACACCCATTTGCTTCTTCGCATTTACTCTTTTTAAAATACACCCCACAAACATCTTTAATTAAAAACAAATTTAATATACTGCAACCAGCTTTAAATGTACTAAATGTATTACCATTCCAAAAATTAGATATTATTTTTACTCCACTGGTTGCTTTTGATGAAAGAGGTTATCGTATGGGTATGGGTGGAGGATATTATGATCGTATGTTAGCTAATTACCAAAGCCAGAAAATTCTGCCTATCGGTCTGGCGTTTGCCTGCCAAAAAGTACCTCATATTGATAATCAACCATGGGATGTCAAACTACCAGAAATCATCTACGCTTAATATTATCAATAATGGCAATAACCCAGTATGGTTAAGCATTATTGTGCAAACTTTTTTTAATTCTTATCATTGATTTGCTGTTGAAATGATAAAAAGTAAGTAAGCAAACAAAATAACTATGCCGACAAAACTGAGTCGGCAAAGCTAAGTTGAAAAAGATAAGTTGAAAAAGCTAAGTCGGCATTTTTTACCTAAAAAGAGTTGTTATTTAACAATTTGTTTGAGTTCATCTAATAAACTTGAATAATTGACCTTCGCATATTGGGTTACATCTACTTCAATCACTTGACCTAAAGCAAACTGATCATACTTTCTGGTTTGACAGATTTGATAAAATTGTTCTTTCGTCACTAAATCGTCGGCTAAATTGCGATCTTCAAGTTTATCACCATAGTGATAATGTTGCATAATATGACTCAAATGACGTTCTGGCGAGCGGTCGCGCAGGTAGCGACGTTGCCATAATATATCAAAGTCAGCAACTAAGCGAATTGTAATCACTTGATAATAATAGTGATCAGCAAATTTACTGAGTTGCTTTTTTTGCTTATCACTGAAAGGATATTCAGAAATAATAATCTTTTTACCTGCATCCATATACAGTTGCAACACACCATAATAAAAATGCCAGACTTTGTGTTCTAATGCCTCTTTTTCAGCTTTAGAATTAAAACCGATCGATTCGGCATACAAAACTTTAGCTTCATCGGGTGTTAATACAAAGCTGTCTTTAAATTGCTGTTGCAATTGTTTAACTAGATACGTTTTGCCTGTACATGGACAACCTGCCAGTAAAATTAAATATTTCTGCATATCAATGCACCTCAGTTAACACGACCATTCACATTAAGAAATAAACTCATTTTATGCTTCACAATTTCCTTTACTGCCTGATTAGCAGGAATAACATTGTGGCGTAATGATTTATTGACTTCAGTTTGTGCGAACTTATCTTTGGCCACTTGTGTCCAGTTAACTAATAACTCGGTACCTACATTAAATTTGCGAATACCATTATTAATCAATTCAGGGTAATCTTCTTCTTTAACACCGGTCCCACCATGAATAACCAACGGAATATTGACAAGAGAATAAATTTCTTTCAATAACGGAATATTCACTTCTGTTTTTGATTTAAATTGTCCATGATTAGTGCCAATCGCAACGGCTAGAGCATCAATACCCGTTGCTTTAACAAATTCTAACGCATCTTTAGGGTTAGTATAGACTTTGTCATTATCATCAACCTTAATCCCCTCTTCTGTGCCACCTATGGTGCCCAGCTCCCCTTCAACTGATACTCCACGCGCATGGGCATATTCAACAACCGCGCGCGTTTTTAATATGTTTTCTTTAAAAGGCAGTGAAGAACCATCAAACATGACTGAGGTAAAACCGCTGTCGATAGCTTGTTTAATATCATCAAAATTTTTGGCATGATCTAAGTGCAATACAGCATCGACTATCTCTTCATCTGCGATGGCTTTTACTGCATTTACCAAAACTTTATAGCCAATATAACGTGCCGTATCGACACTTGTTTGGATAATAATGGGGGCACCTACTTCTTTGGCTGCTCGAAGCATATCGGGTAACATTTCTAAATTATGTGTATTAAATGCACCTACGGTAAAATTAAGCTTTTGCGCTAATGAAGTGACAGCTTTTAAATTGGTATACATAATAATTTTCCTTTAATCTCGTAGAATCGTAACTTGTTTGGCGATATTACGCATGGAATCCATTTTATTCAGCCAAAAATCGATATCAGCCATTGACCCATGTGTTGCAGCCTCGGCGCGTTTTAGGTTATATAAACTCATTAAAATTTTATAACCCTCTCCAATTGATTTTTTATGTTGTAAACTGATTTCTAAATACTCAATCGCTAAATCAATACGTTCTAATTGGTAATACAACATTCCTGTTTTTTCGTATAAAACAGCCAAAAGTTTTGCATCGTCACTGTTCGCAATTTGTTGTTGCAATTGCTGAATCGATTGCTCAATTTGAACGATTTGTTCTGATGTTAAACTGGCTTTTATTTCGGTCTTGGGTTCTTCGACTTTTGGTTTGTTTTTTCTGAAGAAGCTAAACATAGCAATTATCCTTGTTAAAAGTGTTTCAAAATTGGACCTAACACCCACGCATAAAGTAATGCGACTGTAACGGTATCCACATCCGTTGCTGTAGCATTAACAAAGCCCATTTGCGTAAAAATAGTAACCAGCAGTGCAGGCAATAAGGTAATAAAAAAGCCATGTGCTATCCCGCCAATTAAAGCACCACGACGCCCACCAATCGCATTACCAAATATGCCTGCGGTTCCCCCTGCAAAAAAGTTAGTTAACATGCCAGGTAAGATCATCGCTAAACCAAAGAACGGCAGTGTTAACATCGCAATAACTGTACCAATTGAAGTAGTAATAAAACCTAAAATTACTGCATTTGGGCTATATGGAAAGAACACCGGACAATCAAGCGCTGGAATGGCATTTGGTACCACTTTCATGGCAATTCCCCTAAACGCTGGCACGATTTCACCCAGCAATAAGCGCACGCCTGCTAACAATACATAGATCCCTACCACAAAAATAATTGATTGTGTAAAGGCATAAATCACATAGTTTTGTGAGCCTGATAAAGTTGAGGCATATTGTTCACCCGCAAACAGTACAGTAATGACATAAAGTGGTACCATAACCACCATTACAGATAGATAAGTATCTTGTAAAAATTCGAATGACTTGGGCAATTTCATATCTTCAATTGAGCGTTTGTTCTCACCTTTTTCACCCACTACATAAGCAACACCCGCTTCAAATAGATAACCGATTGTACAAAAATGACCAAGAGCAATATCATTTGAACCAGTAACTTTATAAATAATTGGCTGCGCAATGGCTGGCATCATTACTGCAAAAATAGCACCAATCAAACCTCCCACTAAAATTAAAGCTATTCCAGAAAGACCTGCTACACTACCAAATACGGTCGTCATGGTCGCCATCCACAAAATCGCCTGTCCAGTTAAAAAGATATATTTCCAACGAGTTAAACGAGCAATAAGAATATTGAAAATAAAGATCATCAAAAAGGTCAGTGCAATATCGCGCCCTAAACCTAGTTGATTCATGGCTTGTCCATTTATGGCTTCAATGGATGGAATGATACCTTGCATATCAAAGCCGGCGGTAAAGATTTGACCAAAATAAGTCAAACTACCAACAATAATGCTTGAACCTGCATTTAACACCTGAAAGCCTAATAAGGTTTTTAGTGTTCCTGAAATAATTTGTCCGACTGATTTTTTTTGTAAAATAAGCCCAAGCATGGCGATTAAACTAATGGTTATTGAAGCCTGCGTTAAAATATTGTCGATAATAAAGTTAATCACATTCATAATATTCTCCTGTTATCGCGACTAAATCAGTCCTTTTTGCTGTAAAACGGGGCAAAGCTTTTCCTCAATTTCAACTTTGGAAACAATATTTCTAAGAAACACGATGGTGGTTTTATCGTTGATATTGAATTTGGCAAACTGTGGGCGAAAGTTTTCAGCCGTGATAATGATATCGGCATTCATCGCCGCAGCGGATGAAATATCAGTATGATCTAAATTAGCTTCAATACCTTTAGCTTTTAGCACGTCTTCGGTAGCCATTTGTGCAGCAAAACTACTGCCTAATCCTGCGCCACAAACAAATAAAATAGTTAAATTACTCATTTTCAATCCTCCTACGACTGAGTTGTTTAAGCCGATTTTGTTTCATTAAATAAAATTGTTTTAAATTCCTGTACCGATTGGCACGTGGTGAGTTGCGTAAGTTTTTGTTCATCATTAATCAACTCAATTAAGCTACGCATAATATTGAGATGAGAAAAAGAATCGATGGCTGCCAAACAAAATATAATTTTTACTGGCCCCATATCTGAGTTACCAAAATCCACAGGTTCACGCATCGTTACCACACTCACCCCTAATTGATTCACGCCATCTTCTGGTCGAGCATGTGCTAATGCTAAATCCTTTCCTATCACAATATACGGACCATATTGTTCAACAGAGCTAATCATGGCTTGGATATAGGATGGTAAGATGAAACTTTTTTTTAGTAGTGGTTCAGCAGCAGTAGTGATAGCTTGTCGCCAATCACGGCAATCTTGCTGTAATATGATGTCATCATCAGTCAAAATATCTTTCAACATAGGCTGAATTTTCCTTTTATTGATTTTAAGATTATTAATCGCTAAACACTTCTCAAGCCGGTTATAGATTGGTGCAGACACAACGCCACCACTTTCTTGAATTAAATTGACAAGAGAGTAAAAAAGATCAGTGGCATCATCTAAATGGTTGACAATGCGTTGGTTAGATCGGTGTTTAGCTAGAAAATCGGTGATAATGGGGTGATTTTTTTCTTTCAAAATGGGTTCTAACACTAATACGGGATGAGCCGAATGCTGTAACGGAAATGTAGAAAAAATTAAGTCATAATCAAGCTGATCTAATAAATCAAAATTATTTCGACCTAGAATGGCCAAAATATCAATATTAAAAAACTCTTTGAGTGTTTCAGCTAATAAATTAGAAGTCGCAATGCCATGATCACAAACAACCACTGCTTTAAAAAAATAGCTACGATCTTGGTTAATTGCACTAGCAAAAGTGGAAAAATGAATTGTTAAAAAGGCGATTTCATCATCAGAAACTTTATGACTTAAATTTGCTTCAGGGCTTTGTATAAAGCGTTTAATTACGGTGTAAATTTCATCGTAATTTTGTTTAATATTATCAAGTAATGGATTAATAATGTGGATATTATTACTTACTCTGGCAATCAATCCTGCTAAGTGTTTACAAAGGTTTTCATAAAGTTGTTCTTGTTTGGTTGAAAATGGAATTTGTGTTTTTTCTTCAACATAATTCACCAATTTAATTGCCAATAACTGTGCATTTAACCACTCGACATAGTTATTAATATCCTTTGTGTTGAAAGCTTCAAGCATATAGATAATATATTGTTGTTCTTGTCGATTGGTTTGCAACTTTTCATGTTGGCAAACTAAATGAATAAATTTTGTAATTTGCCCCGATTCATGGTGTTTAAAATCGGCTCTAACCATAGTTAAATGATGTTGATGTTGATTGCGAATTACCCAAATGGCAGTAAAGATTACAATTTGTTGAACATAGATTTCATCATGAATTTGACTGATGGTTTTATGGGCAAGTTTTAATAGGTTTATAATCAGATTTTGAGGTACATACTTAAAGAGCAATTGCTGTATTAAACTCAGTTCATGTAATGGTTTATTCAATTCTAGATTACCATAGAATTGGTTAATTGCTTCATACATCATTAAACGAATAGAGCGCTCTAATCCTATGAGCTGCATTCCTTGCTTAGGCAAGCTGGTTAATTCAATATCGTATTTTTTTAATCGTGTTTTAAGTTTACGGATATCTTCATCTAATACACTTTTCGAAACAAAATAGATATTTTCTTTATGACATAAAATAGTTGGGCAGCTAGAGAAAGCAATGGATAACAACAAATCAAATTGGCGTTCATCCTTACTTAAAATGGGTGAAATAGATACCCCTAATAACGCATTATGGACTTGCTGTTTTTGTTCTTGTGTGGCATCGATGATAAAGCCTTTATTACGTATCGTTGAAATTTCGGGTAAACATCTTTTTTGTAAAAAAGCATTAATTTCATTAATTTCATTGCGTAGCGTTCGTGCACTAATTTGGAAATCTTCCGATAGCATTTCGACAGTTAAAGGATAGTCGATGGAAATAAATTTCTTAAATAATTCAATGGTTCTTGTTCGCATAAACTTATTCACCTATTTACTTCTTAAATGCAGTATAAGTGAGATAAATTTGCTTACCTAGTTGGTATTTTTGCAAATATAAATTGCAAAATTTATAGATTGGAAATAATCAAAGAAAGGAAATTAAAGAAAGATAAAAAATGAATCCTGTTTTAAGGATTCATTTAATTATTTTTTAGAAAAAAACATTAACCATGTTTTTTTCGTTTTTCAATTGCGGTTATCAATGGGCGATGACATTTATAGATCATATCTGACGGAATCATGATCAGTTCAGCAATAGGTACTGTCCAATCAGGAATTTCAGTGTTATCTGGATTTTTTTCATCAATGGGTACATCCACTGCAAAACGTTCAGTATTAGCAAATAATTGCTGTTTCTTCGCAATATCTTTATCGTCTGCATCACTAAGCATACGACAATTATCCAACACGGTTTGGGCAAAAACTTCTGGCCAGTTTTCAGGTACATTTTTTAACGTAACGAGTTCAGAAAGGTACCGAAGCATGTCACGAAATAATAACAAATAGACCATTTGTAAATTGCGACCTGATAAATTAGCCAGTTGTTCATCGTTCAATTTATCATTTATAACACTCGGTCCCCATTTAAAAAATAGAGTATCCTTATATTGGTTGATGATCGGTTTGATGGCTTTGTATTGCGTTTTTACCACATTATCAATTTCACGTGAAATTTGCATAGTCGGATAACCAACATTATTACGACCATGAAGATCTCGCCCTGAAAGCGCTGGCATTTCTTTTTTGGTTGGTAATAGTTTTTTAAGCAATCCTAGCATATTACCCGCTCTTACTATTTACTCTTTTGGCGTACAATTTCAAATAAACAAACACCTGTTGCAACTGATACATTAAGCGAAGAGACAATGCCTGACATTGGAATACTGACTAATTCGTCACAATGTTCTTTCGTTAAACGACGCATGCCCTCACCTTCTGCACCCATCACCAAAGCGAGTGACGTCGGGGTCGATGATTTATAAAATTCAGTTTGATAAAGCGTTCTATCGGCTTCACCAGCAGTACCGACAATCCAAACTTGGTATTCATCTTGTAGCATTCGCATGGTACGGGCTAAATTAGTTACTCGCACAACAGGAACACTTTCTGCCGCACCACACGCTACTTTTTGTGCGGTAGAATTAAGTGGTGCTGAGCGATCTTTTGGCACGATAATAAAACTTACACCAGCTGCATCAGCTGTACGAATACATGCCCCTAAATTATGTGGATCAGTCACACCATCTAAAATTAAGATGACAGGATTGGGTTGCTGTTCCATCAGTAGTGGAATATCGTTTTCATGATAACCACGGCTTGGTTTAACCATAGCTAGAATACCTTGATGAACACCATTTTTGGTTTTTTCATCCAACCACTGACGATTAGCTACTTTAACAGGCAATCCCAGTTGTTCCAATTGATGAATAAGGGCAATTAGACGTTTATCTTCACGCCCTTTAATAATAAATACCTCAATAATTCTTTCTGGTGAACGCGCTAATAATGCTTCAATAGCATGCATACCATAAACTGTTTCACTCATCTATTTGCTACTCTTTGTTTTAACTCGTTGTTTTTTAGTTGTCGATTTCGATTTACTGTTTTTCTTTGTATTATTTTTTGATTTAGTTTTAGTTTTTACAATCGCTTTCGCTTTTGTTTTGGTCTTAGTTTTACTTTGGGTTTTGCTTTGGGTTTTATTTTCAGCTTTAGTGCTAGCATTAGTACTTCTTTTCTTGCTGGATGATTTTTTCGCTTTTCGTCTAATTGGTAAATCAGCACTTAAATCGATTTTATCCTGTTTGGATCTATCTTTGGCTGTTTTACCTTGACGTTTCGGCTTATTATTACTTCCCACTAATGAAAAATCAATTTTACGTTCTTCTGGATTCACATTATCGACTTTAACTTGTACTTTATCGCCCAAACGATATACGAAACGAGTATTTTCGCCGATAAGACGGTTGCGTGAGCCATCAAAATTATAATAATCATTTTCAAGTGAAGAGACATGAACTAAACCGTCAATAAACAAATCATCTAAACGAACAAAGAATCCAAAATTAACGACACTTGAAATAGTTCCATTAAAGACTTCACCAACATGATCTTGCATGTAATCACATTTAAGCCAATCCACAACATCGCGAACAGCTTCATCAGCTCGACGTTCTGTCATTGAGCAGTGTTCACCAAAGTAAAGCATTTCACTGGTACTATAACGATAACCACCCGTTTTGCTTGTTTTGTGATTTTGATCAGCTAAAATCCATTTAATGGCTCGATGTAAGAGTAAATCTGGATAACGACGAATAGGCGAAGTAAAGTGTGCGTACTCTTCAAGTGCTAAGCCAAAATGTCCACGATTTTCTGGATCATAAATGGCTTGTTTCATTGACCGTAAAATAACAGTTTGTAGCATATCATGATCTGGTCGCTCTTCAACCGCAACCATTAACTCAGCAATATCTTTTGGTTTAGGATTCGAACCACCTCCAAGAGATAACCCAAGTTCACTTAAGATACTGCGCAGATTATTCATACGCTCTTCATCAGGTTTATCATGTACACGGAATAAAGATGGTACATCAGCTTTAATCACGAATTTTGCAGCAGCTACATTCGCTAAGATCATACATTCTTCAATGATTTTATGAGCAACATTACGCTGAGTCAATTCGATACTTTCAATACGTTTATCGGCATTAAAAATAAATTTTGGTTCTTCGGACTCAAAACCTATCGCACCACGCGCAATACGAGCTTTATCAAGTACATTATAAAGACCTTGCAAGTTTTCAAGATGTGGGATTAAATCACGATAATGCTCACGCAATTCTTTATCACCATCTAAAATCTTAGCAACTTTGGTATAAGTCAATCTTGCATGGGAATTCATCACGGCTTCGTAGAATTCATAACCTGTTAGACGACCTTTATTTGATACAGTCATTTCACACACTAAACATAAGCGATCAACTTGCGGGTTTAACGAACAAAGCCCGTTAGATAACACTTCTGGTAACATAGGGATCACGCGAGATGGGAAATAGACTGATGTACCGCGTAAGCAAGCTTCTTTATCTAATGCTTTACCTGGACGGACGTAATAACTTACATCTGCAATTGCGACCCATAAGCGATAACCTCCTCCACGATTTTTTTGGCAATAGACAGCATCATCAAAATCACGAGCATCTTCGCCATCAATTGTAACCAAAGGTAATTCACGCAAATCCTTGCGTCCTTTTTTGGCATTTTCTGGAACTTGTTCGGTAAATTTGCTGGTCTCTTTTATAACCGCTTTCGGTAATTCATAAGGGATCTCGTGGTTACGAAGCGCAATATCAATGGCAAGATTAGTTCCCATAATTTCGCCAAGCACTTCTTTAATTATCCCTACCGCTTTTTGACGACGCTCTGGTCGTTGCTGTAATTCAACTACCACAACAGAGCCCATACGTACTGTACGATCAGGTTTGCCCACAATCAAAATATCAAAATTTAAACGACTGTCATCTGGCACTACAAAGCCGACACCTTGTTCGATAAAATATCGTCCGACAATAAAATTACTACGAGGCTCTAAAATTCGCACGACCCGTGCTTCGACTTTACCACGATATTGGGTTCCCAATGGTTGAGCTAAAATCACATCGCCTTGTAACACTTTTTTCATCTGTTCAGGTGATAAAAAATAATCCTCTGGATTACCTTCTACTCGCAAAAAACCAAAGCCATCACGGTGTGCAATTACACTTCCTTTAACCATATCAAATTTTTCAGGTAAGGCATAACATTTGCGGCGAGTAAACACGACTTGTCCATCACGTTCCATCGCACGCAAACGACGATGCAAAGCTACTTTTTGCTCTTCACTTTTAATCGCAACAGCTTGGGCAATTTTCTCTAAATTGGCTGGTTTTGCTTCTTTTTTAAGGTAATCTAAAATAAGTTCACGACTGGCAATTGGGGAATCATACTTTTCTGATTCTCTATCAAAGAAAGGATCTTTTATCATAAGTAACATCCTGTGATCTAATATTAATGCTAGCATAACACAGAGTGATATAACTTAAAATGAACATTCAATTTATCAAGAACAATCAGAGGATTCTTAATTCATTTTTAATTTTTATTAATAAATTATTAATATTGATAAACACAAAAGACAGATATCAAGCTTTATTAAATTATACATCAACAGCAATTTATTATTCAGACGATAATTTAGATCATAAAAAATTAGACGGTAAAAATGATTGGGCTAAAAAATTATCGAATGTATCTTCATAAAATAAAGCATTAGTTAGTTTCAATTAAATGTTATTTTCACTAAACTATTTTTATGTTAGCTATAATAATAACGATCCACATATTATATATAAATAGTCATTTTATTTACTAAAATAATATAAGCTATTTCAGTCTAGTGATAACTCTATTAACTCTTATAAAATCATTATTACCTATTTGCTTACTCTTTATTTTATTGCATCCAATTAATACCCAATTAATTGATATGTTTTCTTTTAGAATTTGAATTACATTAATTTCTGAATTTAAAAAATTTATTAACGAAATAGTTTTTGTTTTTTTAACCTTTCCAACACATACAGTTATATTAATTAAACAATTTTTTATATTCAATTTTCATGTGTATTATTGTGTTATCTTATTGATTTACAACATACTATGCATCAATATGATATTGATATAAAATTTAGTTATAACTTAGATAATAATTTCGAACATAAGGAAATACTGAAAAACATGAAAAAAACGATTGTTTTTATTTTAGAAAAAATTCTTTGGGCTTGTATAATATTACCAGGTTTGTTCGTTGCAGGCCTTGTAGACTATTCAGTAGAAAGTTGGCATGGCATATTTACTTCTAAGAACGTAAAATTGGCATCTTCTTCCTTTATGTTATCAATTATTACTGTATTTATAATATTTATTTGGGATAAACAATGTGAAAATTGGTTAAAATACTTATTTATCGCTATCTTTGTATGTATTATAGCGTCGTATTTACCTATTTTTTCACCTTCCTTCGCCTATTTTATTCGAGCCTATGGTATTTATAATATCGTTGTTATAGGAACGGTTTTAGCCCTTTTTGTGTTTTTTAGTCCTTGAGAAGTTTCCCATTACTTTAAAAGTTTAGAGTTTTGATTAACGTTTTTGTTAATGAAAAGGCGTCCTAGGACGCCTTGAGTTATTAAATTTAGCTAATATTACTGTTTATAACTATGTTTTTCACGCTCAATGGCTCGATAACCTATATCATGGCGATAAAAACAGCCATGCCAACGAATATTATTAACTTGCTGATAAGCACGTTGTTGAGCCTCTAGGACTGTGTTACCTAAAGCTGTGACACAAAGAACGCGCCCACCTTTGGTAAACACTTGCCCTTTTTCAAAGCTAGTACCTGCATGGAATACTTTGCAATCTGAAGATGATTCGGTTGGTAATCCAATGATTTCATCTTGCGTATTATATTCGCCAGGATAACCTCCTGCAGCCATTACAACACCTAATGCTGGTCTAGGATCCCATTTTGATTTTACGGTATCTAAGTTACCATCGACTGCCGCTAAACATAATTTGACTAAATCTGACTGCAAACGCATCATGATAGGTTGAGTTTCAGGATCACCAAAGCGACAGTTAAATTCAATAACTTTGGGATTTCCCTCTTTATCAATCATTAAACCTGCATATAAAAAGCCAACATATACATTGCCCTCTTGCGCCATGCCATTGACTGTTGGGTAGATCACTTGATCCATGATTTTAGCAAAAACTTCATCGGTCACAACTGGTGCTGGCGAATACGCTCCCATTCCCCCCGTATTAAGACCAGTATCACCATCACCAACGCGTTTATGATCTTGACTGGTTGCCATTGGTTCAACATTTCTGCCATCCACCATAACAATAAAGCTGGCTTCTTCACCCTCTAAGAACTCTTCAATAACCACACGGTGTCCAGCATCACCAAAAGTATTGCCTGCCAACATATCGTTTACAGCAGCTTCGGCTTCTTCAAGTGTCATGGCAACAATAACACCTTTGCCTGCAGCTAAACCATCAGCTTTAATCACAATTGGTGCGCCTTTCTCACGAATATAAGCTAGCGCTGGTTCAAGTTCAGTAAAATTCTGATATTCGGCGGTTGGGATGTTATGCCGTGCTAAAAAATCTTTGGTAAAGGCTTTCGAACCTTCAAGTTGTGATGCTGATTTTGTTGGACCAAAGATTTTTAATCCAGCCTTTTGAAAGCTATCAACAACACCAATGACTAATGGAGCTTCAGGACCAACAATAGTAAGATCAATTTGCTCTTGCTGAGCAAAATTCAATAATCCGCTAACATCCGTCGCTTTAATGTTAATATTTTCCAGACCTGATTCAAGTGCAGTCCCTGCATTTCCTGGAGCGACAAAGACTTTTGATACTAATGGTGACTGTGCTATTTTCCAAGCCAACGCATGTTCGCGTCCACCATTCCCAATCACTAATACTTTCATAAAAGATCCTTTATATGCTTCTTCCTTAAGAAGATAACCAATGTAATTTTAATAAATATAAAACAAACTAGAAAAACGCATTAATGCCTAAAATGGCGCATGTTGGTAAAAATCATCGCAATATTATGTTCATTTGCAGCTTGGATGACTTCTTCATCACGAATCGATCCACCTGGTTGGATTACACAAGTTACCCCAGCTACCGCTGCCGCATCAACACCATCACGAAATGGGAAAAATGCATCAGAAGCAACAACAGAACCGGCAACTTCTAGATTTTCGTCTTGTGCTTTAATACCAGCAATTTTAGCTGAGTACACACGACTCATTTGGCCAGCCCCAATACCGATGGTCATTTTATTTTTTGCATAAACAATCGCGTTCGATTTTACAAATTTAGCCACTTTCCAACAAAATAGAGCATCTGAAAGCTCTTGCTCAGTTGGTTGGCGCTTGGTGACGACAGTTAACTGCTCGGGTGTAATCATACCCAAATCACGCTCTTGCACTAATAAACCACCATTAACTCGCTTAAAGTCTAAACTCGCTAACGATGACGTTGACCACTCACCACATTCAAGCACTCGTACATTCTTTTTAGTTTGTGTGATAGCTAATGCATCAGCACTAATTGACGGTGCAATAATCACTTCGACAAATTGTTTATCAATGATTGTTTGGGCTGTTTTAGCATCTAACTGTCGGTTAAAAGCAATAATTCCACCAAACGCGGAAGTTGGATCGGTTTTAAAAGCATTAAGATAGGCATTTAAAATGTTATCACTTACAGCAACACCACATGGGTTAGCATGTTTAACAATTACGCAAGCAGGTTCATCAAAGGATTTCACACATTCTAGCGCTGCATCTGTATCGGCAATATTATTATAGGATAATTCTTTACCTTGTAGCTGTTTAGCGGTAGCAATCGAAGCTTGCTCAAGATTTTCTTCAATATAAAAAGCCGCCTGTTGATGAGCATTCTCACCATATCGCATATCTTGTTTTTTAATGAATTGAAGATTTAAAGTTCGCGGGAACTCTCCCGCTGGTTTTTCCGTTTCACCATAATATGGCGGAACAAGTTTGCCAAAATAGTTAGCAATCATACCGTCATATTTAGCGGTATGTTCAAATGCTTTTATGGCTAAACTAAATCGATATTTGAAAGATAGGCAATTTTGCTGTTTATCCAGCATATCAATGATTGCGCTATAGTCTTGACAATCAACTACGATGGCAACATCTTTATTATTTTTTGCAGCGGATCGCACCATGGTTGGTCCACCGATATCAATGTTTTCTATCGCATCTTCTAAAGTACAATTGGCATTAGCAACCGTTTTAGCAAAAGGATATAAATTAACAACCACCATATCTATAGGATCGATCTGATGTTGCTGCATGACTTCGTCATCTATACCTCGACGTCCTAAAATGCCACCGTGTATTTTAGGATGTAGGGTTTTGACTCGTCCATCCATCATTTCAGGAAACCCCGTATAATTGGATACTTCGGTGACTGGAATATGGTTATCGATTAATAATTTGGCGGTACCACCAGTAGAAAGGAGTTCAATATTTCTTTCTGATAAGGCTTTGGCGAATTCAATAATTCCTGTTTTATCAGAAACACTAAGTAAAGCACGACGAATAGGACGAAACTGCTGCATGAAAAACTCCGAAATTTATATTCTAAATCCAAGTCTGTAAGTGGCTATTATATATAAAACGAGGAACGATGTTTAGTATTGACTTCTTAAAAAAAATCAAAACATTTGAATTATTTTATTTTGCAAGCGAATAATTAAATACACAACCTTTGTTAATTCCTGATAATTAGAGGTATCTTGATTTAAGATTTTTTACAACTATTGGGGTTGATATCATTTTTTTCATCCAAACACTACTTATGAATACTCAACTAAAATTAATCTACTTCCTTGATATTTTAATAGCTACAAAAAGTGACTTTCGATTATCTTAATATAGTTAAGTTTAGTAATTTTGATAACTATTAGAATTTAATTGCTTTTATGTTAGCTAAATTCAGCCTTATAAAAAATCTATAAGGACATTTACTTTAATACAATACGAAAAAAGACAACGTTCCGCTCTCTGGTTACCGCATAAATAATTTTTGGTTTATTAAAATTTAAAGCCTTATAGAAATGTCGCTACTTAGCTAAAATTTTTTAGCAATTCAGCTATTTTATTTATCATATAGATAAAGCGAATTGACACGTTGGATTTTTCGTTCATTTTGCTCTTGAGTACTATGACGATATTTTTGAGGGCTTAGTCCAATTCTTTTTTTGAAAATTCTCGAAAAATAGAGCTGATCATCAAATCCAATTGTTCGACTAATATCGGCAATATTCAGGTTAGTGGTTTGCAATAATAGTTTAGCACGATTTACGCGCTGCTCTTGTCGCCATTCACCAATTGACATACCAATCTGATCTTTAAAAATATGAGCAATTCGAGATGTCGACAAACAAACTTTTTGGGCAACAATATCAAGCTTAAAGTTGTTTTCATCCAGTGTATCAATTAAATAGTTGCAAACTTGCAGTACTCGTGTATCAATTTTAGGATGGTTAGTGCTTGATGTTTCTTGTGCACGACGTATTAAAAATTGCTCTAACATGCTCATTGCTAAATTTTCAGAATAAATTGTACTTGATTGCCCTACCTCGACGATTTTAATGAATAATTTTTCGAACTCATCTTTGACTTGAGTATTAGGGCGATAAAAGCCAGTCTTTTTTATTCGATTCTCCCAAGTTAATAAATACTTCCAGGTTGATTTTGGTCTGAAATAGATCCAAAAATGAAACCAATTGTTTTCATCTTCTTTTCGCCCATATAAATGAGGTTCTTTTGGTGGAAAAAGGACAAAATCTCCCGGATAACAGTTAAATGATTCATCGTTACGATAAATCGTTCCTTGCCCTGCATAAGTAAGATTAATAATGTAGCCACTTAGTCCATTTGGGCGGTCAATAAAGAAATCAAATTTTCCTTCTTTTTCAATCGGTGTTAGTCCAGAAACCAGATGGACATTAAATGAATAACCCGGTAATAAAGGGTCATTTTGTTGTTGATTTGTCATATGTCATCTCCTACTTTTCGAGATTTTTTTATTTTCACATAAAAAATTTTTTTGAGTAGTGACAATTGTGAGATCTTCATCACAAAACAAATTAGGTGTGCAAAATCGTCTATATTTATAGCAATAACACACCTACTTGTTCTATCCGAAATTAATTATTCTCCTAAAAACTCCATTTGATTTTTCTTAGAGGTGTTAGCGGATGAATAAAAAAATAACCATTGGATTAGATTTTGGTAGCGATTCTGTCAGAGCATTAGCTGTCGATTGTCAGAATGGAAAAGAATTAGCTACAGAAGTCGTTTATTACCCACGTTGGGCTAAAGGTCAGTTTTGTGATCCTAAAAAAAATCAATTTAGACATCATCCCCTTGATTATATTGAGTCAATGACTCAATCAATACAATCGGTTGTAAAACAACTTAAATCAGATGCACAAAATGTGGTTGCAATTGGTGTTGATTCAACTGGCTCTACGCCTGCCCCAATTGATGAAAATGGGGATGTTTTAGCTTTAAAACCAGAGTTTATAGATAATCCTAACGCGATGTTTATTTTATGGAAAGACCATACTTCAGTAAATGAAGCGGAAGAGATTAATAACGTTTGCAAAAATGAACCTTATGCTAAATATTTAGAATATTGCGGTGGAGTATATTCTTCGGAATGGTTCTGGGCAAAAATTTTGCATATTTTTCGCCAAGATAGTGGTGTAAAAAATGCTTCCGCATCTTGGATTGAACTTTGTGATTGGGTACCTGCTTTATTATCAGGAACGACCGCACCGAATGAGATAAAGCGTGGTAGGTGTGCTGCTGGTCATAAGTGTTTTTGGAGCGAAGAATGGAATGGCCTTCCTCCTTATGAATTTTTTGAAAAAATCGATCCACTTTTAGTCACTGCTTTACCTTATCCTTTATTTGAAAAAACTTATACTGCTGACAATAAAGTTGGAATTCTTACCCAAGAATGGGCTGAAAAATTAGGATTACCACCAACAGTCGTTATTGCAGGTGGTGCATTTGATTGTCATATGGGTGCCGTTGGTGCGGGTGCAAAACCTTATACGTTAGTGAAAGTAATTGGTACTTCGACCTGCGATATTTTATTAGCTGAGCAAACTGTTATTGCTAATCGTTCAATTAAGGGTATTTGTGGCCAAGTTGATGGTAGTGTAATGCCCAATTTTATTGGTCTTGAAGCTGGTCAATCCGCTTTTGGCGATATATATGCATGGTTTCAAAAACTCGTGTGTTGGCCATTAGAAAAATTAATTTCAACTTCCCCAGAATTACAATCGACTGTACAAACTTTAAAACATAATCTTCTAAGCGATATTGCACAAGCTTGGGACGAAAATCCAAATTTAGATACTATCCCAATCACTCTTGATTGGTTCAATGGTCGAAGAACCCCTTACGCTAATCAACGAATTAAAGGTGTTATTACTAATTTAACTATTTCAACTGATGCAGCCACCTTATTTGGTAGTTTGATTTTATCAACTGCTTTCGGTGCAAGAGCCATTATGGAATGTTTTATTAATCAACATGTGCCAGTTAATGACATTGTAGCATTAGGGGGAATAGCTAAAAAGTCACCCATCATTATGCAAACTTGTGCTGATGTAATGAATAGACCACTAACTGTGGTGAGTTCAGAACAATGTTGTGCATTAGGCGCTGCAATATTTGCCGCCGTATCAGCCAATGTTTATACAGATATCCCAAGTGCTCAAAATAGGATGTCCAGTCAGCTCGAAACCACATTTACCCCTAATGAGAATAGGGTAGAAAAATATCAGGAATTAT
Organism: Gilliamella sp. B14384G12; assembly: GCF_016101825.1. NCBI lineage: Bacteria > Pseudomonadati > Pseudomonadota > Gammaproteobacteria > Orbales > Orbaceae > Gilliamella > Gilliamella sp. B14384G12. The sequence continues at coordinate 406,265 of NZ_JACFPU010000001.1, read as the reverse complement.
ATGAAAAGTATTTAGTTTGGTCTGCATCGAGTGAACCTAACTATAACGCTTAGTTTTACCAACAATGTGAATAAATTCTAAAGGAGTCCATTATGTTTGTTTATGAAGAAGCTGAAATTTGGTTTGTTGCTGGTAGTCAACACCTTTATGGACCAGAAGCACTTGAACAAATAAAAAAGAATATCCAAGAGGTAACGGATTATTTTAATAAAGAAGCAAATTTACCAGTAAAGATTATTCTTAAACCACTTGCGACAAAACCTGACGATATATACAACCTTTGTCAGGACGTAAACTATTCTTCAAAATGTGTTGGATTAATAACGTGGTTACATACGTTTTCACCCGCTAAAATGTGGATTAATGGATTAAATCATTTACAAAAACCTCTTTTACAGCTTCATACTCAATTTAATGAAGTCGTTCCTTGGGATTCAATGGATATGGATTTTATGAATCTCAATCAAACTGCGCACGGTGGACGCGAATTTGGTTTTATTGGTTCTCGCATGCGCCAACCTCATTCTCTGGTAACGGGTTATTGGAAAGATAAAGATGTGCATGATCAAATTGCACGATGGATGAGAGTTTGCGTTGCAATTAATGCAGAAAAAACCATGAAAATTGTTAGATTTGGCGACAATATGCGGGAAGTTGCGGTAACAGAAGGTAATAAAGTTTCTGCACAAATTAAATTTGGTTATTCGGTCAATACCCATGCAGTTGGCGATTTAGTGTCAGTCATTAATTCAATTAATGACAGCCAAATCAATCAATTAATTGATGAATACGAAACACTTTATCAACTTACTCCTGTTGCACAAATTAATGGTGAAAAAAGACAAAATCTAATTGATGCAGCGAGAATTGAATTAGGAATTGAGCAATTCTTAAAACAAGGCAACTATTCTGGATTTACTACAACGTTTGAAGACTTATATGGTATGAAGCAATTACCCGGACTTGCCGTTCAGCGATTAATGGCTAAAGGTTATGGCTTTGCTGGTGAAGGGGATTGGAAAACCGCAGCCTTACTTAGCACTATGAAATTAATGGCTAAAGGTCTTACTGGTGGTACTGCATTTATGGAAGATTATACCTATGATTTTACTAAAGGTAATGAATTAGTTGTCGGTTCACATATGTTAGAAGTTTGCCCATCAATTATAGATGATGGTGTAAAACCTTTGTTAGATATCCAACATTTAGGTATTGGCAATAAAGCTGATCCTGCACGGCTTATTTTTCCATCAAAGCCAGGTTTAGCCATAAATGCAAGTTTGATCGATATCGGTAATCGTTTCAGATTAGTCGCCAATGAGATCGAAACAATTAAACAGCCTTATACACTACCCAATTTACCTGTAGCTTGTGCAGTTTGGAAACCAAAACCATCACTTAATGTATCTGCTGAAGCATGGATTTTAGCGGGTGCTGCACATCATTCAGTTTATACCCAAGCACTTTCAATGGACTACTTTAGACTTTATGCACAACTGCACAATATTGAATTATTAGTTATTGATGGTGACACGCGAATTAATGATTTTAGAAATGAATTACGTTGGAATGAGATTGCGTATTGTAATCCTTATGCTTGATAACTTCATTTTAATTTAATAATTGGAAATATTTTTTTCCAATTATTTCCAAAATTACAGAATAAAAGGGTAAAAAACATGAGTATAAATACGCTTCAAGCGACAAGTGAAATAGCAAAAGATTCTGCCAAAAAGATGACTTTCTTAATTGGCTTTTCTGCTGCAATGGCGGGATTATTGTTTGGTTTGGATATTGGTGTTATTGCAGGAGCTTTACCATTCATCACAATTCAATTTGAATTAACGACTCAACTACAAGAATGGGTAGTAAGTTCTATGATGTTGGGTGCCGCTTTAGGAGCATTGTCTAATGGGTGGTTATCTTTTTATTTAGGAAGAAAGTATAGTTTATTAGCGGGAGCCTTGTTTTTTATTGTAAGTTGCTTTGGATCTGCTTTAGCGCCTAATGTAGAAGTCCTGCTAGTTTGGCGAGTTATTTTAGGTTTTGCCGTTGGCATCGCATCATACACCGCACCACTTTATCTTTCTGAAATGGCTCCAGAAAATATTCGAGGAAAAATGATTGCCGCTTATCAGCTTCTGGTTACAGTTGGTATTTTGGTAGCTTTTTTATCTGATACTTATTTTAGTTACACGGGTAATTGGCGAATGATGCTGGGTATTATTTCTGTACCAGCAATTATTTTATTTATTGTTGTTATTTTTCTGCCTAATAGTCCTAGATGGTTGGCATCAAAAGGACGATTAAATGAAACTGAGCAGGTTTTAAAGTCAATCCGTAGCGACCCTGAAAAAATTAAGCAAGAGTTTAATGATATTAAAGACAGTTTAAAAGAAAAACAGGAAGGATGGACACTGTTTAAGGTAAACAAAAATGTTCGCCGAACAGTTTATCTTGGTATGGCTTTACAAGCGATGCAACAGTTTACCGGAATGAATATCATTATGTATTACGCTCCTAAAATTTTTAGCCTTGCAGGCTTTGAAAGCACACAACAACAAATGATTGCAACAATAATTGTCGGGTTGACCTTTGTATTAGCAACATTTATTGCGATTTTTACGGTTGATAAACTGGGCCGAAAACCAATTCTAAAAGTTGGATTTGGTATTATGGCTTTAGGTACTTTGATATTAGGTATTTGTTTGCAACTTATTGAAAATGGTAATGCATCATCACTCACATCCTATGCAGCAGTGGGTATGGCGATTATGTGTATTGGTGGTTATGCAATGAGTGCGGCACCTGTTGTGTGGATTTTATGTTCTGAAATACAACCCCTTAAAAGTCGTGATTTTGGTGTAACTTGTTCTACAGCCACAAACTGGATCTCAAATATGATTATTGGCGCAACGTTCCTTACATTATTAAATAATATTGGTGTCGCACAAACATTTTGGTTATATACCGGCATGAATGTTTTATTCATTTTCATTGTTATTTTCTTCGTGCCTGAGACAAAAAATATTTCCCTTGAGCGTATCGAAAAAAATCTGATGTTAGGTAAGAAATTGTGTCATATCGGTGATGAACAATAATTAATCCATTAAGGACAATGCTGATTGGTATTGTCCTATATGAACAATCGTTTTTTCTATTCATTATTAAACAGGATGCTTGGTATGTTTACTCAATTAAAAGAACGCGTTTTAGCCGCAAATTTATTATTACCTTATTATCAACTTGTAACCTTTACATGGGGAAATGTATCAGAAATTGATAGAAATAATGGTGTCATTGCCATTAAGCCATCTGGCGTTCCTTATGATGAACTGACAACCGAAGATATTGTGATAATTGATCTTGATGGAAATAAAATTGAAGGTAAACTAAATCCTTCAAGCGATACCCAAACGCATATTGAACTTTATAAAACATTTGAACAAATTGGCGGAGTTATTCACACTCATTCCCGTAATGCAACAATTTGGTCACAAGCTGGTTTAGATATTCCTGCTTTAGGAACTACTCATGCAGATTATTTTTATGGTGATATTCCTTGTACTCGCTTATTAACACCAACTGAAATAACTAATAATTATGAACTCAATACGGGGAAAGTCATAATTGAGGAGTTTAATAAACGCAATATTGATGTTATGGCAATACCTAGTGTGCTTGTGTCTGGGCATGGTCCTTTTGGATGGGGAAAAAATGCTGATGACGCCGTACATAATGCGGTTGTTTTAGAAGAAATTGCTGCTATGGCATTAGCAACTCGCAATCTGAATATCGGTATTAAAATCCAACAAGAATTATTGGATAAACACTATTATCGTAAGCATGGTAAAAATGCCTATTATGGGCAATCATAAAACTATTAAAAATTAGGTTTAGTAAAAGTTATACTATTTAAAAATATCAGCCATCCGCCAAACATCTTTGTTTGGCATTCTTACCTCAAACAGTCGTTAAGATTAAGTGTTAAAATATCCAGTATAATTTTATCAATATAGTCCCCATTAAATTCCGTTTCATTTGGATCATCACTTATAATTACAATGAACTCATCAAATAACGTAATCAAACTTACCTTATTGTTTATGTTAGCAAACTAAAAACATTATACTTTCACGTGGTATTAAATTTTTAGATTAGTCTATAATCCATTTAATTTATAACTTTTTGGAGCCTTTATAAAAGTAAAACTTATTTATTTGAGAATATCCTTAAATTACTTAAGACATTAGGATTAACTAACTAAATAATATTAGAGTTAATTTAAAAGAGATAAATTCACTGACAATTTTGAAAATACAATATCATAAAATAACGATTACTAAATTTAGTTAGTAATATATTGAAATATTCCTTTTTATTTTAGGTTCAATCGTTAGCGTTAATTGAATTTATAAATAATTTATTCTCTAAACTAATTATTTACCCATATTAAATATTAAACCCAAATAATTATTTAAATATTTGGGTTTAAGAATTTGATATCAATTATTAAAGTATATAAATATTAGATTTCCTCACTTCTAAATTTACCATTAGATAAATCCCGTTCAACTTCACTATAGATTGATTCAAGTTTATAAAAACACAAAATAGCGATATTAATTAACGCGAGAATAAAAGGAAAGTATATAAATAAAAACTCAATCACAGATAGAACTTCATTTGTTTGCTGTACATCACCGCCACTGATGAATCCGAAAGCGCCGAGTATCCAACCAATACTAGCGGTACCCATCCCCATACCTAATGTCTGACCTAATGTTCCTGCACTGAATAAAATCCCTTGGATTCTTAATTTAGTGATCCATTCACCATAATCGATAGTATCTGCTAAAAAGGCAAACATAGTGGCACCAACTCCACAAAAACCAATACTTCGAACAACTGTAGATATAATAATATATAACGCATTTTGTTTATCAATTAATGGAATTAAACAAGCAATGCAACAAACAATAAGCCCAAATAATGCAAGGTTTCTTTTACCAAAATGACGAAGAAGATATGGAATGATAAGTAAAGTCAATAAACTAGGAATATATTGAGCCATACTTATGTAAGACATATAGTAAACATCTTCTAAAATATATTTTGAATAGTAAACACTTACAGTTGAAAGTGCAGTTAAACTGGTAAAAGTTATAAACAAATAGAAAAATATCATAATCCAATATTTGTTTTTTAGCATAGCTTTTAACACTTGATCCAATTTTATATTGCTATCATTATCTTCTTTGATTGGCTTAATTCTTTCTCTAACATTTAATCCAGTAATAATTAAACAAACTGCAGTAAAGAACCCAAAGATAGCAAATAAAATTATCCAAGACACTTTAGTATTGCCAAAATATCCAACAATTGGGAGAGTAAAAACCCCAACAGTTAGAGATCCTAACGTAGAAAGTCCATTTCTAAATACACTTAACACACCTCTTTCATAAATACTTCTTGTAATAAGAGCAAGTAATGAGCCATAAGCAATATTGTTTGCAGTAAATAAAATATTAGCTAATAAATAAGTTATGCATACATACCATATTTTTACATTATCACTCGCTTCTGGAATTGTTGACATTAAAAATGCAGATAATCCAAAAGGAATAGCTGTAAATAGAACCCATGGCCTTGCCTTGCCATATTTAGTATTTGTTTTATCAATTTTTATACCAACAAAAACACATAAAATACCATCTATAACACGAGCAAAAAACATCAAAGAGCCGACTAGAATGGCAGAAACACCGACAACCTCAGTATAAAAATATGCCAAAAAGGTTACCATTAAAGTATAAGTTAAATTTGTACCATAATCGCCTAGACCAAAAGAAAATCTTTCCTTGAATTTAATTTTTTCTGAATCGATATCAGAATTATTTATAAAACTATTCATGATTAGTTCCCAACAAAATAATAGCTAAATCCCAATCTTTTAATACAAATTTGTCGTTATATTTTAAAATTGAACCGGTTAATAAATTAAGTCCGCTTTTTTTAGTAAAACAAACATTTATAGGGTTAGAAGAATAATTAAAGTAAAATCTAATTTTTTCTTTTTTATAATTGATACCATTTTTAATAATTAGTGGAAAGCTATCCTGGCATTTAAGATCTGCCAATTTTTCCTCATTAAAAATATATTCATAAATTTTTTGTAATACGGAAGTACTTATATTACAACCTATATAAGTGGCAGAACCGCGCCCATACCGATTACTGGTAACTGCTGCATATTTTCCCCAATATGGATGTTGATACTTGGCTAAAATTTTTGTATTAACATCTGGCTCAATCAGCTCCATCCAATCATTTATCTTGCAATCACAATTGGCCAGATCGATCTCGTCAGATATCAAACTTACATTATTAGGTTCAACGAATAGTTGATATGAAATCCCGCAAGCTTCAGAAATAATGCCAGGTTGAACAACAGTTCGCACCTTCATATTTTCATTTGCAAAACCAGATTTAAATGAATAAATTACATTTCCGCCATTTAGAACATAATTATTTAATTGCTCTAATTTAAGGTCACTAACACTATAAAGAAGTGGGATTATTAGAAGATCGTAATTAAATATAGAGTCATCATCAATTGAAAGAATATCTACCTCTATATTCATTTTATATAAGGTATCGTAATAAGCACGAAAAATATCGTTATATTGATGTAATGAATCCCTATTAAATTGATGACCATGCCAAGGATGCCAATCAATAGCTGTTAAACACTCATTACTTACAATAATTGCTACTCGGTTATATTTTTTTATTTCATGTAAATGCTTTGATAAAATCTTTAACTCATTACCTACAATAGAAGCTTCTTCATAGATTGGATTTGGCTGTAAATCATGACTTAAAATTCCTTTCCAATATGTTTCAAATGAGTTATGAATTGAATGCCAGTGCCAATAACCAATTAAGCTTGCACCACTAGCAATATGGCTATACGCTTGTAAACGTAACTGACCGGGATAAGGAGTCCAGTTTTTGAATGCTTGAGCTTGTGTTTCTAATACAAGGTAATTTTTTTTCTTGGTGCTACGAGCTACATCTCCTGAAAATGCAATTTCAATACCAGTTAACTGATCTTGACTTGGATGGTAAACATCAACACCAGTTATATCTAAAATTTCAGATGCATCAAAATGATTTACTTCAGATTGAATTCCATATGACCATGTTCTCCATTCAAAATCAAAATTATGAGTCAAAAATTGTTTTTCTGATTTATATTCATTAATAATATTAGCTTGCCATTGCAAAAAATTTTTTACTAATTTACGCTGAAATTTCTGAAACTCAGCACCTAAACTAGCATTTATTGTTCCAACTGTTGATGGAAAATCTTCCCATGCATCGATTCTATTGCTCCAATAATCTAAACCAAACTCATGATTTAATTTTAATAAATCACCTGCAAATTTTTCTTTCAAATACTTAACAAAATCTATTTGTATGTTATCTCCACAAACATCATAATATTTAGTTTCATTATCAATCTGGAATCCAATAACGGCAGGATGATTAGCTACGGCTTGCATTAGTTTTCTTATAAGACGTTCGGCATAAAATAGATAAGCTGGATGCGTAATATCCATTTTTTGACGATGACCATATTTATTACGACCATTTGGCGTTATAGCCATAACTTCTGGATATTTCTTTTCAAGCCAAGCTGGAATAGCATAAGTAGGAGTTCCAATAATTACATCAATGTTATTTTGATACATCTTATCAAGTACTATAAGAATAGAACTAAAATCAAAAACTCCTTCTTGTTTTTCAAAAGTACTCCAAGTACTTTCTGCGATACGCACATAGTTTATTCCTGCATCTAACATTAATTTAATGTCTTTATCTAATCTTTCTTCTGGTAAATATTCTCGATAATAAGCAACCCCATAATAAATTTTATCCATAGTTTATATCTCTCTTTTTTGTTAAATTAGCTATTATTTTTTATGATAATTAAGCATTCTATTTAAACATATGAATAATCATGCTATTAATATGGAATTATTTGCTTGCTAATATAAAATGAGGGATACATCACACTATTAAATCATAACCATTCCTTTTCATTTGTTTATTGCAATATTCAAAACAACTTATATTTAGGATTGATTATTTGCTATAAATTTGGATGTATTATTGATGCTTCATGAAGTTAGTTTATTAGTTGATTAATAAATTTTGATAATTTGGAGATTATTATATTTTTTAGGTTTTTTGAAGTTATTTATCCGTTATATGGATTTGAATGGATTGAATTTTTTAATATTTAAAGATATTTCAATTCAGTTTTAAATAGATGAATTTATCAAAAATCAGGTATCTTATGATACCTGACTTTCAAATTTTAAGATTAAATGCAGTAATTAATCATCACTATAACCTAAGCTACGCAATGCGCGCTCATCATCGGCCCAACCCGCTTTAACTTTAACCCAAAGCTCTAAATGTACTTTGTTGTCAAAAAATGATTGCATATCTTTGCGGGCTTCTATACCAATTTTTTTGATTTTTTCACCTTTGTTGCCAATGACCATTTTCTTTTGACCATCTCTTTCAACTAATATTAAGCCGTTGATACGATACATTCCATTACGTTCATCAACTTTGAATTGCTCAATTTCGACAGTGACTGAATATGGCAACTCATCACCTAAAAAACGCATTAACTTTTCACGAATAATTTCGGAAGCCATAAATCGTTGAGATCGATCGGTGATATAATCTTCAGGAAAATGATGTTCGCCTTCAGGCAAATGTTTTTTGACAATTTTCCTTATAATATCAACGCCATCACCTTTTTCAGCGCTAATTGGCACTACATCAAGAAAATTAACTTTTTGGCTAATTTCTTGAATATGCGGTAATAGTTGAGTTTTGTCGATAACGTTGTCAATTTTATTAATTACCAACAATACTGGGCATTTGCAATCTTTAAGCTTGTTGGCAACCATTTCATCGTCATCATTCCAATGTGTACCTTCAACAACAAAGATTACTAATTCGACATCACCAATTGAGCTACTTGCAGCGCGATTCATTAAACGATTAATCGCTCTTTTTTCTTCGATGTGTAAGCCCGGAGTATCAATATAAATAACCTGATCATTATCTTGAGTATCAATACCAACAATACGATGACGTGTTGTTTGCGCTTTACGCGATGTTATAGAAACTTTTTGGCCTAGTAGTTGATTTAATAATGTTGATTTACCTACATTTGGTCGACCTACTATGGCGACAAATCCACAATGTTGTGTTGTTTTTGTCATTTTATACCTAATTGATTAAGTGCTTCTTGAGCAGCTGCTTGCTCGGCTTTGCGACGGCTTAGACCTCGCCCTAAATATTCACGGCTATCATTCTCAAGTTTGCATTGAATTAAGAATTCTTGCTCATGATTATCACCTGTTACTTCAAGAATTAAATAACATGGGCGCTCACAATGAATGCCTTGCAGATATTCTTGTAAGCGTGTTTTGGCATCTTTCTGTTTAATACCAGGTTGAATTTTATTCAATCTAGTTTGATACCACGTCAAAATTAAACGTCGTACCGTTTCGATATTGCTATCTAAATAAATAGCACCAATAATAGCTTCGACGGCATCAGAAATAATCGAGTCACGACGAAATCCGCCACTTTTTAACTCGCCTTGACCAAGAATAAGATAATCACCTAATTTAAATTCTTTACCCATTTCAGCCAGTGTTTGCCCACAAACAAGTGTTGCACGCATTTGACTCAAATCACCCTCATCTTGTTTGACAAAACGTTCATACAGTTCATTAGCAATCACAAAGCTTAAAATTGAATCACCTAAAAACTCTAAACGTTCATTATGCAATTTGTTAGCACTTCGATGAGTCAGTGCCAATTCTAATAAAGATAAATTATTAAATTGGTAACCAATTGATTGTTGTATTTGATTAAACTTTTTCATTATCATTGCAATTAATGTATACCACCAATACGGCTAAATCGGATGCCTGTAGGCCATTCATCTGGTTGTTTCTCAAAACTGATCCAAATGGCTGTTGCGCGACCAACAAAATTCTGTTCAGGTACAAAGCCAAAATAACGACTGTCACCACTATTATCTCGATTATCACCCATCATAAAATAGTGATCTTTAGGTACTATCCATGTAGCAATTGGTTGTCCATTTTGGCGATAAAAATAATTAGGATCCTCATGTGCACCTTGAGTGGTTAAAATTTCATGAGGTCTATCGCCTAACGTCTCTTGTTGTATATTCATATCAAGTAAGAAAACAGATTGAGAATTGACAATACCTTTATCTACACATTGCTCTAATGTATAAAAATTAGGACTTGTTTTAAACTCTTGATGCACTTCTTTCCAATTGCTTGGTTGAGGTTGCGTATAATGTAAGTCTAATGGTTCAGATTTCTGCCCACCCACACAATTTGCATCATTAGTTTGACAAGCAGGATAAATCAGTACTTTCTTCTCTTTAACGAGATATACTATTTTATCGCCTGGCATTCCAACCACCCGTTTAATCAAATCCATTTGAGGATTATTTGGATGTTTAAATACAGCGACATCACCTCGTTTAGGGTGGCCTGTAGAAATTAAGACTGTATTAGTAATAGGATCTCTTAATCCATAAGAATACTTTTGAACTGCAATAAAGTCACCAATAAGTAAAGTTTGCATCATTGAACCTGATGGTATTTGAAACGGTTCAAATAAAAATGAACGAATCACAAATACAACAAATAAAACAGGGAAGAACGATGATATACTTTCAACCCAAGCTTTTGGTTTACCTACTTCTGCAAGTATTTTTCCATCTATTTCGCCATTATGTTGTTTGCGAATCTCTTCTACTTTTCGTTGTCTTGCTGGTTTCCACCTAAATTTTTCTAAAAACCAGAAGATTGCAGTAATCAATGTCGCTACTGTTAATATGATGGCAAATGTTCCAGCCATTTTTTACCTCTTTAACTGATTAATCTTTTCCCACATGTAAAATGGCTAAAAACGCTTCTTGTGGTAACTCAACATTACCAACTTGTTTCATGCGTTTTTTACCTTCTTTTTGCTTCTGTAAAAGTTTCTTTTTACGGCTAACATCACCGCCATAGCATTTGGCTAAGACGTTTTTACGTAATTGTTTAACCGTTGAACGAGCAATAATATGATTACCAATAGCGGCTTGAATAGCGATATCAAATTGTTGACGAGGAATGAGATCTTTCATTTTTTCCACTAATTCTCGTCCACGATAAGGTGCATTATCTCGGTGAGTAATTAAGGCTAATGCATCAACACGTTCACCATTAATTAATACATCTAATCGCACCATATCAGCAATTTGGAATCGTTTAAAACTATAATCCAATGAAGCGTAACCACGAGAGGTAGATTTTAATTTATCAAAAAAGTCTAAAACTACTTCTGTCATTGGAATTTCGTAAGTCAATGCAACTTGATTACCGTGATAAACCATATTAGTTTGCACGCCACGTTTCTCAACACATAACGTGATTACATTACCTAAATAGTTTTGTGGAACCAATATATTACATTCGGCGATTGGTTCTCGTAGTTCTTGAATATTATTTACCGCTGGAAGTTTAGAAGGACTATCAACGTAAATAATTTCATTTGAAGTCGTTAAAACTTCATAAACTACTGTTGGCGCTGTGGTAATAAGATCAAGATTATATTCGCGCTCCAAACGCTCTTGTATGATCTCCATATGTAATAACCCAAGGAAACCACATCGAAAACCAAATCCTAAAGCGCCAGAATTTTCTGGTTCATAAAATAGTGATGCGTCATTTAAACTTAATTTGCCCAATGCATCACGGAAAGCTTCATAATCATCAGAACTTGTTGGAAATAAACCAGCATAAACTTGCGGTTTAACCTTTTTAAAACCAGGTAATGGTTTATCTGCTGGACTTTTAGCTAAAGTTAAAGTATCCCCTACTGGCGCACCTAAAATATCTTTAATGGCACAAACCACCCAGCCAACTTCACCACAATTTAAAGTATCTTTATCAACTTGTTTAGGCGTAAAAATACCAAGACGGTCAACATTATAAGTCATACCGGTACTCATAACTTTAATTTTATCGCCTTTGTGTAATTCGCCATTTTTGATACGAATTAAAGATACGACCCCTAAATAGTTATCAAACCATGAGTCAATAATAAGTGCTTGTAGTGGTGCATTTGAATCCCCCTCTGGTGGTGGAATATCTTTTACTAATTGCTCCAATACATCCGCCACGCCTACCCCTGTTTTGGCAGAACAACGAACCGCATTACTTGCATCAATACCGACAATATCTTCAATTTCTTCAGCTACACGCTCAGGTTCTGCCGCAGGTAAATCAATTTTATTAAGTACGGGAACAACTTCTAAATTCATATCTAAAGCCGTATAGCAATTTGCAAGGGTTTGAGCTTCAACGCCTTGTCCTGCATCAACAACTAATAGTGCGCCTTCACATGCTGCAAGTGAGCGAGAAACTTCATAAGAAAAGTCTACATGTCCAGGTGTATCGATAAAATTAAGCTGATATGTTTGACCATCATTTGCATGGTAATCTAATGTAACACTTTGCGCTTTAATTGTAATACCACGTTCACGTTCAAGATCCATTGAATCAAGAACTTGCGCTTCCATTTCACGATCAGAAAGTCCTCCACAAATTTGGATAATACGATCTGAAAGCGTTGATTTACCATGGTCAATATGAGCAATGATTGAAAAATTGCGGATATTTTTATTCATATCAATAAATTATATTTTATGTTTTAGTTATATACTGTTAATTACCCGGAATGTTATTACCAAAAATAACAGGTTAGATAATCACGAAAAATAGAAAAGGCACATTTTACACATTAATAACCGCGAAGCATAGTGTTATCGAAAGTTTTGCGATTATTTCTCAACAATATTTTGGGCAATACGCTCAATAGTAACTTTAGGTAGATTACCAATAATAACAATATTTTTATTATTAATATTTGTCGAAAAAATAGTCCTATCACCTTGCGTAATAAGCTGATTTAGCTGGCTTGATTGTTCCGAAGATACATTAACGGTAAATGAAAAAACACCATCAGAAAACAATTTAGTGGCAATATCAGAATTATAAAAATTAACATTATAGGCCGCAATTTCTCTAAATCCTCTAGGTAACCATGCTAAGCGCCAAACTTCTAATATGTCATTTTGTTTTTCAATTGATAATAAGATAGGATAATTGCGACTGTCTATATATTCTTTAATCTCTTTTGGATCGAATTTTTCGTCTAAATTAACCACTTTTTGTTGACTTATGATTTCACCATTTTGATCAAGCAAGTCAATTCGAAGAGGCAAAAAATTTTCATCATCAATCCAAATAATATAACTATAACGATCTTTGTCTTTAGCAATCATTTTTACTAATTGCGCACTACGATTAGCTGTTCTGGTTTTACCTAATAAAATAAAATCATAAACATCAACCAATTGGTTGAAATCATTATAAATCACATCGGGAAAAGCTTCAGTAATACGTGGACTAGTAATAGAAAAAGAGGCACTATCTGGTTGAAAATAACTCGTTACACCATTGTTCAAAATAATTTCTTTTGCGGGGCCTTCAAGATAAAGCAATTGAGCTTTGATATCATTTTGCTTTTCTGATCCTAAATGAGAATATTCATAAGTGGTAACGTATTGATCTTTATCTTGAGAAAGCAAATGAATTTGGTAAGTATTCGTTTTAACAGCTTTGTGCATACTATTCATCAATAGTAGCGCTTTATCGTTGTTTTCCGGATAGGCAGATAAAGTAAATAGCATCAAAAACAGAGTAACGATAAATTTTATACTCTGTTTGAGTTTAGATGTATTTAAATAAAATAAACAATTCATAAAAAATTAATGAGCATTTAGTCTTTTTTGTAACTCATAATCCTGTACAAGCAATCTAATTTTATCATATTGTCTTTTTTCGAGTAATTGTTGGTCGTTATGTTGTTGGATACCACCAACAGGGGCAACATTGACTCCAACCGGTAAAGTATTCAGTGTTGGAGCGCCATTTATATTATTTGATTGCCCTTGCTGATATTGAACACCAGCAATAATTGCTAACGTAACACAAGCCGCCAATCCAACTTGACTGACTTTTGCCACTGCATCTTTTACTCGATCCCAAAATAGATTTTCAGCTTTTGGTATAGTGACTTCATGTGGGGTTGGCTGATCTGCCATTTCAAAATATAAGTTTTCATCAGCAATAGCCTGAGCAACTTGTTTTGAAATATCTAAAGTTAACGTACTACTGTGCAGCTCACCACGCATAGCGGATCTTACAACATGGTAGCGATGCCAACATGACTGTAAATCTTCATCTTTTGATACAGCATCAATGAAATAATCATCTTTAAGCTCACCATCCATAAGGGATGAAAGTTGCTGTTTCTGTTCTGTTTGCATAGTAGATACCTTAATTTTATAGCTACTTTAAATTAAATGATTTAATCAGTTATTAATGGTTTAATCTTTTCATCAATAATATCACGAGCTCTAAAAATACGTGATCTTACTGTACCAACAGGTGTACTCATAATTTCGGCAATTTCTTCATAACTTAAACCATCAATTTCGCGCAATGTAATGGCAGTTTTTAAATCATCGGGTAATGCTTCAATTGCTTCAAATACCACTTTTCCAACTTCTTTTGAAAGTGCTAAACTTTCTGGATTATCAATATCTCTTAAAGATTCTGCACCGTCATAACTTTCAGCTTCACTTGCATCAATGTCTGATGATGGAGGCCGACGTCCCTGAGAAATTAGATAATTTTTTGCTGTATTAACCGCTATTCTGTACAACCATGTATAAAATATACTTTCACCTTTAAATAGGCTTAAAGATCGGTAAGCCTTAATAAAAGTCTCTTGCACAACATCTGGAACTTCAGAAGCTGAAACGTAGCGAGAAACCAAATGAGCGAGTTTATTTTGATAACGAACAACAAGCAAATTGAACGCATTTTTATCCCCATTTAATACGCGATCAACTAATACTTGGTCTGTTATTTGCTCCCCCATTAAAGGCCAACCCTCACTATGTTAATAACTGCTTGTGGCCCAAAAATGTGCTTACTAACAGTTAGATTGTTAAATTCGTAAAAAGTTCCCATTTATTTTAATAGAAATATAAGTTTTTTTCATATCAAAATACCTTTAAAACATTTTTTACAACAAAGAATATTAATTTTATTGAACTTTTTATAAAATGACTTAACTTTACAGATCAGTTTTAATTCAATAAGTAGATCTCTCGTTCACCAGCATTATTATAAGTAATTTGATAAAATTGCGGTAGATTGAAATTGACAGAACTACTCGTAGTAAAAGTAAATCTATCATCAGATAAAACATAAAAATCATTAATTGCTTTGACCATATTTTCTCTATTGCCGTTACAATTTCGATATATTTCTATTTGATTATGTTCATTTAAAATATAGAGATCAAACCCAATGTCAGTATCTTCGAAAAAGAACTGAATTACACCTTGGTAGGCTACACTGTCTATTTCTTTAGGCAGTTCATTTGTTTCATCTAATATATTTAATGGTCTTCCTTGAGCCTTATTATTAGACACTGCACCGTAAAAATCAATGGTATTTTCAAATTGATGAAGTGAGACACCAAGTCGTTCAAAAAATAGATACCAAGATGCGCCATCAATTCTTAAAGGTTTAACTTGCGTTAAATTATTTATCGTAGAACTTAATCGCAGTTCAATGCAATCATCCATCAACTTTTTTATTTGTTGTCTAATTTGGCTATTTAAACATTGACTGTAACAAAATATTTCCATTGAATTTGGTAAATCAGCATCTTTATGCATTCGGTTAAGTAACGCTTTAATAGCTTCAAGAACACATAATTTACCATTAAAATGTAAAACACGAATTTCATTCCAAGAATTACGGTATAGTAAGTCTATTGATCCAACTAAGCTTAATTCATTTTCACCATAATTTAATACATTCGAATTAAATTCATCTTCTAAATTTAAATTAGACGTAGGATCGTTTTCGAGATTTAAAATGATGGCTAAGTGACGTATCTCACAGGGTCCATAAAGTTGTTCTTCCGTTGCGGTTGGAACATTAATAGGAAAATATGCTTTTAGATCTTGAATGAATTTGGTTATTTTAGTCTTATCCCGATCTTCACCATTATGATAATAAAACTCTGTTGAGTCATAAATCATATTATTAAAATAACACCAACTAACTAATTTAACCAAATATTTACTATATTCTATATATTGGTGACCAATAATGTCATTTAAAACTGGCTTTTGTTTATACACATACCAACCCGAGCGATTTATTCTATCTTCTTTAACATAAATAAAAGTAAGTGTATCTTCTTGTAAATTATTAGAAATATTGAGTTTTAATGTGGTGATTTTACCAGGCAATACTTCAAAAGAAGCATAAAGTTTACGTGTTAATATCGCTAAGTCTTGTGGGCTAATGAGTGAATCTAAATTATTACGACGACCAAAATTTAGTAAATTGCGATAACCTGTCATCATAGTCTGTAATAATATTTCGTGTATTTCACGAACTTGTTCTATCTTCCAAGTATTACTGGCATCTAATTTAGCAATGAACTCTTTACTCCATCCCCATTGTTTCACTAAATCATCAAGAACTTTTCGACGCCACGATGGCAAGCTAGTTGGAACAGATAATTGTTCATTAACTTTTAGATAAAAACACGTTCTAATCAGTTCTAATCGTGCAAAATCTTCAATTTCAACTAAGTAATGAGTTAACCTTTGCAAAAGCATATAGTACGAATCTAAATAGCAACCTTGATAAATTTCTGCCTTTTGAATGTAACTTCGCATCTCATAAGCAATTGGTTTATTTTCAGGGTAAATCCATGAATAAGCTTCGAGTAATAAAGTTTTCAATACGGCTTTAAATGGCGAATCAATACTTTTATAAAGTTGCCATAAGCTAGCACCAAAATATTCTTCTGCAGATAATCCAGTTAATGAACCAAAATCGATCCATTCATCACGTATGATAATATTCTGTTCAATTAATGCTTGAACACACTTTTCATAAGTCGGATATTTGGTGTTATTGATAATTAAATCGCTAGGCACTGCAAACCACAATAATAATTTACCGGCCAATAAGTTAGCCGAACGATAAAACTCCTCTAACAATAATATATGTTGTGCCGAACCACAATTTTCACCGATTAAACATTCATGATGTTTATTGATAAAGCGATCTACATCTACAACAAATAAGGTTAATTTAATCCCTAATTCTTTTGCCCATTGCTCAATTAAACGACATTTTTTTTGTAAAGATGACTTTCGATCTGCTGATAAATTATTTTCAATACAAATCCAAATATCCAAATCTGATGCAACTGATTGTCCAATTGAACATGTACTTCCCATTGAATACAGGGCGGAAATGTCAGATTTGACAGTTGTTAATGGAGCAATGAAATTAAAATCATTTTGTAATTGAGTAGAAACAGTTTCAGAAATTTCATAACAAGCAATGCCCATAGGCGTATCTTCATTTAGATAGCCTGGAAGTTTAGGATCATGAAAGTGAAAAAGAGCCGGCAGAAACGAAAAAACACGTTGAAATTCTTCTGACATAGCATTCAGAGCACGTTCATGTTTCAATAAAGCAAGATCTTTAAGTTGTTTTTTTATGTTGTTAATATAATATTGCATGGCATTATTCAAGTAAAACACGTGTACTACTAACAAACAATTTCAATCTAACATTTTCTTATTATAACGTAAATAGAACGTTAAATTAAAAACAAAATAAATATTATGATCACATTAGAAAAAATAACGGATATTTTAAAAACAACTAAGCATCCAAAACAAATCAATAACAAAGCCGCAGTGTTAATTCCAATTGTAAAAGTAGATAATCAATTACACTTGTTATTCCAAATTAGATCCCATAAACTCAAATGGCAACCTGGTGATATCTGTTTTCCTGGTGGTAAAGTTGAAATTGAAGATATAAATCCAGAACAAACCGCGAAAAGAGAAACATGTGAAGAACTAGGACTTTCAATTAATGAAATTACTATTTTAGGTCAGTTGCCAAAATTTATTGCCACATTAGGGATGATAATTTATCCATTTGTAGGTAAAATTGATTCTATCGATGATTTAAAGCTAAACTTTGACGAAGTTGAAAGTATTTTTACTGTTCCGCTTGAATGGTTTAAAAACAATCAGCCTTTACATGCTACAATGCAAGTTGGGCATAAACCAGATAATGATTTTCCTTATAACTTATTACCCAATCGTTCAAAAGATTGGCAAAAAAGATCTGAACATTTAGTTTACTTTTATCACTATAATAATTATATTATCTGGGGTCTAACCGCTCAAATAATAAAACAATTCATTAATATTATTCAATATAAGTAATATAATATTAAAAAATTAGCTAACGAATTTAAAAAGTATTTTTACTTAAATCAACGTTCTTCAGTAAGCGTTTATTTTTAACGCAATGTTTCTATAAGTTTCATTTATTACTATATATTTCTTTAATGAGTATCATTAAATCCAAATAGTTTAAAACAAACAGTTCTTTTATTTCTTAGATAAAAATTTATGGCCAAACGTAATTAATAATAGGTAGATATAGACATAAAAATCTTAAAGTTTGATGGTGTATAAATATCTTTAAATTATGTTTTATATTTGCAAATTAAAAAAAGCGTTAAATATTAACTTTAGTTTTAATAATTTAAAAATGAAGGAAATGATCATGAAACGTTTAAACAAATTATCTATTACTCTTGCTCTTTTATTATCATTACCTGTTGCTAGTGTTTATGCAGCAGATGCTTTAACCTCTCAAGAAGCAAAAAACTTAATTCCACTTAAAGAAATTTCTGTAACGGGTAGATATTTACAAGCTGAAAATGCAGCAGATGATATTTCTCGAGCAGCTGATGAAGCTGGCGCTAAGTATTATCATATTAAAGCAATTGAGAATGCAATGACTAATAACTCAGCCGATAGCGCTGTTGTTTACGCTGATATTTATCAATCTAACCAACCTGTTGCAGTGGAAAAAAAAGAAGTGACACAAAATGGTGTTGTTCTTTATCCACGAGCTAAAGCGCTTTATTATCTTCCATTTGAAGTTATCAAATTTAAAGGTAATTACAATAATACTGCCGAAATAACGAATGATGCGAGTAAATTAGCCGCAGAAAAGAATGCATATGCTTTTTATGTTTTCTCTATTGCGCCTTCTGATATCAAAAATCAGGCACAAGAAGTCGATGTTGCATTATATAAAAAAGATGCAGTAGTAAGAGATTTCATTGTTTCTAAAGCAATAGAAGGTGAGGATGCTTACGAAATCACGAGTGATGCGTTTAAAACAATGACACCTTATGAAACGATTAGTTTTCATGGTTCATTCAACAATACAGCCGAAATCAGCGCTGAGGCTCAAAAATATGCAATTGCTAATGATGCACACTTTTATTATGTGAAAGAAATAACAACAAATCCAGCCAGTACAATACAAACCGTTTATGTAAATTTATATAGATAATAAGTTGATTTTTATATAACTTTCTACGTGAAATATCCGTTTAACCACGTGGAAAGTTATATTATTCACTCCTCATTAAAAGTATATTAATAGAATTAAAATTTATATCTTATGCTAGATATTTTATAGTCGATTGGTTATATACTATTTTATTTATCATGTGCATTTTAGATGCTAAAAATTTCTTTCTCATACATCTTTTCTTTCATTTCACCTATCTCAAAGTATTAACTATATACAATTCAAAACTTCTGCTTGATATGTAAAGTTTATGACTTAGTAAAGTTATTTGAATGAGTGGCTATTTGATTTGGGGTAATCAATAATAATACCATGTGGAGGGTCATTAATAAGTTTTCCATGCGATTAAGTTTATAGGTAAAGTTATTCAACAAAAGATGGAATATTAAAATGAATAAATCGCTATTTGAATATGTCTAATTAAACTTTAACAGTTATATTTTATGTTTATATTAAAAAGCGTCTTTATGAATTTCTATTTTAAATCAATGGTAAATTGTTAAAATTAAGTTGATGATATATAATTTTTTGCGTTACCTAATAAATTTATTACAAATATTTTAAAGGATTAAAAAATGTCTAATCAAGTTGTTCCTTATGTCGATAGAGCAGTACAGGTATTAAATAAAATCGGCATTATACTTAAACCTCAAACCGATGCCCCAATTTTAAAATTACTGGATAATGTTACTGAGATTGATAAAAACCGAGTTATGTCGATAGCTCGTACGTTGCAACAACAAGGTGCATTTAATGAAGTAGTCCGTGATCAAATTGATGGTGTTGAAGTATCACAGCGCTATACCAAAATAGTTAATCATTTTGATAGTATTCGTACTGATATGGAAAAAATGATAGGTTGGCTTGATGATGGTCGATTAGACTTTTTGGAAAGAATCAAAATTGGTTGGATGAAACTTAAACGCGGATCAATTCCAGATCGTTTCAATCTCATCAAATCTACTTACTTAGAAGTATCAAAAGAAACAGGTAATCAGGTCGAACGTGAACGTATTATTTTAAATGCTTATCAGGATTTTAGATTTGGATTAAAACAAGCACAAATTACCGCCGAAGAATTAGTCAATATGGCAACAGCCCGCCTTGAAGATTGTAAAAATAAATTATCATTAGCCATTGCCGATGTAGATAATTTCAATTCTGATGATCATGTTGCTCGAGCACGTTTAGAACTCATTAGAGATGAAGCATTACGTAATGTTCAACAAGAAGATAGTCGTTATCAAATTATTTTGGATTTAGCTAATAATTTAACCGTATCTTATAATTCAGCCGAAGCAGTATTTGCCCGTTTACAACAAACAACTTCAGTAAAAGAACGAGTATATCAACAAAGTGTTAACTTTTTTTCAACGAATGAAATTGTGTTTACTGCTTTAAGTGCTTCAATAACTTCTTTAACTGGTTTAAGTGAAAGTACTAAAACCTTAGAAGCCTTAAAAGATGGTATGAATAAAGGCATAGAAAGTATAGCATCTGTTGGTAATAAACAATTAGATGAAGCTTTACGAGCTGGATATGGTTCTACTATTAAAGCCGATTCGTTACGTTCTTTAGTTGAAGCGATCGTTAATTATCAAGAATCAAGCCAACAGCTAATTAGCGAATTACGAAATGAATCAATTGAAAATGCAAAAGAAATAGATCGTATTGTTGAAGATGGAAAACAACGCTTTAACAATATTATTCTAAAGGTTAATAGTTAATGTCGGAAATTAAGCTTAGTGAACAATTAGGAGCGATGGCAATAATTGATGAGCTTTATCAAAAACAGCAATTATTACTTGAGCATCTTGATCGCAATGTTTTGCGGGATAAATTGAAAGAAAACATAAAAAATTACTATCAAACCAAAGGACAATTTATTGATGATAGTCTTATAGAAAAAGGAATTAATCTTTGGTTTGATAAACGTTTGCGGTTTAATGTACCTAAACGTAATTGGTTTATGCATTTTCTTGCTTTATGTTATATTAAAAGAAACATTGTATTTTCTATTATATATATTATTTTATTCGTTTTAACGTTAATTAACTTTGCAGAAGTAACGATTACAAAAAAAATAAAAAGTAATATTGATAGTACTTATAACCATATTTTATCCGCAAAAAGTAGTTTAAATGATTTAAATAGAAAATTTCTTGAAATTGATAAGCATTCTGTCAATTTTGCCCAAGTTCCAATAAAAAAATTAAAAAACTCAATTATTGATCTGCTTAACCAAGATAATATTTCTTCTATAGTAAAATCTGGGGCAGATCTATCTTCAATAGCGCAAAAAGATAAAGATATACTTAAATATTTAAAAGAGACTGACTACTCAATCAAAACTAAATTATCCGAAGTCACTTCGCAAATAACACAATTGCAAGAATTAATTGAAACGGATAAGAAATTAACTAAATTAATCCACAATCAAGAATTTACTGATGCTAGTAAAAAATACCCTATATTACAAAATATTGTCGATTCTATTATTGATAGCCTTAATCAAGGTCAAACAAATATCGATACTAATCGGATTGAAACACTTTATTCTTCAATTGAACGTGCAGAATTTCTTGAAAAGAAAATTGAGTCTGATACGAAACAGTTACTAGAATTAAACGTACCTAAATCAGATATGGATCCCATTATTGCGCTTCAAACTTCATTACTTGCTGATTTAAAAGATTTAAATTTTGAAAATGTTGAAAATTATCAAACAATGATGGCTTACTACCTTAAACTAGCACAAACTAATTTAACGTTGACCATCGTTGACCATCCAGATCATAAATCTGGGGTTGAACGCACACATGAGAATACTAATGGTAAATCTTGGTATTTAATTGTTCAAGCATTAACATCAACCGGTAAGCCAACTTCAATATGGGTAAAAAGCATCGAAACCGGTGAAACCAAATTAGTAGAGATGTTTGGTCAACAAGTTACCTTAAAAGCATTTAATGCCGTTAAAGAGGATAAAATAAATGATGGGCATATTGATAATAATAAACTTTGTGCTAAACCAAAAGGACGTTTAACGTTTAACTGTCCAAATTCAGTTAAATCAGGCAGGATTTTAGAGTGGTAAACCATGCAGACAAGAACAATTGAAAGCACCATTAATCAAAAAGCTCGTACAACTAAGGCTTCTTTGGACTCAGCCAATCAAGAATTACATGATACACATGAAAAATTACTTGATTTAAAGACTCAACAAGCAAATATTTATAATAAAATTGCGACTATCTATTTATTAGAATCACCTGAAAATAACGATATTAAAATACAAAAAATTATTGACCAGTTACAAAATGTTTTAAAGCAATTAAAAAGCAAATCTTACAGTTTAGACAAAAAAATTGATAAGCAGCAGATAAAATTAACAGAAATTTTGATAAGATTAGATGAACTTACAACCGAAAAAACGCTACAACTTGAGAAAGATCCCGATTATCTATCGCTATTTGATCGCTTTACTATCGAAAAAGAACGCTTTGATAAAGAAACTGAAAACTTTGAAGCTTCTCAAAGCGAGTTTTCAGAAAAACTTGTTCAATATAACGAAAATAGGTATTTTAATTATTTAATTAAGCGAAACTATGGTGAAAATAATTACAAAGCTTTTTGGATCTTAAAAAACCTAGATGCATGGTTAGCAAGATTTGTTAATTTTTCTCAAAATTACAAAAATTACAAATTAATCAATTCATTACTAAATGAATCAAAATCACGTTACGAAAATCAAACAAGATCTTATGAATTAGCATTAAAACAAAAAGAACAGAAAGAACATAGTGTTGAAACTGTTTTGAAAATACCAGCGATAAGAGTTGAATTAGCAGAAATTGAGCAGGATTTAGCGAATCTAGAGCGAGAAAAGCAAGAAAATTATAATGTTTTAAATGAAACACAAACAGGAAAAAGCCTCGAGTTTAAAAGACTCTCTTTGCAACTTGCTGAGTTTTTAAAACATAAGTCTTTTGATAGACTTCAGCAGCTAACCTTACAAACAAAAACTAAAGGAGATGATATATTACTTAAAAAGCTCTATGAAATAGAAAAACAGATAAAGCAATCTGAGAATCATATTGTTCATCTTCGTAATACAACTTCAGATTTAATGAAAACCTATGAGCGTTTTAATGAAACACTTAATCTTTTTAAGGAATACAATATTTCCAGTTTTTTATATGAATATAGGATATCTTCGTATAATCTGAATGAACTATTAAATAAATTATTAAACAATGATGTTTTTCCAATTACCATTGTTGAGACACTACTTAGCTATAGAGTACGAATAAAAATCGAAAGAAGAACTTCGGTACATCAAAGCAGTATCGGATCATTATTGAGCTATTCATCAAAATCATCTTCTTGGGGGTCTTCATACCGTAGTAGTTCTTCATCCAGTAATAGTTCATCATCAAGTCGCGGTAGTTACTCATCAAGTTCATCGTCAGGTGGTGGAGGATATAAAACGACAGACAGTTTTTAAATCTAGGTATGAGCTTTTTTATAATATATTCATTATTCACGTTCTATCGTGGATAATGATTAATTTTAAAAATCTCTGTTTTATTGGCAATTTATATACTATCTACATATAAATTACTTATTAGAAACACATAAATCAATATGAAAATAATGCTGATTACTTAATACTTATCTATATTCGATTTGTGTCATATTATTTGATTACTTATACTATATTTTGGTTTTATACGCTCCTAACATTTTTCCACTAGGTTACTAATTTATTCTGACTTGATAATTAATATAGTACTTCTGTTAAATAATTATAGAAAAATTGCGATATAAAAGTTCTATAATAACGACAAATAGATTTTATCTAATCAATTATAAATTCTATAGGAATTTGAGCTAATTTTTTACTTGTGTCGGAACAAAGACTTTTAATTATTCTTTTCTAACGCTTAGATTTCACACTAATTGAACCTAAATTTATTTTGAGATTACCATTTTTCGATCTTTAATTTTTTCATTATTGAGTATCTGATAGCATTCTACATCCTATTGATATTTTATTTCACCATAAATGAAAGACATCACTTTATGGTCTAAAAATTCAACATTACCAAGAAAATTATGTTTTATCGACTATTGGAATTAAACTAACAATGTTCAAGGTGTTTTTAATTTCAAAGTAGATAAACATAGACTTTATACAACTATTTTTAGTTTAGTTATCTTAACCCAACACTGTAACGATTAAGTTAATACAAGCTTTTTGACTAAATGGAATTAGGTAATCATAATTTATATTATTAACCATACATTAGTAATAAATGTTCATAAATATAAATTGCATTTAAAAGGAGAAGAACAAGGATAATCAATATCAAATCAATGTATCTGTTAGAGCAACTAAATAGTTACAAAAAAATATGAATTAATGCTATTTATGGACTCAAATAATATTGTGAAAAAGTTGACCAAATATAAGAAAGGAATGCATATTTATGGCTGGGGTACAAGGATTCGAACCTTGGAATGGCGGAATCAGAATCCGCTGCCTTACCGCTTGGCTATACCCCATTATAAAAAAATATATGGTACGGGTAGTGAGATTTGAACTCGCACACCTTTCGGAACTAGAATCTGAATCTAGCGCGTCTACCAATTCCGCCATACCCGTATTGAACTATTGATAAAATAGTATATATCAGATTTAAAAATTTTAATATATTATACAGGATAAAATGGCTGGGGTACCAGGATTCGAACCTGGGCATGGCGGGATCAAAACCCGCTGCCTTACCGCTTGGCTATACCCCAATAAAAGATAATTATTAAGATTAGATGGTACGGATGAAGAGACTTGAACTCACAACCTTGCGGCGCCAGAACTTAAATCTGGGCATCTACCAATTTCGCCACACCCGTATAAATAATCAATAAAGAGGTATAAACCTAAAAATTAAACGGACTAAAGCATCTTAAAAAATTACGCAGAATGGAATGGCTGGGGTACCAGGATTCGAACCTGGGCATGGCGGGATCAAAACCCGCTGCCTTACCGCTTGGCTATACCCCAATAAAGGATTAATATTAAGATTAAATGGTGCGGGTGGAGAGACTTGAACTCACACACCTTGCGGCGCCAGAACCTAAATCTGGTGCGTCTACCAATTTCGCCACACCCGCACTGAATACTTCCGGTAAAAGTACTACCTAATCTTAATGGTGGCTACGACGGGATTCGAACCTGTGACCCCATCATTATGAGTGATGTGCTCTAACCAGCTGAGCTACGTAGCCATCTCATTCGCAACGTCATAACCAACACTGCGAGGCGCATTATGCTTAAGTTCCGGCAAATCGTCAACACTTTTTTTTAGATATTTTGAAAAAAAGTTACGATCGATTAAGATGCAATCAAATCCGGTTTAATAACAATTCAATTCGCCTTTTTTGTAGTTCAATTTGAATTTCTTTTCCAGTAAACCCATCAGAAATAATTTTTTGCACATTAACACTATTAGCTAGTTTATAAGCATTTTCTAAATATTGTGCTTGTGGAAAGGATGCTGTTTTAGCTAAAGCCTCGCTTGCCATAATCAATTGAGAAAGATGTTGAGGATTACGCCATACATCAATTTTATTTAGTAAACAGATAATTTGTTCAGCTGTGAGTGTTTGCACCGACTGGACATCTTTATAGTATTGCTTAACCATTATGGCAAGCTTAGTATAATTATTGGGTGATTTGACTTTACTACATAAATCTTCAACTACATGCCTAGTTGATAATTGCGAACAAAGAACACTAAAACGGATGGTTAAATCGTTAGTTAATGAAACAGAGTGTTTTAAAGCATCAATAACCGTATCGGATAAGACTAATGATGGAAACAATATAGCAAGAGCCCCACATTGTTCCAAAACTTGAAAATAGATTTGAGGATCTAAAGTAGATAAGGCTTTTTCAGTCTCTTTCCAAACACGTTCTGGGGTTAGATAACTAATTTCTCCGGCTAAAACCATATCTTTCATAAGATTCATTGTTTCTGTTGCAACAACAAAACCTAATTGATGATAACGTGCAGCAAAACGTGCGACTCGCAAAACTCGTAAAGGGTCTTCACGGAAAGCTGGCGAGACATGGCGTAACAGCTTACGTTTGATATCTTCAACGCCATGGTAAGGATCAATAATATTATTTTCTTCATCCATAGCAATAGCATTGATGGTAAGATCTCGTCGGATAAGATCTTGTTCTAAAGTAATGTCTTTACTGAAATCACAAATAAATCCAGTATAGCCATTACCTGCTTTGCGTTCTGTCCTCGCTAATGCATATTCTTCTTTTGTAACTGGATGTAAAAATACAGGGAAATCTTTACCAACCTGTTGATAACCTAAAGACAATAATTCCTCAGGCGTTGCTCCAACAACAACCCAATCACGGTCCGCGCTCAGTAATCCTAACAATCTATCCCGAACACACCCTCCAACTAGATAGATTTGAGACATTAACGCATCCAACGATCTTTTTTACGACGAGGCATTATCATTGGTAAAATTAGACCTAATACTAGACCTCCACCAGCAACAAGACCGCCATAAGTAAACCATGTAAGAATAAGATCGAGTCGTTTATCATCAACTTGATTTAACATCGAATCTATTTGAGTTCTCTGCTGTTTGACTTGTTTATCAAGATCGGCATTTTTATTTTGAAGAGTTTCAATTAATTCTTCTGCAGATTGCAATTTTTGCTCATATTCATTTACGATTTTTCGTTGATTTTCATCAACATTATTCACTTTATCTTGATATTCGGCTAATTTTGCTTCTAACTCGGGAAGGCGTTCTCGATAACTTGGCTCATCATTAAGTTTATTGGTCTCAATCCACCCTATCTTACCATTACTAATTTGGATTCTTGTGTATTTACCATCGTCACTTTTTTCAAGAGAAGTCACTTTTTGACCAGTTTTAACCGCGCCAGAGAAACCATAATTAGCACTAGGACCACGACGTAAGTAGATATCTATATCATCTGTCACATATTTATCTGCAGCATTAGCATTAAACACAAAACCAAGAAAAGAAATTATAATAATATTATGTTTTTTCATCATATTTAACTCAATCCATCCATTTTTTAACCATAATAACATAAAAAAATAACTTTTCGCACATTCATTTCACAATATATGTTTCTACAAAATAACTAGCAACACAAAAAATGAAATCGATTACATTTTTTGTGAGATCTTAATCACAAATTAAAAAAATAATCATTTTATTTTAATAGAAATGTAATTATTTTAGATAGATAAAGAACCACAATCTTGGAGTCATTATGAACTATCGTCTTAACAATAACAACATAGATGTCCTATTTCGTACAACACCTTATGCTGAACTTAGCTATTTTGGTAAACGCTTACAAAACATTCAACTCGAAAATCTGGAAATGTTAACCCCCGCTGTTCCAAACGCTCGTATTGATGTTGACGTACCGTTTACTTTATGCCCTGAAGAAGGTTTGGGTAATTTTAGTACACCAGGACTTGAAGGTCATCGCAATGGTAAAGATTGGTCTCCTGTTTTTATCACCAAAGAAGTTATTCAAACAGAAAATGAAATCACCATTATTAGTGAAGATAATATTGCTAACCTACGTTTCACCAGCCATTTTATATTAGATAACAGCGGTGTATTACAATGCCAAAATAGTTTAATTAATTTAGGCAATGAACCTTATCTGGTCAATCGCTTATCAATCACTCTTCCCATTCCAGAAAGAGCACAAGAATTAATGGCCTTTAGTGGACGTTGGATTAAGGAGTTCTTTCCTCATCGTACCAAAATCGAACATTGTGGTTATTTGCAAGAAAACCGTCGTGGACGTACTTCACATGAGTATTTTCCGGGTATGGTAGTTGGTACCGATGGCTTTAAAGAACAATCCGGTGAAGTATGGGGTGTTCATTTAGGTTGGAGTGGAAATCATCGAATTCAGGTAGCGGTAAAAAGTAATGGTAAACGTTTTATTCAGGCCGAAGCCTTATATATGGCAGGTGAAATTACATTAGGTAAAGACGAGTCAATTTCAACTCCTTGGTTATATGCAACTTATAGTGAGCAAGGCTTGAATGAGATGAGTCAGCACTTCCATGATTTTTTACGTGGTAACATTATTAAATTTAGTCAAAATAAACCACGCCCAGTCCATCTCAATACTTGGGAAGGTATCTTTTTTGATCATAATCCGGACTATATTATACAAATGGCAACTAAGGCTGCACATATGGGGGTTGAACGATTTATTATTGATGATGGCTGGTTTGGTAAACGTGACGATGATTATCAAGGGTTGGGAGATTGGTATTTGGATAAACGAAAATATCCAAACGGCTTAGAACCCGTGATCAAGCATATTAAAGATTTGGGCATGGAATTTGGTATTTGGGTCGAGCCAGAGATGATTAATAAAAATTCCGATCTTTATCGCGCTCACCCAGATTGGTTACTAGAACTGCATGGTTATAATCAACCTGAAGGTCGCCATCAATATTTACTCGATTTACAAAATCCAGCGGTTTTTGAGTA
Source organism: Gilliamella sp. B14384G12 (assembly GCF_016101825.1). Taxonomy (NCBI): domain Bacteria; kingdom Pseudomonadati; phylum Pseudomonadota; class Gammaproteobacteria; order Orbales; family Orbaceae; genus Gilliamella; species Gilliamella sp. B14384G12. The sequence goes on along the minus strand of NZ_JACFPU010000001.1, from coordinate 376,965 downwards.
TTTGCTTGAAAGATTAACATGGTTGCTTGGAAGCTATGACATTGACTATATCAAATGGGATATGAATCGTGAAATTGTGCAAGCTGGCCACAATGGTAATCCAGCCATTGTTGGACAAACTGAAGCTTTATATCGTTTAATTGATATTTTACAAGAAAAATTCCCTCATGTTGAAATTGAATCTTGCTCTTCCGGTGGAGGACGTATTGATTATGAAATATTAAAACGTACTCAACGTTTCTGGACTTCAGACTCTAACGATGCATTAGAACGGCAGATCATTCAGCGTGGTATGAGTTACTTCTTCCCTCCTGAGGTAATGGGTGCTCACATTGGTGGTGCCTTATGTCATACTACATTCCGCGAATTACATATGAATTTACGTGGTTTGACTGCACTGTTTGGTCATATGGGTGTTGAACTTGATCCTGTTAAAGAATCTGAAAAAGAACAAAAAGCCTTTTCTCATTATATTAATTTACACAAACAATTGCGTTCACTATTACATAGTGGTAATAGTGTTCGTTTGGATGTCGATGATCCTCGCACGATGCAAAGTTATGGGGTTGTAAGCAAAGATCAAAAAGAAGCTGCGTTTATTATTGCCCAATTAGCATTACCAACTTATGCGTTGAGCGGTAATTTACGTTTAACAGGATTGTTAACGGATAAGCAATATCAAATAGAAATTCTTGATATGCCGGACAATATTGATCCTAAAATCAGTGGTCATGCAATGAAAATATTACCACTATGGATGAAAACTCAAACAACACTTTCTGGCGATTGGTTAATGAATATAGGATTACCATTACCTGTGCTTGATCCTGCAACAGCCATGCTTATCAAGATCACATCCAAATAAATCAAAAAAACACAAAAATCATAAAATTTTTTAACAATAAGGGGAATGAAAGCATTCATTCTCCTTTATAACATATTGAATTTGAAACGATTCAGCTAATAATACAATGATTGGCAAATAAAAATTTTTCCATTATTATAAGGTGTTATCTCATATATTCAGGGTCTAACCGACTGAATTAGCTAAAAGATATAAACAAAAATATTTCAAGTATAGGTTCCCTTCCCTCTTTGCGAACCATTTTTGCTTTAATCGTTGGTAAACTACAATATTTTAAATGGATAAACTTTAAGTAATATAGATATAAATTATTAGTAATAATATCAAATTAAAAAGGAGTTTTATGGCGACAATAAAAGATGTTGCACAATTAGCCAATGTTTCAGTTGCAACAGTATCTCGTGTTATCAATAATGCAAACAATGTTAGCAACAATAAGCGTGAGATTGTAAAAAATGCTATGGAAAAATTAAATTATTATCCAGATGCAAACGCTCGTGCTTTATCTCAGCAAAATTCAAAAACCATTGGTATTGTTGTCGCAGACGTTTCAGATCCTTTTTTTGGTGCAATGGTCAGTGCAGTTGAAAAAGTAGCTTACCGAACCGGACATTTTTTATTGATTGGTAATGGTTATCACGATGAAAATAAAGAATATAATGCTATAACTCAATTAATTGAGCATCGTTGCTCTTCGTTGGTTGTCCATGCCAAAATGCTTTCCGACAGTACTTTAATAAGATTGATGGAGCAAGTTCCTGGAATGGTATTAATTAATCGTGTAATAAAAGGTTTTGAGAAACGCTGCATTGCACTTGATGACCGTTATGGTTCTTACTTAGCTGTTAAACATTTAATACAACATGGCCATACCAACATTGGTTATTTGTGTTCAAACCATGATATATCAGATTCATCCGACCGCTTACAAGGGTATAAAGATGCGCTATTAGAACATGATATTGACATAAACGATAATTTGATTGCTATTTCTTCACCAAATGAAATAGGTGGTGAACAAGCTATGATGTCTCTTTTAGAGCGTAATCAACAAATTACGGCTATTGCTTGCTACAATGACTCTATGGCAGCGGGCGCTATTTCTGTATTATATGATAATGATATAAAAATTCCGTCAGATATTTCGATTATTGGTTTTGATGATTTATTACTTGCTCGGTATTTACATCCTAAACTGACAACCATCCGCTATCCATTGCAAACTATGGCAGAGCAAGCGGCGGAACTCGCATTGCGATTAGCAAAAGAAGAAGTTTTACCTGCCAATTTAATTAATGTTTTTACTCCAACTTTAACTAAGCGATATTCTGTTACCCAAATTAAATGATCGGTATTGGTTTAAAAACTAAATTAAAAAAATGTCGAAAACCCTAAAAATTATGTGTTTCCGACATTTAGCTATTTTTTCAGATAAAATTATTTAAAACCAAACTTCAGTTTGCACGCCAAAGCTAATTTGATTATCCTTACCATTAAAGTCAAATTTACTGATCTCATTTTGCAAAGATTCTATATATGAGACATAGAAACGTATATCAGGTCTTGATGTCAAAATGCTTTCACCAACTTTAAATGAGTGGAAAATAGTTGTTTTAAAACCTTCTTCATTATAGCTTTTGCCTTTAACTTTATTTTTTTGTCTAAAGTAACCTAATTCGATGCCACTTTGATTGTAGTTGTCCCATATATAAGCAGGTCTTATGGCTGATTTGAAACTCGAAAAATCAGTATGAGCCAAATTGAGGTCATAGGAATAAACATCTGTTCCTGTTGTAAGCGCGAGTGCATGGGCGATAATCACTTTATCGGCTAAATAAGCCTCACCTTCAGATACCAATCGGTAAGCTTTTCCTCCTGTATGTGTACCGATGTAATCATTATCAGAATTGGCTGCAAATTCAGGGTTATTAGTATTAATATTAGCTAATTGTGACGCAACAGAATTGGTCGCAGTTTGTAAAGTCCATTGATTAAATCCACCAAAAAAATTATTTTGTCTTAAAACAAAACTTCCTAACCAAGCATTTTTTACACTAACACTGTCCTGAATTTTGGATTTATTGGGGGCAGAATAACGACCATTAATTGCAAGAGTGGCATCTTGCCATAAAGGAATATCTCGATAGCGAAACTCGATTTCATTTAAGTCGACTTCTTCCCGTTTAGTTACGGTTTGTATCTCAGTATTACCATTATTTGTAACTTCAATTTTTTTAACTTGTTTGACATTAACATCCGCTCGTACCAAAGCTAAATCAAGTTTACCCACGCCAATTCCAAGATCTTCAATACCAATACCACCACCTGCAGGTGTTTTTTGAGTTTTCCAGTCTAACATTTGGATTTCATTATAAGGAAGTGAATGTTTACCTACCCATAAATTTGCATCAGGAAATCCTGGCACAAATCCTTTGGTTGATAAGTAAATATCAGAAAACTGCATAATATTGTCATCTTGAGTATTGAATAAACCCGCTGCTTTATTGGTAGCTACATTACCATCAATCATAACAATGGCATCCACTCTATGACCATCTTCATCATACACTTTTTGCTTAAAGACAAGATCGTACCAACCACCATACTCATTACCAAACCGGCCTAATGCCCCTTCAGCATAATTTTTAGGTTTGCCATTTTGGGAGGTAGACCAACCACCACGAAAATACCCATTAAATGAAAAACCGATTTCATCTTTGATGTAATCTTTAAACTCCGACAGAGTAAAGGAGTTTTTAAGTGATTTGGTTTGCGATGTTGGGGCTACATTATCACTTTGCTTAGTATCGTTAACTATAACAATTTGATTGTCGACTGTCGGTTTTTGTTGAATAACAGACTTGGAATTAATATTGGTTTGAGTGTGATTTTGGGTTTGTTTAGATGCTGGTGTTTGGGTTGAAGTTTTAGCTAAAGCAACACTCTGATTTTTCAGCACCTTTTGTTGATTATTTATTACAATCTGTTGTTGTTGAATATTCTTATTTAATTCTGCTAGCTGTTTATTAGACTCGATCACTTGCTTTTTTAAATCTATAGATTCTTCAGAAAGTGCCAATAATTTTTGTTCTAACATCGATATTCTTGCCTCTAACTCTTCTTGAGTAGCAGCAAAAGAGTTTTGTATAGAACACAAGCCAAGTAAAGTAATTAAAACAATTCGTTTAGGTTTGACGTTTAATGCTGCCTTAGTTAAATATTTCATTTTTTCTACTCATTATTTTATATATATTTAAGAATCTCAAAAATTTGAGACAAAAAAAAACCTAAAAAATAGTGATAACTATTCTTTAGGTTTTGCCCATAATCTTACGGTAGCAATCCAATGCTTAATAAATAAGCTTATTTAATATAACTAATAAAATTGATCGTTAACAATATAAATATACATATATGTGACATGTATCACATTAATATTTAATTAATATTAAATTTCCCATTTTTGAAGAAAAACACAAAAATACAAGTGTAATCGATTACATAAAGTGTTAAATTGATCACTTAAATAAAAAAATAAATTATTTATAATAAATTAAAAAATGCTACTTCAAACTAAATAAAAGGAGAAAATAATGAATCCTTGTTTCAGTGAAATCATCAACCGGTCGGATTGGAATAACTTATCTATATTAAGCATTAATCGACTTAATACACATCCCAAATTTAATAGCTGGCGAGATAAACAACAAGCAAAAAATAATGGTGATTCAGACGCAATTTTATCGCTCAATGGTGATTGGTTTTTTAGTTATTTTAATAACCCAAAACAAGTACCAGAATCGTGGTTGGATAAAGAACTCGATAATACCACTATTCCTGTTCCATCAAATTGGCAATTTCATGGCTACGATGCGCCGGTTTATACAAATATTCGTTACCCTTTTCCTTATAATCCTCCTTTTGTTCCTGAAGATAACCCAACGGGTTGTTATTCGAGGTACTTTAATATTGATAAAAAATGGTTAAATAAAGGTGATACTAGAATTATATTTGATGGGGTCAGTGCCGCATTTCATCTTTGGTGCAATGGTAAATGGGTTGGCTATTCACAAGATAGCCGTATTGCAGCTGAATTTGACTTAACTCCTTTTTTAAAGAAAGGTGAAAACCGAATAGCAGTGCTAGTTTTAAAATGGTGCGATGGCAGTTATCTTGAAGATCAAGATATGTGGCGATTAAGCGGCATTTTCCGTGGTGTCTCACTACTTAATAAACCTAAATCACATTTACAAGATATTCAAGTTAAAACAATGCTTGATGCTTGCTATCAAAATGCTACCTTATCCTTGCAAATTGATGTTAAGCATCAAGACGATATTGAGATGCTCAATGTAGACATTGAATTATGGCAAAAAGATAAACTAGTTCTTGAACAATCGCAATCAATTGGAACTTCTGATATTGATGAAAAAGGTGGTTACAATGACCGAGTAGTTTGCCATATTCCAGTGACCAAACCACAATTATGGAGTGCTGAAACGCCAAATCTTTATCGGCTTGTTATCAGCTTGAATCATACTAATACAGGCTTAGTTGAATCTGAAGCTTATAACATTGGTTTCCGAACTGTAGAAATCAAACATGGGCAACTTTGTTTGAATAATAAACCACTAATCATTAAGGGAACGAATCGTCATGAATTTTATCCTGATATGGGATACGCGGTTACCGAACAAGCTATGCTTCATGATATAAAATTAATCAAACAACACAATTTTAATGCTGTGCGTTGTAGCCATTATCCTAATGATCCACGTTGGTATGAGCTTTGTGATGAATATGGCCTTTATGTAGTAGATGAGGCAAATATTGAGTCACATGGGATGTTCCCAATGTCACGTTTGTCTGATGACCCTAACTGGTTGGCTTCATATAGTGAACGAGTAACTCGTATGGTTCAACGCGATCGCAATCACCCATCTATAATCATTTGGTCACTTGGTAATGAATCAGGACATGGTGCAAATCACGATGCGCTTTATAGTTGGATCAAAAGTAATGATCCAACCCGCCCAGTCCAATATGAAGGAGGAGGCGCCAATACAGCTGCAACTGATATTATTTGTCCTATGTATGCACGAGTAGATCAAGATCAACCCCATCCAAATGTTCCTAAATGGTCTATAAAAAAATGGATTTCTATGCCCGATGAAAAACGCCCGCTTATTTTATGTGAATATGCCCACGCTATGGGTAACAGTTTAGGTACTTTTTATAAATATTGGCAGGCTTTTCGGCAATATCCTAGATTACAAGGTGGTTTTATTTGGGAATGGGCAGATCATGGTATTCGTTGCCATAATCAATCAGGTGAAAGTTATTGGGCTTATGGCGGTGATTTTGGTGAAGCCTATCACGATAGACAATTTTGTTTAGATGGTTTAGTTTTTCCTGACCGCAAACCACATCCAAGTATAATTGAAGCCAAAAAAGTGCAACAGCCATTTCAATTCAAACTTGTCAGCCAAAAACCGATTATTATTGAAGTAACTAGTGAGTATTTATTCCGTACTACAGACAATGAAATACTATATTGGGAACTGCTGCTTGATGGTAAAAATCAACAAAATGGTAAACTTAAACTTAATATTAAGCCTAACGATACAATTGAACTAAAAATTACTGACGACATAGGTAATAATATTAATGGAGAAAACTTACACCTATCGCTTAAAGTCATTCAAAACAGAGCCACCACATGGTCTCCAGCAAAGCATATTGTGGCTTGGGAACAATTCAAATTAATTAATAGTTTTATTCCGCAATTGGCATTAAGCAAAAATAAAAAATTACTAAAATTAACTGAAAATGACAATGAATTTATTGTCAATTGGAAAAATCAAAGTTGGCAAATTAATAAAAAATCAGGACAGCTGAGCCAATGGGTTAAAAATAAGAAACCATTGTTAGCCAGCGCACTGACTGATCAGTTTATTCGAGCACCAATTGATAACGATATTGGTATCAGTAGTGGTTTTGATTGCAATCCTTTTGCATGGGTTGAACGGTGGAAAGCTGCTGGCTATTTCGATTTGAGCCATCAGTGTTTAGGAATTAAAGCATCACAAACAGATGATTATATAATTATTGAAGCGCTTCATGCTTATAGTGTGAAAAAACGCAAAGTCATTCAAAGTAAATGGTTACATCAATTTGATCAGGATGGAAACTTGACGATAACAGTAGAAGTCGATATTGCGAATGATATGCCTGCACCGGCCCGTATTGGTTTGACGTATCAATTGAAAGAGATACCAAAACAGATAAACTGGCTTGGATTAGGACCACATGAAAACTATCCTGATCGAAAAACCTCTGCAATTTTTGGTGATTGGTCATTACCATTTGCCGAACTTTATACGCCTTATATTTATCCTTGTGAAAATGGCTTACGTTGTGATGTCAAACAATTAATTCTTAATGATATGATAATTACAGGTCATCAATTTAAATTTAATATTAATCAATATGGTACTAAACAGTTGATGGAAAAAACACATCGTCATTTATTAGTGCCTCAAACATGCGCCTACGTCAGTATAGATGCTTATCATATGGGCATTGGTGGTGATGATTCTTGGACACCAAATGTACATCCAGAATTTTTATTAACGGATAAACATTATCACTATCAATTGATTTTTAAATGCTAACAAACAGAAATTATTTGACTAAAATAAGGCACGATTTAATCGTGCCTGAATGTTAGTTAATTAAAGAGTTAATGCCTAATGGCCTTCAAATAATTGATCGAGTTTTTCTATAAATTCTTGCTGAGGTCGATGATAAAAAATACCCTGTTCAGGCATACCCCGTAAAAAGAGATAATATACCCCACCAAAATGGGTCTGATATTGATAATTGGATATCCTGCTTCTCAAAAATCGATGTAATGCCAAACTATAAAGTTGATATTGTAGATCATAACGATGTTCTATCATCACTTTTTTCAGTGCATTTTGCCCATAATGATCAATATTATCACCTAACCAATTTGACTTATAATCGACCACATAATATTTACCTTCAAATTCAAAGACTAAATCAATAAATCCTTTCAACATACCTTGCACAGAATCAAAGGATAATTCAGAACGTGATTGAGATAAATCATCATATTTCTTGCACAAAGAATCTAATTGCTGACAAGTTACAGATTGGCGTATAGGTAAATAAAATTGTAACTCGTTAATACATCTACCCATTAATATGTTTGATAATATTAATCCTGACTGACCCAATTCAGTCGCCAATACTTGTCTCATCCAATTGGCAACAATACTATTCCAATTAGAATCAAGATTGAGTTTTTTCACCATCTCAGTACATAATTCATCAATGTTATCGGATGAAATATGTTCCATAATACTGTGCATTAAAGTACCAACATATGCCCCTTTAGGGAAATGGTGAATGTCATATTGCAATTCAACAAGTTCTTCACTAGTGGATTTAAATTGCGGCTCATCCCAATCATTAATGATATCAAGATTATAGTTCAATAAGGCATTTTGATGTTGCTGTAATTCAGTATAACTGGTTACTCGCCAACAGTTTGAGAGCTTGCGTGTAAAAACATTAGCTGATAGTGTTGGAACCGATAACATAGGAGTAACATAGCGTTCACCATAAATTGGCAATTCGACATCAATTAAGTTTGCCATATTACCAATAGCCCTTAAGTCATTTTTCAAAAGATGATTAATAGCTGACTGACTTTTTTTCAAAGAAGCAAGACCGATGCTACAATGATATACCGAGCGCGTCATAGCGACATACAATAAACGTAAATCCTCAGCAAGACGTTCATCTTCTATTTGTTGCTTAATTTCATCCGTCAATAACCATGCATAAGTTAACTTATAGTCATTATCTTTATCATGATAAAATTGACTGTCAGATGATCGATATAATGAGATAAAAGGCAACCAAACAATAGGAAACTCTAGCCCTTTTGATTTATGAATTGTAATAATTTTAACTAAGTTTTCATCACTCTCAAGACGTTGCTCGTGATTTTCTAAATTAAGATCTGGACTGACTATTTGTTTAGTCAACCAACGAACTAAAGCATGAGGACTGTCTAATTCATCTGCAGCTTCTTGAAGCAATTCTCCTAAATGCATTATATTCGTTAAAGTTCGTTCACCATCTTGACGTGCTAAGATATTTTCAGCTAAATGACGTCGTTTCATCATTCGGCGTAACATGACTAAAACGCCATAATGTAGCCAAATAGCTTGGTATTGCTTAAATTCTTCAACCAAACTTTCCCACTTATCTTGGTCATCTGTAATTTGCTCAAGTTCAGTCATTGTTTGACCGAACAGTGATGTCATTAAGGCTAAGCGCAGTGTTGATTCGTTTTCGGGCATTAACACTGCTTGCAATAGGTTAAGTACATCTTTTGCGTCCGTTGATGAAAAAACACTACTATGATTTGATAAGTAAACACTTTTAACGCCCAACGATGCTAATTTTTGTCTGATGATTTCAGCTTCACGTCCTGTACGTACTAAAACAGCAATATCTGCCGTCATTACCGGACGTTGTTTTTCCTCATTATCCACTAGTATTGAAGAACTCGACAATAAAGTCACAATCTGCTTCGCACAACAACTTGCCATATATTCTTGATAATCAGCATTTGTTGAAATTTCCTGTGGTAATAGATAAGCCGTTAATGCGGAGACTTCTTCATTATTTAATAACAATGCTTTTTTTTGATTTCTTTCTGCCACCTGCATTGGTAAAAAAGGAATCTCATCAAACACAAATGGGGTATCATGATTAGCAAATAGCTGATTAACCGCATTCACCATTGTTGCAGAAGAACGATGATTTACATCCATCGTATAATGATTTTCATCCGTCGATCGTTTAGCTTCCAAATAAGTAAAGATATCAGCACCACGAAAACTATATATAGCTTGCTTTGGGTCACCAATAAATAACAATCCACGATCGGACTGCTGGCTATCATAAATTCGATTAAATATTTGATATTGTAATGGATCGGTATCTTGGAATTCATCAATTAAGGCAACACAATATTGTGACGCAATACTTTTCGCCAGTCGTTTGCCATTTTTTACAAACAGAGCTCGATTAAGTTGCCAAATAAGATCATCAAAACTTATAGCGCCATTTTTTAGTTTTTCCTTATAGATCCCTTTTTGAATGATACCAACAATATCCATTAAGATTTGACTACGTAAATTAAGGGGTTGTTGATAAAGTGACTCGATTTTTTCGAAAATAGAGTGACAAGGAGCACTTTTTACATCTTTGGTTTTTTCGTTTAATACTGATTGACGAAACTTTTCAAGTTCATTAGGTAATTCAAACGTTTGTGTTGCTTTGTTTGCCCATGTCGATACTTTATTTAACCAATTGGGTAAATTCCGGCTACTATAAGATTGTTTACTCACACCAGATTGAGTAATAATTTCGCTCAAATCAGCAACAGCAATCAACCAATCTTGTTTAATCTCTTCTATTTTTTTATGATTTTTTTCATAAAAAGCTTCAATCGTTGCTCTGATATCTGGATTTGATTTATCATCATCCTCGACACCTAATCCCAAATAAGGGTTAATATCTCTCAATAATGTGGCAGGATCTTTCCAAGTATCAATAATAAGATAAGCAAGCGATTTATCTAATGGCGTGAAATAATGACGCCAAAAGTCTTGTACTACACGTAATTGCAATTGATATTCATCGGCTACTAACTTTTGTTCGAATAATACTCCAGATTCAAATGCATGGCTGGTTAATATTCGTTGGCAAAAACTATGAATAGTATAGATCGCCGCTTCATCCATTGCCTGTTGGGCATCAGTAAGCTTTTGCACTGCTGACTGGCGATCATCAATTAAATCAATTAATTTTTGATAAATAGGATCTTGATGATGCCCTTGGATTAAACCAAGTCTTAATTCTTGTATATTTTGACGAATACGTGAGCGTAATTCTTGCGTCGCGGCTTTAGTAAAAGTTACAACAAGAATTTGGCTAACCTCAAGAGGCTTTGGATAACTATTTTGCCCAATACCAAGTAATAGCCTTAAATAGATAAAGGCGAGTGAATAAGTTTTACCCGTTCCTGCCGATGCTTCAATTAAACTTCGACCGGTTAAAGGTAAATCAAAAAGGTTAAGTTTTTTTACTACGCTTGATGAAACCATTCAAGCTTTCCAGAAGCATCTAATGATAGCTCCACACAAGCAATTGCAGCAGTTGGAAACATAGGTGGCGAAACATGCGGACAAAGTTCATTAACAAGATATCCCACTAATGGTAGATGTGAGACAACAATTACATTATTAACACCATTGGTTACTAGCATCGTTAATGTATCAGCTATATAAGATGCACTACCGCCTGGAACTAAGAATTTATCGGTTGTCACTTTTGCAACACTGACCTGTGATGATAATTCTGTTAACGTCTGTTGTGCTCGTAAATAGGGGCTGACTAAACCTAAATCAAAATGGAAATTTTGCTCTTTAAGCCAAATTCCAGCTTGTTTTGCTTGTTCAATACCATAATCAGTCAAGGTTCGACTTGCATCGGATGAAGCAGAAAATCCTGCTTCACCATGTCTCATAATACAAACTTTCATCAATCTTTTATTAGCGTAATTTTAATTGGAAGATCATGCATTCTGCACCGCAGCAAAAAGTAAATGTTGCAGATAATTTAAAACCATCATTAACTTTTTCTATATTACTATTAATTTCACAAGGTTCCGTTTCAACTGTTTTGGCAGCTTGTGTCAATGATGCTAATTTAGCTTGGGCTTCTGATTCTGTTGCAAAGACATGCTCATACTCAGCGCTGCAATCTTCATTGTCAATAATAGTACCAACATCTACACAACAACACGCTGGGGTTTCATTCGCTTTACATTTGTTTAAAGAATCTGTCATGCTATACCTCTATTTACCGATTAATTTTCCATATAGTATACTCTTAATCATAACTAAGGGCAAAATGTAAAAAGCTTTATCATAACTCAAACTTTTGGGGTATATTAGAACCTTATTTCTATTTTTCTCAATCAATTAAATAATATAATGCAGCAAAATAATCACGTCCGAAAAATGGCGATTTTAGTTGCCGCAACGTTCTTCATGGAAAATCTGGACGCGACGGTAATCACCACTGCAATACCTGCAATGGCAAAATCATTTTTAACTAATCCACAAGATTTATCTATTGGTATTAGCGCTTATATGTTAGCGCTTACAATTGGTTTACCTGCAAGTGGCTGGATAGCAAATCGTTTTACAGCGTATTGGACTTTCTCCATTTCGATTGTATTATTCATGTTAGCGTCAATATTGTGTGCTTTATCGACCAGTCTGACCATGTTTACCATCGCAAGGTTAATTCAAGGATTAGGTGGATCTTTAATGGTACCAGTAGGCAGAACTGTTGTATTAAGTCGAACCGAAAAACAGCATCTGGTTAGCACAATTTCGATTCTAGTTTGGCCCGGCTTAATTGCGCCATTGATGGGACCAATTATTGGTGGATTCTTTGCTCAATATCTCACTTGGCATTGGATATTTATTCTTAATATTCCCTTAGGTTTTATCGCTCTGTTTTTCGCTCATCGACTGTTACCCAAAGAGCAACCTGAAAAGCGTACATTTGATAGTGTGGGCTTTATCGCTTGTGGTTTAGGCTTATTACTGTTTGTTTATGGGCTAGAAATGGTTTCTCATTCAAATCATAGCCTCTGGCTGGGTCTTGCCATTTCTTTTGTCGGTAGTTTAGTATTAATCTTTGCCTATTATCATCTTACGCATACGCAGTGCCCATTAATCAGCCTGTACGCGTTTTCAAAACGCACATTTAGAATGACCTTTTTTGGCGGTTCATTAATACGAATTGGTTTAAACAGTGCACCATTTATCTTACCTCTTATGTTTCAAGTCGGCTTTGGATGGTCGCCATTAACCGCTGGTTCGTTACTACTTTCACTATTTGCAGGCAATATTATCCTTAAAACCGTTAATACTCCATTAATACACAAGTTTGGATTCCGTAAAATTCTTATCGTTAATGGTTTGTTACTGTCATTTAGTTTTGTATTATGTGCTCTTTTCACACCAGAAACACCAATCATATGGATTATATTGGTTCTATTCTTTTCAGGTGGTGCGCGTTCTATCCAATTTACCACAATCACAACACTTAGTTTTTCAGAAATTGATAAAAACGAAATACAAAGCGCCAACATCTTATCAACCATTTTTCAACAATTAAATAACGTACTGGGTATTGTTTTAAGTGCGTTATTTCTATTTATTGCTTCCAGCTATAATGGGCATAGCCAAACGGGTTTAATGGTTGAAGATTTTCAATTAGCGCTGTTTATGGTGGCAGGAATGACTTTACTGGCGATGATTGACTTCATTACTTTACCTAAAAATGCAGGCAACAATCTAAAAGAAAAACAATAAAAAAAACCTCTACCATAAAGATAGAGGTTTGCAACAATCAAAACTAAAAAGTATTAACACTAAAATGTATTAAAACTTAGGCGCTGCTGGACGACCACGTTTTTTAGGTGAACTTTTGTTATCACCAGCATCAGATTTAGTACTTTTACGACCACGCTTAGTTTCCGAAGTATTACCACTAACTAAGCTCATTTTCATCGGTTGGTTAAGTACTCTTACCTTTTCAAAATGTTTTAAGATATCTTTTGGCATACCTTTTGGTAACTCAACAGTTGAGTAAGTTTCATAGAGCTTAATATTACCAATGTAGCGACTACTGATATCTGCTTCATTTGCAATTGCACCAACAATATGACGTACTTCAACACCGTTTTCTTTACCCACTTCAATACGGTACATATCCATTTCACCAACATCACGGCGTTCTCGACGTTTTGGCGTTTCACGATTATCACCACGTAAACGGCGCTCTCCTCCACGATTATCGCGATCGCGCATTTCACGAGACGGCTTAAATACCGGGTCTGGTGGTAAAATTAATGGACGTTCACCTTGAGCTAATTTTAATAACGCTGTAGCAATCGTTTCAAGATCAGCACCACTATCAGCTTGTATTTGCGCTAACAAGGTTTGATATTGTGGTAAATCACTACTTTCAAGTTGTTTTTGAACTTGTTCAGTAAACTTCGCTAAGCGACGCGCTTCAAGCAGATCTTTTGATGGTAAGCCCACTTCTGGAATAGTTTTCTTAATTGTTTGCTCAATATTTTTAAGTAAACGACGTTCGCGGCTATCAACAAATAAAATTGCACGACCGGCACGACCTGCTCGCCCTGTTCGTCCGATACGGTGAACATAAGATTCTGAATCTAAGGTGATATCATAGTTGATAACTAAGCTGATACGCTCAACATCTAAACCACGAGCTGCAACGTCGGTTGCAATTAAAATATCTAAACGACCATTACGTAATCGATCTAATGTTTGTTCACGTAATTGTTGTGTCATATCACCGTTTAAAGCAGCACAGCTGTAACCATGTTTTTCGAGCACTTCTGCAACATCTAAAGTCGCTGATTTTGTACGAACAAAAATAATTGCCGCATCAAAATCTTCAGCTTCTAAAAAGCGAACAATCGCTTCATTTTTTCGCATACCACGAACAAGCCAATAGCTCTGTTCAATATCTGGTGCAGTTTGGTTAGTGCCTTTGATTTGTACTTCTTTAGGATTATGCATAAATCGTTTAGTAATACGACGAATTGGCGCAGGCATTGTCGCTGAAAATAGTGCTGTTTGATGATCTTCAGGAATTGTCGCCATGATGCTTTCAACATCATCAATAAAGCCCATTCTTAGCATTTCATCAGCTTCATCTAGCACTAATCCTTTAAGATTAGAAAGATCTAACGTTTTACGATTTAAATGATCAAGTAAACGTCCTGGTGTACCGACCACAATTTGAGGTCCTTGCTTTAATGCTCTCAATTGAACGTCATAACGTTGACCACCATATAATGCTAATACTTTTATTCCTTTCATATATTTTGAATATTCTGTGCAAGCATCAGCAACTTGAATCGCAAGTTCACGCGTTGGCGCTAAAACTAAAAGTTGTGGTGCTTTTAGGTTTGCATCAATATTCATTAAAAAAGGAATTGAAAATGCAGCGGTTTTACCACTACCTGTTTGTGCCATACCCAATACATCGTTACCTGCTAATAATAGAGGAATACATTCAGATTGGATTGGTGATGGTTTGCTAAAACCAAGATCATTTAATGCGTTAAGGATATCCTCAGATAAACCAAGGTCAATAAAAGAAATTTCTTTTGTCATGTAAACTCGCTTAAAAATTTTGAATATACAAACTTACTTTTGGTTAACCAAATTAAGCATTTTGATCAACGAATGACAGTAATCGTTAAATTATTACTGTTTCAAACAAAGAAAGTTTATATAAATTTATGCCAGCTCACTAAATTGAAAATTTACAACTCACCCCAATAACTAACTGCCGATATTGACTCAACTACAATCCAATGTATATAAAATAAATAAATTTAAAGTTAAATGATATTTATTTAAAAGATGATAAAACTAACTGTATTATCAAATGTTGAGAATATATTTTTTGGCAAATCAGAACTACGCTATAACAATATTTTCACTTTTAAACTGGCATGACCCATGTTACTTTTCATTTTCTTCAAGTAACTTCATTTCATAGAGCGCCTGTTGATGTTCAACAAAGTTATAAATATTATTAGCTAAAGCATATTTAAATAACATTTTAGCACGCTCGTTATTACCTTTACTTTGATAATATTTACCTAAATAAAAGTAGGCTTCGCAAAGACGTTCGGCTAACTGCCGGTTACTTTCAACGCCTTGTTGAAGATTTTGCATTAACTTAGATTCATTAATCTTACCTAAATAAAATGCAATAATATCGCTACTATAAATCGTTTTATCATTTATTAGATCATAACGTTTTTGTAGCTTATTTTGTGCAGCTTCATTATCTATCTCTCTGTCAATCAAATAAAGCCATAAAATTCTGATCGGTTCATTCACATCAAATTGATAGAATTGATATGCATCGCGTTCTGCTGATTGATAATGGCCAGTACGGTATAAAGTAATGGCACGATTTAAATAAGCATAAACATATGTTGGATCAAGTTCAATTGTCGTATTAAAGGACATTAAGGCATTGTCAAAATCCCCTTCACGTAAAGCATAAGTTCCCATAAAATTATAAATGTCTGGAATTTCAGGATTGAATTCCATCAAATAACTAAAATCACTTTGTGCAAATGCTTTAAAGCCTAGTGAATCGTAGACAACGCCACGTTGAAATATAAGCTGTATCCGCGTTACTGCATCAATATCTTTTTGAGATAACTGTTGACTAATCTGTGCAATTTTCAATTCATCATCATACGAAACTTGCTCAGGAACAGCAAGTAAAGGCTGAGAATTAGAACAACCTGACATAAGAATAATCGCTAATGAAAAGCTTAGAATTCTCATCAGGTTGAACTGTCTCATCTTAACTCCTAGTGAATAATTTTTTATTCGGAAGTTTGAGCTGTTTCTGTCGTTGGTTCAACAGCATCTTTCATGCTCAAACGAATTCGACCTTGTCGATCAATTTCTAAAACTTTAACATTCACTTCTTGTCCGACTTTTAGATAATCAGAAACTTTTTCAACGCGATGGTCGGCGATTTGTGACACATGGACAAGACCTTCTTTACCACCAATAATTGAAACGAAAGCACCAAAATCAACAATTCGTGTTACTTTACCTGTATAAATTTTGCCAAGTTCAACCTCAGCAACTAAATTGTTAATGCGCTCCATTGCATCTTTCGCTTTATTACTGTCTGAAGCAGCAATTTTAACAGTACCATCATCAGCGATTTCAATAGTAGTTCCGGTCTCTTCGGTCAAGGCTCTAATGGTTGCGCCACCTTTACCAATGATATCGCGAATTTTATCCGGATTGACGTTCATAGTATAAATACGCGGTGCAAATTCTGAAATCTCTTGACGAGGTTTATTAATCGCTTGTTCCATCACACCTAAAATGTGTAAACGAGCGCCTTTTGCTTGATTAAGCGCAATTTGCATAATTTCTTTAGTGATACCTTCAATCTTGATATCCATTTGCAATGCACTCACACCTTCACGAGTACCCGCTACTTTAAAGTCCATATCACCAAGATGATCTTCATCACCTAAAATATCAGATAAAACAACAAATTTATCACCTTCTTTCACTAGACCCATTGCGATTCCAGCTACAGATGATTTAATTGGTACACCCGCATCCATAAGAGCTAATGACGCACCACATACAGAAGCCATTGAAGATGAACCATTTGATTCTGTAATTTCAGAAACGACACGAACAGTGTAAGGGAACTCTTCAATGCTTGGCATTACTGCTGCAACACCACGTTTAGCTAAACGACCATGACCAATTTCACGACGTTTTGGCGAACCAACCATACCCGTTTCACCAACTGAATATGGAGGGAAGTTATAATGCAATAAGAAGCGTTCAGTGTATTCACCAGTTAACTCATCAATAATTTGAGCATCACGTTCAGTACCTAAAGTGGCTGTTACTAATGCTTGAGTTTCACCGCGAGTAAATAGTGCACTACCGTGAGTTCTTGGTAATACATTTGTACGAATATCAAGCGCACGAATCATATCTTTTTCACGACCATCGATACGTGGTTCACCAGCAATAACGCGTTGACGAACGATTTGACTTTCTAAATCAACAATAATATTGATGACTTTGTTTTCATCAAGTTCTTCGTCTTGTGCTTTAAGGGCCGCAAGAACATCTTCTTTAATTGTATCGATTTGAGCATAGCGCGCTTGTTTTTCAGTAATTCGATAAGCTTCACCTAAGCGGTCTTTTGCTAATTCAGAAACGGCATTATAAAGCGCTTCATCTTTAACTGGTGCAACCCAATCCCATTTTTCGCAATTAGCTTTGGCGACAAACTCATTAATATTATCAATGACAACTTGTTGTTGGTCATGACCAAATACGACCGCTGCTAACATTTGATCTTCAGTTAATAAATCAGCTTCAGATTCAACCATTAATACCGCACTTTTAGTACCAGCAACCACTAAGTCTAAACGGCTTGTTGCTAGCTCTTTTACTGATGGATTTAAAACAAATTCATCATTAATAAAGCCCACACGTGCAGCACCAATTGGTCCATGGAAAGGCACACCAGATAAGCATAGTGCAGCAGAAGCACCAATCATCGCAACCAAATCAGGGCTAACATCTGGGTTAACTGATACGACTGTTGCAATGATTTGAATCTCATTAACAAAACCTTCTGGAAATAAAGGACGAAGTGGACGGTCGATTAAACGAGCAATTAAAGTTTCACCTTCACTTGGGCGACCTTCACGTTTAAAAAATCCACCTGGAATACGTCCAGCAGCATAAGTACGTTCTTGATAGTTAACTGTTAAAGGGAAAAAGTCTTGACCTTCTTTAACTTTTTTATCAGCAACAACAGTTACAAATACAGCCGTGTCATCCATATTAACCATTACAGCAGCAGTTGCTTGACGAGCCATAATGCCTGTTTCTAAAGTAACGGTATGACGACCATATTGAAATTTTTGATATGTCGGATTAAACAAAATAATGTCCTCTTGTAGTAATTTTGTTGAAGTTTAATATTTTGATAGAGAGCAGCACAACTTAAGTTATGATACTGACTTCAACAATGTGGGGATAATCAACAAAAGATTATTTCACTGTCACGACTAATGACAAATCTATAAATTATAGAGCTCTCATTAGTCGCGCGAAACATGAGATATAATCTTTTACTTTTGAGCTCAGCATTATATCAGAGCCCTAATTTTTCACAACGAAAAAGAGGCCTAAGCCTCTTTTCAAGTAGATTATAAATTAGCGACGTAAACCTAATTTTTGAATCAATTGGCTATAACGATCGAAATCTTTACGACGTAAATAATCTAATAATTTACGACGGCTAGATACCATGCGTAACAAACCACGACGGCTATGGTGATCTTTCTTATGTTCAGAAAAATGACCTTGTAAGTCATTAATACGTGCAGTTAAAAGTGCAACTTGAACTTCAGTTGAACCAGTGTCGTTAGTACCACGACCAAAGTCGGCAACGATTTTCGCTTTAGCTTCTACAGTTAGAGACATAATAAACCTCTTAAATTAACATAAAATATGGAATGACCGATCTCTAATTCAGACACTCCTCGATATTCATATATTAGATATATGAATCGTGCGCAATTATACTAGAATTTACCGAAATAGCAATTTGATTTGTTCCTTTTGCATTGGTATTACTTGAGAGTAAAGCCATATTCTTCTTGAATGAGTTTTTTAAGTGCTTCAATGTAATTTTGTGCCGACATACTCAATTGTACTTTTTGAGATGTGATCCATCCTACTAAGATTTTTTCTTTGACTTTGAGCGGTATAGATAAAATATCAGAGCCATTTAAATCCTTGCTCAATACTCCAGTACTTATAGTATAACCATTCAGGCCATGTAGTAGATTGAATAAAGTTGCTCTATCGCTAACATGGATACTTTTTTTATGGTATTCCGTACTCAAAATCTCTTCCGAAAAATAAAACGAATTATACTCACCTTGTTCAAACGATAAGTAAGGATACTCTTCTAAATCATTTAAAGTTAGCGATTTCATATCAGATAAAGGATGATTGGTACTGATAAATACGTGAGGATCTGCTTCAAATAATGGGTTAAACGTTAGCCGATGTTCTTTCAATAAACGCAAGATCACCTTTTGGTTAAAATCGTTAATATATAAGATGCCAACTTCACTACGTAAATTAGCCACATCAGTAATAATATCGTAAGTTCGGGTTTCTCTTAAGGTAAATTCATATTCATCTGTGTGATTTTTTTTAATCAAATTAACAAATGCATTTACCGCAAAAGCATAGTGCTGAGTTGAAATGCTACACAGCTGTTTAGAGGGCTCTTTTTTAGCATAATGCTGTTCTAATAGTTCAGCTTGATCTAAAACTTGTTTAGCATACCCTAAAAACTCTACACCATCAGTTGAAAGTGAAACCCCTTTTGATGTTCGAACAAAAATCTCAATACCAAATTCAGCCTCTAACTCTTTTACGGCGGTTGATAAACTCGGTTGAGTAATATATAAATTTTTAGCCGCTTCATTAATTGAACCTGAGCGAGCAATTTCTAAAATATAACGTAATTGTTGTAATTTCATAACATCAAATAGATTATCGTCAAAAGTAAAATAGGTTAAATTAAACAAGCTTTATAATTATTTGCTTATCTAAAATATCCTATACATCATAACTTACATAGCAAAAATTGTATGCAATGAATTTTATGCCATTTGATTTAAACTTTAGATAATCTTTATCAAAAGATGATTCGATAAAATGTATGAAACATACTATTAATAAATTTTTACTGAAACATAGGCGTGACCTCAAACTTTTTTACAAAAAATAAATAATAGTTAAAAATGAGACTGATAAACGCCGTATTTTTTAAATTAATTATCTGATTTATCTTATTTTATTATTGTTATCCGTTAATAACTGAATTTAATAAAAGTTTTTTGCTGAAACGTAGGCATGACCTCAAACTTTTTTACAAAAAAATAAATAACAGTTAAAAACGAGACTGATAAATGCCGTATTTTTTATATCAATTATTTGATTTATATTATTATTGTTATCAGTTAATAACTGAATTTAATAAAAGTTTTTTGCTGAAACATAGGCGTGACCTCAAACTTTTTTACAATGGTTCTAAATAGATATATATTGTGAAAAATAAATATTTTCGGCTTATATCATATTTAACTCCGATGACATTATAAAATTATAAGATCGCTTAAAAAACACAAAAAAGTTGTGTGCAAATTTGCATGCTCTATTTTAATAATAAAACAATAAATTATAATTGGTCTGTTACCTATACACATGGGAATAAACCGAGCTGGCGTTGAATGCGGTTAAAAATAATAGCCAGTTCTCTGGGATAAACTCTGGGTTTTATTTAATGTATTCGCTCCCTATTTTATAAGCTAGAAACTCGTCAATTTGTTTTAAATAACAACTTGTAATATAGACTACGGTAAATTTCATTTATTATTTGCAGTAAAGTTTAAAAAATAGTATTGAGAAATTAGAGTAAAAGACAGGATTTAAGAATAATATTGGTTAATTTTAGATTTTTTATTTTTCCGGAAGTTTATTGTTCTAATAATTTATTTAAAATCAATCGACATTTCAATATTAAAACAAGTTAAAAAAGCTGAGTTTATAAACATAATCGCTTTTGCGATTATTGTAGTAAGTTTGTTACTACTTAAATCGCAAACTAATCTTATATAAATTCTGCAATATCTCTTTTTTTGCTGTTATACAGGATTCAACAATTTGAACGACACTTTCTAAAAGAAATTTTCATAAATCAGTTTAATGCTCATAATAGTAGAAACCGTAATAAGCATTGGTCTTATTAATTTACGCCCTTTAGCAATAACCATTTTAGCGCCTAATCTTGCACCAATAAACTGACCAACCAGCATGACAAGACCAATCGACCATACCACTTGCCCGCCCATAATAAAAAATAGTAATCCAGCTAAATTTGAGGTGAAGTTAAGTACTTTAGTGTGGGCGGTAGCTTTGGTTAGATTAAATCCTGCCAATGTAATATATGCTAAAGCATAAAATGATCCGGCACCTGGTCCAAAAAAGCCATCATAAAAACCAATACTTAATGCAGGAATAAGAGCAAATTGGAGAACAGAAAAACGACTTTTACGATCACTTTCTCCAATCGTTGGGGATAATAAAAAATATAACCCTACACTAATCGTTAATATTGGCAGCAATAATTTCAAAAAATCGGTTTGGATATGCATTACCGATATTGTACCGATGGCTGAACCAACAAAAGCCGCTACAATTGCCCATTTTTGTTGGTTTAAATCAACCATCCTTTGCCGTATAAAATAGAGGCTCGCAGAAAATGAACCACCACAACTTTGCAATTTGTTGGTGGCTAATGCACTTGCTGGTGATAAACCAACCGCCAATAATGCTGGTACGGTTAATAATCCTCCACCACCAGCAATTGAATCGATAAATCCAGCTAAAGCAGCAATAGCAAATAATAATAAAAGTAGTTCATAACTCATAATTCATTTACATCATTACACTGAGCGCGATAACGAAGATAGTGATCCATTAAAACAATAGCGACCATTGCTTCAGCAATTGGCACGGCTCTTATACCTACGCATGGATCATGCCTGCCATGTGTTGATACTTCAACACTTTCACCATGAATATTAATTGATTGACCAGCAATTTCAATACTCGGCGTCGGTTTTAATGCAATACTGGCTAAAATAGTTTGCCCTGAGCTAATTCCACCCAAAATACCACCGGCATGATTAGATAAAAAACCTTGTGGCGTTATTTCATCACGGTTTTCACTACCACGTTTATTGATAACATCAAAGCCATCACCAATTTCTACACCTTTTACGGCATTAATACTCATGAGTGCATGAGCTAGTTCGGCATCTAATCTATCAAAAACAGGCTCACCTAAACCAACAGGTACATTTTCAGCAACAATACAAACTTTAGCACCGATTGAATCGCCTTCTTTTTTTAATGATCTTAATAATTGATCTAGCTCATCAAGTTTACTTTCATCAGCACAAAAAAATGGATTTTGTTCAACTTGTTGCCAATCTTTTAATTGACATTTTATCTCACCCATTTGAGCTAGATAGCCACGAATGGTAATCCCTAATTTTTCATGCAAATATTTTTTTGCTATTGCACCTGCCGCAACTCGCATAGCAGTTTCACGCGCGGAAGAACGCCCTCCTCCTCGGTAATCGCGAATCCCATATTTATGTTGATAAGTGTAATCTGCATGACTCGGTCTAAAAATATCCTTAATTTGGCTGTAGTCTTGTGAACGTTGATCGGTATTTTCGATCAATAGGCCGATACTGGTTCCCGTTGTTACTCCATCAAAAACGCCTGATAAGATTTTTACTTGGTCAGCTTCACGCCTTTGAGTGGTATAACGCGATGAACCAGGACGACGACGATCAAGATCATATTGCATATCTGATTCAGTCAAAGCAAGACCAGGCGGAACGCCATCAACAACACAACCTAGCGCAATGCCATGTGACTCTCCAAATGTTGTAACTTTGAATAATTTTCCAATTGAGTTTCCAGCCATAATAATTTTTCCGTATATTAAAAACAGCTTATTTAAAACAGTGTTGATATTGAATTAATTCTTCACGCGTGATAGAAAAAACACCTAATCCGCCACGTTCAAATTCCAACCAATTAAAAGGAACTTGAGGATATTGTTCTTGTAAGCTAACCCAGCTATTTCCTACTTCACAAACTAATATTCCTTGTGGTGATAGATAATTAATTGCATCACTTAAAATTCGTTTAACGATGTCTAAACCATCAAATCCGGCTTCAAGTGCTAATTTTGGTTCATAGGAAAATTCATCAGGCAAATCGTCCATATCTTCATTATCAACATAAGGAGGATTAGTAACAATAAGATCATATTGTTTTGCTGGAATATCATTGAATAAATCAGATAGCATTGGTGTAACTCGAAAATTCATTTCGTGCAAGTCAATATTTTGTTGTGCTACATCCAACGCTTCTAATGAAATATCAGTGATGTCAACTTGTGCCTCAGGAAAAGCATAAGCACAAGCAATACCAATACAGCCGCTACCTGTACAGAGATCTAAAATCTGTTGGGGTGGCTGTGATAATAAAGATTGGAAATGATTATCAATTAATTCACCAATCGGAGAACGTGGAATCAATACACGTTCATCAATGTAAAAACTGTGTCCACAAAACCAAGCTTGATTAGTTAAATATGGCGTTGGCACTCGATCACTAATCCGTTTTTGGATAATATCGAAAAGCTCTTGTTTTTCGTCATTGGTAAGATTTGCAGAATAAAATTCGGTAGGAATAAACAATGATAAACCCAAAGTGGCTAAGATAAGTTGTTTAGCTTCATCGATAGGATTATCTGTTCCGTGACCTAAGAAAACATCTGATAGACTAAGTTGTGATGATGTCCAGCGTATAAAATCCTGAACCGTGCGTAAGTTTTCCATAATGGCTCCAATGATTAAGGAGAGGGAAGGTATTACTCGTCACTTCCGATCACATTATAATGAGGAAATGCACTAAATTAATATTGAAAGTGACTAATAACAATCACGATGAGCAAAAAGGCTTTCCACTTCCAATAACTAAAAATTAATATGGCGGTGAGGAAGGGATTCGAACCCTTGATACGTTGCCGTATACACACTTTCCAGGCGTGCTCCTTCAACCACTCGGACACCTCACCATCTATTTACAACCTGCTTTAGAAGAGCAGGTTGCATACTATAATAATCCCAAGCGAATTAATCAAGCTTTTTTAATTCATGCAAACAATGGCGCCAAACACAATCAAAACCGATACAATTGCAGTTGCAGTCATTAAAGCGTATTTCAAATCTGTACACATGTTTATTATCTCCAATCGTTTTAATATTTATTCATCTAGTTTTTAATAGGTGATCTAAGTGAAATAATCTCTTGAGTTAATTTTTTATCTTCAATATTTGGGTATTTAGATATCAAATCCAACAATATTTCAACTGATTCGTTTAGATAAGCATCGGGTTGCTTATAATCTTTAGGTAAATCTTCTAATTTAGTAATAGGAGGTTTGCCTTCTCGAGCTAAACGTTCATTCATTCTTTTTAAATCGCGATTTTCATAACTTTTTTGTTCTGCTTCACGATTCTTTTTATTGAGAGACACAATATATCGACGATCCTTTTTATCATTAAGCTCTTTAATATCCTGATCAATATAGACAAACTCTGGATTATTTGAAATTCGTGCTAAATGTTCTGATTTCAAATAAGGCAATATTGGTTTTATATTAGTTAGAGTTAAATATTCAGATGATGGAATTTTATCCCACGGCATAGCGTTATCTAAGAAACGTTCACCGGTTTCATCGTCATATTTAGTTTTACTCATTTCAATATCAGGCTCGACACCTTTAAGTTGTGTACTATCACCATTGATACGATAAAATTTTTGCACGGTATACTGAACACCACCGAGCTCAGGCCAATTAGGATGAAGTCTAGCATCAGTTTGATAAGCAATATTTCGAGAGGTTTGCACCGTCCCTTTACCATAAGTTGTTTCACCAACTATTACAGCTCGACCATAATCTTGCAATGCCGCGGCAAATATCTCGGAAGCAGAAGCACTATAACGATTAACCATTACAACAATCGGGCCTGTATATTCGATGCCTTTATTTTTATCATCATAAACAATAACTTTTTGAAGATTATCACGAACTTGAACAACTGGTCCATAATCTATAAAAAGTCCTGTCAAAGAGATAACTTCAGCTAACGAACCACCACCATTATTACGTAAATCGATAACCAGACCTTGTAACTTAGCTTTATTGGCTTCCAACAAAAGTGATTCAACTTTGTCGGTTAAACCCATATAAAAACTTGGTATATCAATAACACCAACTTTTCCTCTTTGATTATCAACAATATTTAATTTTGCTTCACGATCTTCAAAGTGAATCTTATCTCGAGTAAGCTCAATAACTTTTGATTTGCTGTTATTACCGGCAGGTAATATTTCGAGTTTAACCACTGTTCCTTTAGGACCACGAATTTTGTCAACGATATCATCTAAACGCCAACCAATTACATCTTCTATTGGAGAATTACTTTGCCCAACACCAATGATTTTATCACCAACGGCAATCGATTTACTTTTCTCAGCCGGACCACCAGTAACAAAAGACATGATTACTGTATAATCATCTTCTTGGCTAAGCGTTGCACCGATACCTTCAAAAGATAAACTCATTTCAGAATCAAAATCACGCTTTTTACGTGGCGCTAAATAACTGGTATGAGGATCAATTTCACGCGCAAGTGCATTCATAAATACTTGAAAAGCATCTTCATTATTTGATTGTTCAATGGTTTTTAAAACTCGGTTATAACGTTTGGTTAACGTTTCTCGAATTTGAGTTTCATTTTTTCCAGATAAAGATAAACTAAGTTCATCATATTTAACGCGCTTATCCCAATAAGAGTCGAGCTCTTTTTCAGTGGTTGGCCAAGATATATCTTCACGATTAAAATCAATTTCATCGTTAGTAGAAAAATCCATTGGGGATTGTAAAACTTTAAGCGCATACTTATAACGTTCATAACGTTTATACATTGCAAGATTATAAATATCGTAAGCAGTTTTTAAATTACCATCTAATAATTCTTGACCTAATAACTCTTGCCGATTGCGAAAAGTATCGACATCACTTTGAATAAATATCGCTTTACTACCATCTAACATTTTAAAATAGCGATCAAAAATTTTAGCTGAAAATGCACCGTCTAATGCAAAGTTACGATAATGAGCTTGAGTAAAAAAGTTCGTTACTCGCTTAGCTACGACTTGATGAACATCATCCTGTTTAAGTACTGGTAATGATTCCATGTCAGGCTGTTTGGCATGAACACTCAAACTTAAAATACATAATGCAAGGCTTAATTTAATAGTGCCTTTGAGTAATTTATTCATTCAAATTCTCTATTTAGTAATAATATGTTCTGGTTTAACAGTTAATTCCATTCCAGAGCCAACATTTACTTTGATATGCTCTTTTTCAATATTAATGATTTGTACTCTTAACGGTTTATTGCCTAATATTACTTTAACATAGTCACCCACTTTTAAAGTTTTAGCTTTTTTCACTGGGGGACGTGGATTTTTACGTTTTTCTTTTTGTGTCCGTTCTTTTAAACGCTCTTTTGCTTTCTGCTTACTTTCTTTTAGCTGTTGTTGGGCATATTCCATTTGTTCTTTGCTTATAATCTCATCTGGATTTCCATCTAAATCAATACGATGAGCACCTTCTTTAATGCTGTATAAATAACGCCAACTCATTGTATAAGCGCGTAAAGCAACGCGAAGTTTTGTTTTACTTAGTGCTTCACTATCCAATCGTGAAAGGATATCTTGAAAAATTCCAATTTTTAGAGGTTTCGCTTCACCTTCGAGAGTAAAACAATTTGGAAATTGTTGAGTTAAATATGCAATAATATCTTTACTATTTGTTAATTGAAACTGACTTTCCATTGTTTATTCCATAGCAACTAAATTGATTTTTTACTAGCGTTAGAGTATATCGCAGCTTGGGCAATAACACTAACTATCTTTTTTATGTTTATTGATAAAACTTATAAAATCTTTAATACCATTTCGCATCAACCATGATATAACAATTGACTTTTCATCAACAGATAACTGTTCAAATGCTGTCATCCATATTTGCAATGGGTCAATTGGCGGAACAACATAAGTTGCACTTTCTTCCTCAAGATACAATGCTCTTTTGACACTAAGAGGTAAGCTATTTATATGATATTCTAAAGCCTTTCCTCGAACACCTGTTCTTTTGCGTGCAGTCCAATTTTCAGATCTTGCTTTACGATTAACACCTTGTATCGTTGATGGCATCCCGGCAATACTTAATAGCTCTTTTGATGAGAACCATTCTTTCATTTTTATTATCCCATTTCAACACAATAAGAAAAAAATACAGAAATTAAAGAAACTTTGATACAATAAATAAGAAACAAGAAATCATAAATAACTATAGTTAGATTATAAACTTACTTGTTTTAGTAACATCAAAGCATAACATAGATATACAAGGTTATAAACAAAGAGGAAATAAAAAATGAAAATAAATTCTAGTGATTGGCATCCTGCAGACATTATTGCCGCACTAAAAAAGAAGGGGACAACTCTTGCTAATCTATCTCGACAATCAGGTCTAAGTTCATCAACGCTTAGTAGTGCTTTAGCTCGACCTTGGACAAAAGGAGAGTTCATTATTGCCCAAGCGCTAGATTTAGAGCCTAATGAAATTTGGCCAAGCCGTTATATTGATTCAATCACCAACGAACCGATAAAACGCGTATTACGACTTACAACCACCACAAAGAAGAAGAAAAAACGAAAATCAACGAGTAAACGAAAAAAAATTAATAAAGAATGATGAAACTATGGAAACATATAGAAATAAAATATTTTCTATATTCATTATAGATTAAATTTTAGTTGATCTTGAACGTTACCAAACATATGGTATCATTCACATACATGGAGAAAAAACATTAATTATCAGGCTACAATATAATGAAAAATGTTAAGAAGTTCTTTATCGCTTTATTCTCAATAATAATATTATCGAGTTGTTCACAAAATAATTTTATAGAACAAGGTACACCACTAAGTAAAGACAAAGTTAGTAGTATAGTTGAAGGTTCAACAACTGAGTCACAAATAATATCATTATTTGGTGAACCAGTAAGTAAGAAAGTGATTAATTCTGATGAAGTACAATGGACATACAAATATATTAGAAAGATTTCAACCAGCCATTTAATTATTGGCGAAACCCAATCTAATACTATTAGCGGAACACTGGAAGTTATCATTTCGAAAGGTGTTGTAACTTGGTATAATTATAATGAAAATCATGAACAAAAAAGATGGTAGTTAAACTTACTTTATCTAATACCGATAGCACATTGTTATAATGTGCTATTAGAGTGAGCAAGTTAATTAATTGATGCATCATCAAGTATGATCCTACCTTTTCCGGCAATATCTGTATAAAAAAGTATATACTTTATCCACCTGCCTATTCAAAAACCGACATTACTGGACAAAATCATACATTAAGTTATACTCATTGATGAAATTAACCAGACAATCGCTGCTTTGTTGTAGTCCTTTGTAAAAAGGAGACAAACAGAGGGGAGGAAAGTCCGGGCTCCATAGGGCAGAGTGCCAGGTAACGCCTGGGGGATGTTGGCGTGAGCAAACATTCACGACTAGTGCAACAGAAAGTATACCGCCGATGACTTATTTATAAGTACAGGTAAGGGTGAAAGGGTGCGGTAAGAGCGCACCGCGCAACTGGTAACAGTTGTGGCACGGTAAACTCCACTCGGAGCAAGGTCAAATAGGGATTCATTGGCGCGGCCCGCGTTGAATCCGGGTAGACTGCTTGAGCTAATGCGTGAGTATTAGCCTAGAGGAATGATTGTCCACGACAGAACCCGGCTTATCGGTTAATTTCGCCCTCTTCTTTATAAATTTATCTTTAATATTAAAATTGCTTCTTCTTTGCAGACCAACGTTTAAATGCTAGCCATAAAGAGAAAATTAATCCTAATACCAATAGAAAAACTGGAATCAACATAAGAAGAGACATTATTTGTTTTTCATATTTATTAAAGAATGGAGATAAACCAAATAAATAACCTAATGTTACAATTAAGAAAATCCATAATGTCGCACTGATCCAGTTATAAATATGAAATTTTCGACTATGCAGTCCTGATAATCCCGCCATCATTGGTAATAATGTACGTACAAAAGCAATAAATCGCCCAATAAATAGAGCTTGCAATCCATATTTATGAAATAACATTTCTGATTTTTTATGATATTTTTCAGGAATATGCTCCATCCAGCCCTGTACTAGCTTAGTGTTGCCCAACCAAAGACCTTGTATATAACCTAACCAAGTACCTAAAGCAGCTCCTGCAATTAAAATAACATTTATTAAACCAAAATGAAAAACATCAAGACTAATCAATACACCAGTTAAGAATAATAAACTATCGCCCGGTAAAAATGCTGCGGGTAATACACCATTTTCTAATAAGATGACAACAAATAACATACCATAAAGCGTCCAAAGCACATTAGGATTTGATAAAGTTGCAATATCCATATTAATAAAAGCATGATAAAGATTGATGATTGTTTCCATCTATTTAATTTCCCATTTTATTTATAGTTTTTAATTATTAATCGTTCCACCAACGGTTAAATTATTCACTTTTAAAGTGGGCTGTCCTACACCTACCGGAACACTTTGTCCTGCTTTACCACAAATACCAACACCTGAATCTAATGTGAGATCATTCCCTACCATCGATATTTGTTGCATGGTTTCAATGCCGGAACCAATTAATGTTGCGCCCTTAACTGGCGTAGTTATTTTTCCTTTTTCAATTAAATAGGCTTCTGATGTTGAAAATACAAACTTACCAGAAGTGATATCAACCTGACCTCCCGAAAAATTAGGTGCATAAAGGCCATAGTCAACGCTATTGATAATATCGTCGAAAGTTGATTCCCCTGCTAACATATAAGTGTTAGTCATTCTTGGCATAGGTAAGCATGCATATCCTTCACGACGACCATTGCCGGTTGAATGTGTGTTCATCAATTTAGCATTAGTCTTATCAAACATATAACCTTTTAAAATACCATTTTCGATAAGAACGGTTTTTTGACTTACGGTACCTTCGTCATCAATTGATAATGACCCCCTGCGATTTTCAATTGTTCCATCATCTACAATGGTACAGAGTTCTGACGTGACTTTTTCACCAATTTTTCCTGAGAATACCGAGCTGTTTTTGCGATTAAAATCACCTTCTAAACCATGCCCTACCGCTTCATGAAGTAGTACTCCTGGCCAACCCGCACCTAAAATTACAGGCATTGTACCTGCTGGGGCAGCTTTAGCTGACAATGAAACTAATGCTAATCTCACTGCTTCTCGAGTATAACTATCAGCAAAGCTTTCAGACGTTTTAGGATTAATATTTAAAAAATACTCATAACCAAAACGACCCCCACCGCCACTACCACCACGCTCACGTTTCCCGTCTTTTTCGACAATGACCGATACAGATAAACGTACTAATGGACGGACATCGGCGCATAGTGTACCATCAGTACCTGCAATCAAAATATCTTCATAACTACCAGTTAAACTGGCTGATACTTCAATTACATTTTTGTCAATTGACCTTGCTAACTGATCAATGTGTCGTAACAATGCAATCTTTTGCTCTTGAGAAAAAGAGTTAATTGGATTGATTGATGCATATATTGGTACCGTTTTAGCCGTTTTAAAAGGCGTGACAACAATTGGGGTTTGCTGCTTAGTAATTGAATTAGCAGCCAATACACTCTGTTCTAAACGATTTAGGGAGAGCTGATCAGTATAAGCAAAACCTGTTTTTTCGCCAACAACTGCACGAACACCAACACCCTGATCACGATGGAAAGATGCATTTTTAATAATGCTATCTTCCAGTACCCAGCTTTCGTAATAACCAGATAAAAAGTATAAATCACCAAAATCAATTTGTCTTGAACTTAACATATCGAGCAAATGTGAAATATCTTGATGGCTTAAATTATTAGGGGTGAGTAGCCGTTCACTCACTTGAGTTACTATCATAAATTCCTTAAATTTTAATTTATAATGATATATTTTTGATATATATCCATTATTCTTCTTATACTCAAACGTATAGTTAATCTGAAATTTTTTAACAAAGTATTGCTTTACATTAATACTACATCATATTGTTCTTGAATATAAAGTGGTTCAATTTTTACTTCAACTCTTTTACCAACAAAGACTTCAACTTCTGCTAGTGCATGTGATTCATCAATAGTTAAAGCATTAGCAACAGCAGATGAAGCGTATACTAAAAAATATTCAGAACGATGAGCTTTATATACTCTAACAATTTCACGTAGAATTTCATTGCAAACAGTTTCAACTGATTTCACTATCCCTCGTCCCTTACAAGCAGGACATTCTTCACATAAAATGTGCCCAATACTTTCACGAGTTCGTTTACGTGTCATTTCTACTAATCCCAATGTAGAAAATGAATTAATTGTCGTTCTGGCTCGATCTTTCGATAAAAAATCCTGCAATGATTGTAATACACGTTCTCGATGCAAATTTTCTTGCATATCGATAAAATCAATAATAATAATACCACCTAAATTGCGTAATCTTAATTGACGCGCAATAGCAATGGTTGCCTCTATATTAGTGTTAAAGATTGTCTCTTCTAAATTTCGATGACCAACAAATGCACCAGTATTAATATCAATTGTTGTCATGGCTTCGGTTTGGTCAATAATTAAATAACCACCCGATTTCAGTTTAACTTTGCGGTCTAATGCTCGTTGAATCTCATTTTCAGTATCATATAGATCAAATATTGGGATATTACCACGATAATGAAAGAGTTTATTAGTGACTTCAGGCATAAACTCTTGAGTAAAATCGACGAGAAGATCGTAAGTCAATTTAGAATCAACTAAAATACGTTCGATTGGATCACCAACAAAGTCTCTTAACACTCGCTGTGATAAAGCTAACTCACCATAAACTAGATTTTTACTGGTAGGACGAGCCATTCGTTCTTGAATTTTAGCCCATAGCCGTTTTAAAAAATTTGCATCTTGCTCAAGCTCATGAGCATTTGCACCCTCGGCAGCAGTTCTAACAATAAAACCACCGTCTGGGGTTACATATTGTTCAACAATATGTTTTAGCCTTTGACGCTCTTCTTCACTTTCTATGCGTTGAGAAGTAGCTACATGTGCAGAATTTTGACCTGGCATCAACACTAAATAACGTGATGGTAAAGTAATATCAGTTGTGAGTCGAGCGCCCTTAGTTCCTAAGGGATCTTTAACAACTTGTACCATTAAATCTTGTCCTTGACGGACTAGTTCAGAAATATCTTTTACTTGGAATTGCTCTTGTTCTGAATCTGACACACATTCAGTATGTGGCATGATATCTGATGCATGTAAAAATGCAGCCTTTTCAAGTCCAATATCGACAAATGCGGCCTGCATACCAGGTAAAATACGAATAATTTTTCCTTTATAAATATTACCGACAATACCTCGACGTGATTCACGATCAACGTG
Source organism: Gilliamella sp. B14384G12 (assembly GCF_016101825.1). NCBI lineage: Bacteria > Pseudomonadati > Pseudomonadota > Gammaproteobacteria > Orbales > Orbaceae > Gilliamella > Gilliamella sp. B14384G12. Next base: position 344,076 of record NZ_JACFPU010000001.1, on the reverse strand, counting down.
AATTTCTTGCAATACACCATCTTCAATATAAGCAACTCGTGTTTCAGACGGAGTTACGTTCATTAATAATTCAACAGACATACAGAAATATTCCCCTAATTAATTGCAAAGTTTTGTTTTATGCTTTGCAATAGCAGATATATCCATATCCATAAAAAGCCATCAACACAACTTGATAATAGTATATAAGGTGACATAGTAATTGTATGATAAATACTTACCTGAAATATAAAGATTAAAGCATTATAACATACCGAAATACCAAATAAGATAAAAGCCTGTTGCCATAAAGCTAAATTACTCAATAATTGGTATTTGAATACAAGTAAATAGGCAATTAAAGAATAGATGAAAGCATGTACACCTAATATTGTTCCCGAACATAAATCTATTATTAAACCGAAAACAAATGCAGTACCTATGCCAATCTGATAAGGAAGAGTAATTAACCAATAAGCGATAATTAATAAAAACAAATGTGGTTTAAATATATCATATGAAGGTGACCAAGGTATAATTTGAAAAAATAAGCCTATTAACAAAGTTAACCAAATAATTAATATGCTATTACGAGCCCTCATGTTTTACTCCTTGATCTCCCCATAGTAATAATAGATAGCGTAAACGTTTTAGATCGGCTGTCGGCGTTGCTGAAATAACCGGAGTTGAATCGCTAATATCAAGTTTGACAGAACTTACTACTGCAACAGGATAACCCTCAGGAAAACGACCATCTAGTCCAGAAGTTACTAATATGTCACCGACTTTGATATCAACATTATTTGGTAAAAAATCGAGCGTTAAATCATTACTGCATCCATTACCTACTGCCACCATAGAAATATCATTTCTTAATATTTGTACAGGTATTGCATGTTGATAATCACAAACTAAAATTGCCCGACTGGTTTTTTGAGCTGTTTCATAAATTTGTCCAACGATACCTTTATCATCAACGACAGGTTGACCAATATAAACACCGTCATTTTTACCTTTATTAATAACTACCTGATAAACATAAGGATCTGTATCAGCTAATATAACTTGAGCTGCCATTTTATGTTCATCATGTCTTAAAGGCGATCCTAGCAATTCTCTTAATCGATCGTTTTCATGTCTAAGATGCTCAAGCAATAACAGGTCTGTCTTTTTTTCAAGCAGTATATTATTTAAATTTGCATTTTCTTTTTCTAACGCTTCACGTGTCTTTGACATCTCATAAAGTGTGTCATAAGTCGCTTTTGGTGCATTTGAAATGTAATACAATGGCGAAATCATTGTATCTAAATAGTAACGAACCTCTTTAAACGGACGATAATTTAAATCTAATATTATCAATATAATAGATAATAGCAAAGATATAAATAACTGCACACTAAGAGGAGAACGTTTAGAAAAAAGTAATTTCATTATCCAGTACTTACCTGTTATATGCTTAAAATCTAATTAATTCAAGATATGACTCCGCCGACTATGTCGGCGGAAAAAGTGAAATGTTTATTAATTATCGATTTCATAAAAATTAAATTAATCAATAACTAGACAATAATTACTCTTCACTAAAGAGATCTCCTCCCTCCATATCAACCATATCAAGAGCTTTGCCACCACCTCGTGCTACACATGTAAGAGGATCTTCAGCAACAACCACATGAATACCGGTTTCAGCCGCTAGTAATTTATCAATATTACGTAATAGAGCACCACCGCCAGTTAACACCATACCATGTTCGGAAATATCGGAGGCCAGTTCAGGAGGACACTGTTCTAATGCAACTTTAACGGCACTTACGATACCACTTAGCGGTTCTTGAAGCGCTTCTAGAATTTCATTGGAATTTAAAGTAAAGCTACGAGGCACACCTTCGGCAAGATTTCGACCACGCACTTCAATCTCAAGAACTTCATCCCCTGGATACGCGCTTCCAATAACATGTTTAATTCGCTCAGCGGTTGCTTCACCAATTAACGCACCATAATTACGACGAACATAATTGATAATTGCCTCATCAAAACGGTCACCACCAATTCTTGCCGATGCAGAATAGACAACACCATTTAACGAAATAACAGCAACTTCAGTGGTACCACCGCCAATATCAACCACCATTGAACCAGTTGGCGATGAAACGGGTAAATCAGCACCAATAGCTGCTGCCATCGGCTCTTCAATTAAGTAAACTTCACGGGCACCTGCTCCTAATGCAGACTCACGGATAGCACGACGCTCAACTTGTGTTGCACCAACTGGCACACAAACTAAAACGCGAGGACTTGGTCTTAAAAAGCTATGACTATGCACTTGACGAATAAAATACTGTAACATCTTTTCAGTCACGGAAAAGTCAGCGATTACACCATCTTTCATTGGTCTAATCGCAGCAATATTGCCTGGAGTACGTCCTAACATCTGTTTCGCAGCCTGCCCAACAGCAGCGACACTTTTAGGTGTGCCTGTGCGATCTTGACGAATAGCGACAACTGAAGGTTCGTTTAGTACAATACCTTGACCTTTTACATAAATAAGGGTGTTAGCTGTACCTAAATCAATCGATAGATCATTTGAAAACAAGCCACGAACTTTTTTGAACATAATAAAAACTCTTCCTAGAAATAATCTTGTTTAAGTGTTAGTGAGTACTTGAAGCAAACTATAGGATAAAATACTTAATTTTAATTTTATATCGTATAAAATAGTATTCTAGTTATTTTTTAAAACCTGTTTGCTTCAATAACAATTAGGTTTATATATTGTATCGCAATTCTAAAATAATACCTAGAAAATAGTATAATAACAGTTTGTAAAGGAGAGATATATAATGACAAAATCTATTTTACAGTGTATGCTTCCGCGTTAATGTTGAGTTACTGCCTTATTATCACTTTAAAAGATTACTTTTTAGATATTAAGGATGCATTAAATTAATTGTTACTTATATCAAATAAACACGGTGTAATTCATGGATATACGCAAAATTAAAAAATTAATTGAATTAGTTGAAGAGTCAGGTATTTCAGAAATTGAAATCTCTGAAGGTGAAGAATCGGTTCGAATTAGTCGATCAATACCTACAACAAACTATTCAGCGCCAATACAAAACATTCAAATCCCTCAAGCAGCACCAGTTGTTGTTGCTCCTAACTCAGTTAGTGAAAGTGTGGCTGAAGCGGATCCTATTGCTCCAGCTCCAACAGGTACAACTATAAAATCACCAATGGTTGGAACGTTTTATCGCACGCCAAGCCCAGAGTCGAAAGCTTTTGTAGAAGTTGGTCAAACTGTCAATGTCGGTGATGTACTTTGTATCGTTGAAGCGATGAAAATGATGAACCAAATTGAATCTGAAAAAGCGGGTACAATTAAAGCTATTTTAGTTGAGAATGGTCAACCTGTTGAATTTGATCAGCCACTATTCATCATTGAGTAATATTAACTTATTTATAAGATTAAGAGATCGAATATGCTTGATAAAATTCTTATTGCTAACCGTGGAGAAATTGCTCTACGTATCCTACGAGCATGTAAAGAACTTGGAATTAAAACTGTCGCTGTTCATTCTTCGGCAGATAAAGATTTAAAACATGTATTACTTGCAGACGAAACTGTCTGTATTGGTCCAGCAGCTTCCGCTAAAAGCTACCTCAATATCCCCGCATTAATTTCTGCCGCCGAAGTTACTGGTGCAGCAGCAATTCATCCTGGATATGGTTTTTTATCAGAAAACGCTGACTTCGCCGAGCAAGTGGAACGTTCTGGATTTGTTTTTATTGGACCAAAACCTGAGACTATACGGTTAATGGGTGATAAAGTGTCAGCAATTCATGCCATGAAAAAAGCTGGCGTACCTTGTGTACCGGGTTCTGATGGTCCTTTAAGTAATGATATTGAAAATAATAAGCAGATCGCTAAACAAATAGGCTATCCGGTTATTATCAAAGCGTCCGGTGGTGGCGGTGGTCGTGGTATGCGTATTGTTCGGGAAGAAAAAGATCTTGAACAAGCAATTAAAATGACCAAATTAGAAGCAAAAACCGCTTTCAATAATGATATGGTTTATATGGAAAAATTCCTTGAAAATCCTCGTCATATTGAGATCCAAGTGCTTTCTGATGGTCAAGGTCATGCTATTTATTTAGGTGAACGTGATTGTTCAATGCAAAGACGTCACCAAAAAGTTGTTGAAGAAGCACCAGCGGTTGGCATTACCTCTAAAATGCGCAAATTCATTGGTGAACGCTGTGTTAATGCATGCATTGAAATTGGTTATCGTGGTGCAGGAACATTTGAATTCTTATTTGAAAATGGTGAATTTTATTTCATTGAAATGAATACGCGTATTCAGGTTGAACATCCAGTTACTGAAATGATAACAGGTGTGGATTTGATTAGAGAACAGATCTTAATTGCCGCAGGCAAACCTCTATCAATCAAACAAAGTGATATTGAAATCAAAGGTCATGCTATTGAATGCCGTATAAATGCCGAAGATCCTAAAACATTTATGCCTTCGCCTGGGAAAATTACTCGCTTTCATGCACCAGGTGGTTTTGGTATTCGTTGGGAATCACATATCTATGCAGGTTACACAGTACCACCTTACTATGATTCAATGATTGGTAAGCTAATTGCTTATGGTGAAACTCGTGATGTTGCTATTGCACGAATGAAAAACGCATTAGCTGAACTAGTGATTGATGGTATTAAAACAAATATTGATCTTCACATTGAAATTATGAATGATAAAGGTTTCCAAAAAGGTGGAACAAACATTCATTATTTAGAGAAAAAATTAGGCATTTATGAGTAACAAAAATAATCCCTATTATTTAGGGATTATTGCTTTTAATAAAGATGGATAGATACAAATGAAAAACTGGAAAAGAAGTGCTGAAGAAATTCTAACTATGGGGCCTGTTGTTCCTGTTATCGTTATTGAACGACTAGAAGATGCAGTACCATTAGCAAAAGCTTTAATTGCTGGTGGTGTAAAAGTTCTTGAAGTTACCCTACGAACAGAATGTGCGCTTGAAGCAATTAAAAAAATCATTAAAGAAGTTCCAGAAGCTGTAGTTGGTGCGGGTACAGTAACAAGTGTTGAGCAACTTAAACAAGTAACCGAAGCGGGAGTTGAATTTATTATTACTCCTGGCATAACTGACGCTATTTTAAAAGCAGCAGTTGAAGGACCTGTTCCAGTCATTCCCGGTATTGCGACTATTTCTGAATTATTAACAGCCCAAGAATATGGCTTAACTGCATTAAAATTCTTCCCAGCAGAAATCAATGGCGGCGTAGCTGCATTAAAAGCTTTTGCTGGTCCTTGTGGATATATGAAGTTTTGCCCTACTGGTGGTGTAAACCCTAAAAATTATCGAGACTATTTAGCGCTCAATAATGTACTTTGTGTTGGTGGAACTTGGTTTATTCCAACTGATGCTATTGCTAATGGTGATTTTGCTAAAATTACTCAAATGGCAAAAGAAGCAGTTGCTGGTGCCAAGTAACTATTTTCCGCCGATTTTATTCGGCGGTTGTTTTTCAGTTAATTTAACTTCTTAGCCCTCGCCCACTTTCAATGAGTCGCCATGCAATTATATAGAGCACGGTAACAAACAAAATTAACATTGAAAATGTGATCCATAGTGATACGTCGGTCACACCTAAAAAACCATAGCGAAAACCATTAATCATATAAACGATTGGATTTAGTTTTGATACCCATTGCCAAAAAGTGGGTAGCATGGTTATTGAGTAAAATACCCCGCCAAGATAAGTTAATGGCGTTAATACAAATGTTGGAATAATACTAATATCGTCAAAAGTCTTAGCAAATACGGCATTTAGTAAACCTGCTAATGAAAACAAAATTGAAGTTAATAATAAAGTGCAAATAACAAAGAGCCAAGAATGCACTTCAAGACGAACAAAAAATAACGATACTATCGTGACTAAAATTCCAGTTAAAATTCCACGTATCACACCACCACCAACATATCCCCAAATCAAAATATGCGTTGGTACTGGTGCAACCAATAATTCCTCAATATTACGTTGAAATTTAGCGCTAAAAAATGAAGAACAGACATTGGTATAAGAATTTGTAATTACAGACATCATGATTAAACCAGGAACAATAAATGACATATAACTAAAGCCACCCATATTCCCCACACGAGAACCAATTAAATTACCAAATATAATAAAATAAAGTGACATAGTGATAACTGGCGGTATCAATGTTTGCAACCAAATTCTTAAAAATCTCGTCACCTCTTTACGCCAAATACTTTTTAAGGCAATCCAATATAAATTACACATTATCAGCTCCTTTTGGATTATTATTGCGTAACAAATCAACAAATAACTCTTCTAATCGATTAGTCTTATTACGCACGCTAATCACTTTGACGTTTTGATGATTAAGTTGCTCAAACAACTGATTTAATCCACGTTGTTTATCAACTTTAACTTCTAACATGCCCGTATCAACATTTACATAACTATAATCTGTTATAACAATGGGTTCATTTGTTGGTACATAATCAATAATAATAGTTTCAGATTGGCTATTAGCTAATAATTCACGCATAGAAGAGTTCGCTATTAATTGACCATGTTGAATTATACCAATATTGCGACATAGCATTTCTGCTTCTTCTAGATAATGGGTAGTTAATATAATGGTAATGCCTTGACGATTGATTTCACGTAAAAAATCCCACATTGAGCGCCGCAACTCAATATCAACCCCCGCGGTTGGTTCATCAAGAATCAGTAATTTAGGCTCATGAACTAGTGCTCTTGCAATCATTAAACGTCTTTTCATACCACCAGATAACATGTTTGCTCGGCTATGGCGTTTATCCCATAAATCTAAAATTCTTAGATATTTTTCTGCACGTTCTAATGCTAATTTACGCGGCAATCCATAGTAGCCTCCTTGATTAGTGACAATCTGAATCACTTCTTCAAATTGGTTAAAATTAAATTCTTGTGGTACTAAGCCTAATTGCCTTTTGGCATTGACAATATCAGTATCTAAATCATAACCAAAAATTCGCACTTCACCTGAAGTTTTGGTTACTAGTGAGCTAATTATGCCAATAGTTGTTGATTTTCCGGCACCATTTGGACCAAGCAATGCATAAAAATCACCTGCTTGAACCGTTAAATCAATACCTTTTAATGCTTCTACACCATTTTTATAAATTTTTTTAAGCGCGACCAATTCAAGCGCAGGAATAGATGACATGGTAAAATCCTAATTGAATAAGTTATGATTGAAATTATATAAACTCAATTATTAATGAGCAGCAATATTGACAACATAATCAGCGGTTGTAAAGGTCTTTTTAGTTTTCTTTATATTGAATATAAATGAGTTATAATTTTCAACTTTTAGCGTACATTAATTTTAGCGAACCATTGGCCATATATATGTGGTCTTAATTTCTAATTAATATAGATAAATAATCACCTAAGGAATAAGTACTATGTTCAAAATTGGTTTAGTTTCTGTGTCTGATAGAGCGGCAAAAGGGATCTATGACGATGAAGGTATTCCATCATTAATATCTTGGTTACAATCAGCATTGAAAACTCCGTTTATTACCGAAAATCGAATAATTCCAGATGAACAACCTATTATTGAACAAACATTATGTGAATTCGTTGATAAACTACATTGTGATTTGATTCTAACTACTGGCGGTACAGGGCCTGCCATTAGAGATGTCACCCCTGATGCAACTTTAGCAATAGCTGATCGAGTTATGCCAGGATTTGGTGAACAGATGCGTCAAATTAGTTTGCATTTTGTACCTACTGCCATTCTTTCCAGACAAGTTGGCGTTATTCGCAAAAAATGTTTAATTTTGAACTTACCGGGTAGACCAAAATCGATAAAAGAGACACTTGAAGGTGTAAAAGATAGTGATGGCAAAATAATTGTTAATGGCATTTTTGCCAGTGTTCCTTATTGCTTAGAGTTATTAGAAGGACCTTACATTGAAACGCATGAGCAAATAGTAAAATCTTTTCGCCCTAAAAGCAGTAACAAATCGAATATTTGATTTTATGCAAATCTTATGCATAATTATGTTTAAAGAATTTAAAGTCTAAAACTTAGTAGTTTGATACTCAATTCATTTAAAAAAATGTTTATAAAACTCACTAATTAACTTAGATTTTTTACCGATATATTAAGCAACATAAAATTATTGCTGCTTTCACCTAAAACAGCAATCAATTAATCCTAAAGGAAAAATATGAAACAAGAAGATCTTACTAAAGCTTTTAAAGAAATGCTTCTACAAGAAAAGTTTAGTTCTCAAATAAGCATTGTGCAAGCTTTACAAGAGCAAGGATTTGATAACATTAATCAATCCAAAGTTTCACGGATGTTAACCAAATTTGGCGCGGTTAGAACGCGCAACGCAAAATCAGAAATGGTCTATTGCTTGCCGGCTGAAATGAGTGTGCCAACGGCCAGTAGTCCATTAAAAAATTTGGTTGTTGATATTGATTATAATAGCTCAATGGTAGTCATTCGTACCAGTCCAGGAGCTGCTCAACTTATCGCTCGCTTACTTGATTCAATTGGTAAATCAGAAGGCATTTTAGGTTCAATTGCAGGCGATGATACAATTTTTAGTACACCGACCAAATCTTGTACGGTCAAAAGTTTATATCAAACTATTATTCAACTATTTGAACAAGAATTATAACTATTGATATAGCAATTTAATATTTAATAAATAATTTTCCTATTTAACCTATTGACACATTTAGTAAAATCGTTAATTCTATATGGCACTTAAATTGTAACTTACGTTACGAGAACGAAGAGGCGCATTGCTCAGGTAGATTATTTTAGATACTGGAATCGGTGATAAATGATTGAGGGGATGCAATGCCGAGGTTTGATTGAGTATCCAGAAAGCAATCAAATCGACTGCAAGGGCTGAATCCCTTGGGTTGTCACCTTAACAGGTGGAGCGCTTCGCGGTTTGTACTTTTTAAATTATAACTGTAAATTGCACATACCCTCGCTCTAACTCTGTTAAAAATAAAATTTTTAATATGAGGAATCCATGGAAACATCATTTGTAATTGCTAAATTTGGTGGTACTAGTGTTGCTGATTATTCAGCAATGGTAAACAGTGCTAATATTGTTATTGCTAACCCTAGTGTAAAAGTTGTTGTATTATCCGCTTCTGCCGGTATTACGAACTTATTAGTTGCATTAGCTGAAGGCCGTGATGCGGAGGTTCGAGCTCAGCATTTAGCCAAAATTCAATCAATTCAATACAATATTTTAGAGCAACTCCCTGAAAACCCTACATTAAGAGCTGAAATTGATCGAATCATTGCAAATATAGCCTCTTTATCGGAAGCTGCAAGTTTAGCAACGTCACCAGCATTAACTGATGAGTTAGTCAGTCATGGTGAAATTATGTCTTCAAAACTTTTTGTTGAGATATTAAGAGAAAAACAAAAAAGTGCCGTATGGTTTGATGTACGTAAAGTTATGCGTACTGATGATAAATTTGGTAAAGCTCAACCTAAAATTGAAGAAATCAAACAGCTTTGTTGTGCACATTTAAAATCTTTAAATACTAATGCGCTAATTGTTACTCAAGGTTTTATTGGCAGTGAAAGTACAGGTAAGACGACAACATTAGGGCGCGGCGGAAGTGATTATACAGCAGCGTTACTTGGTGAAGCATTAAATGCAACGCAAATAGACATTTGGACTGATGTTGCAGGAATTTATACCAATGACCCACGTATTACGCCAGCGGCAAAAAGAATTGATGAAATATCTTTCGCGGAAGCTGCAGAAATGGCAACGTTTGGAGCAAAAGTTTTACATCCAGCAACGTTGGTTCCAGCAGTGCGAAGTAATATTCCTGTTTTTGTAGGTTCAAGCAAAGCACCACAAGATGGTGGCACAATTGTTTATAACACGAATAGTATCACTTCAAAATTACCTGTATTTAGGGCGCTAGCATTACGACGCAAACAGACATTACTAACCTTAACCAGTTTAAATATGCTGCATGCTCAAGGGTTTCTTGCTAGAGTATTTACTATATTAGCTAAACATAATATATCCGTTGATTTAGTTACCACATCCGAAGTCAGTATCGCTTTAACGATTGATACTACAGGCACTTGCACTAATGGTAACAGTTTATTAACAAAAGAATTATTTGATGAACTTTCAACTCTTTGTCATGTAGATGTTGAGGAAGATTTAGCTCTTATTGCCATCATTGGCAATAATCTAACGACGACAAAAGGTATAGCAAAAGAAGTATTCGGCGTATTAGATGATTTTGTTATAAGACTTTGTTGTTATGGCGCAAGCACTCACAATCTATGTCTGTTATCAAAAAGTAATGATGCAGAAGCAATTATCAAAATTTTACATAAATCTATTTTTGAATAACAACTCATTCAAAGGGAGAATTAATCTCCCTTCGACTTAAATCAAAGTGATTATTTAAAAGAAGCATGTTAAAAGTTTGAAAACGCAATAAAAGACCTTAACTTTTGTTACAAATAATTATAGAATATTCATCAATTACTATATGAATACGCTTTTATGCACTCAATTCATATAGTCATTCTTTAGTCTTAGGATTAAATCTTCTATCTCCATTTTATGACTGTTATTTATTAATATTTTTAAATTTTGATTTATTAATTTTAATCAATATTGTTAAAGCTATTACATTAAATATCAACATTTCTTAGATTTTTAAACTGTGTTTGTAAACTAAATTTAACCTTAATCAAACAAAGGAAATTATCATGGGTATTTTAAGTTGGGCTATTCTAGGATTAATTGCCGGTTGGATTGCAAAGTTTTTTATGCCACTTGGACGCGTAGGAGTATTTAAAACGATTTTATTAGGAATTGCAGGCGCCATCGTTGGTGGATATATAAGTACATTCTTTGGTTGGGGCTCTGTGACAGGATTTAATTTCCCTAGCTTGTTTATTTCAGTCTTAGGTGCAATATTGCTTATTTATATCTACCGCCTAATGAAATAATACTTTGTTTTACACAAAATTGGCGGGGATTACCCGCCAATTATTTATTAAAAAGTAAATTGAGATTATAATCGACTAGATACTTTCAACCATTTATTTCTGTAAACTTTAAGTTATATTTTACATTTCTTAAAATCTTTAATGAAGCGCCATATACCCCAACAAAGAGTTATAATGAAGAATGAAAGTAAAGATGAAATGAAAAATAAGAACAAACCATCTGTTATAGTAATAGGCCACTTAAATATTAAGTGAGATACAAACACAACAATATTTAAAATAATAAAAGAAGTCCAATATAGTTTTCTTTTAAAAGTATCTTTTGACCCACCTAATTCCAAAAATCCTCTACCAATTTCTTCAATGATAGATCCTACAATATCAACAATAAATTCGCCGGGCATATGATAAAATTATAATTGAAGTATATAGAAGCATTATAATAAATAATTTCGCGATAACCATATTTTTGTTATATTATTTAACAAACTTCATTAAACTAAACCTAAAGATTGTAATGTTAAAAATATTCAATACATTAACTCGAGAAAAAGAAACCTTTAAATCAATTCATCCCAATAAAATTGGACTCTATGTTTGTGGTGTCACTATTTATGACCTTTGTCATATTGGTCATGGTCGCACCTTTGTCGCATTTGATGTTGTAACACGTTATTTGCGCTTTTTAGGTTATCAATTAACTTATGTGCGCAATATCACCGATGTGGATGACAAAATTATAAAACGTGCTCTAGAAAACGGTGAAACCTGTGAACAACTAACCGAACGTATGTTACAAGAGATGTATGCCGATTTTGATGCACTCAATATTAAGCGCCCTGATGTCGAACCTCGTGCTACGCAGCAAATGCCACAGATTATTCAATTAATAGAAGAATTAATTGCAAAAGATCATGCTTATATTGCCGATAATGGTGATGTAATGTTTTCAGTTGATAGCGATCCAAATTACGGTATTTTGTCGCGTCAAAATTTGGAGCAACTTCAGGCTGGAGCGCGCGTTGATGTGGTTGATGTTAAACGTAATCCAATGGACTTTGTACTTTGGAAGATGTCAAAACCTAACGAGCCTAACTGGGATTCCCCATGGGGTAAAGGACGTCCAGGTTGGCATATTGAATGTTCTGCGATGAACAGTTTTCAATTAGGTAATCACTTTGATATTCATGGTGGGGGTTCAGATTTGATGTTTCCTCATCATGAAAATGAAATTGCTCAATCTACATGTGCCCATGATGGACAATATGTTAATTATTGGATGCATTCAGGGATGGTGATGATAGACCAAGAAAAGATGTCAAAATCACTTAATAATTTTTTCACTATTCGCGATGTATTAAAACACTATGATGCTGAAACTGTCCGTTACTTTTTACTGTCGGGTCATTATCGTAGTCAGCTTAATTACAGTGAGGAAAATTTAAAACAAGCAAGAATGGCTTTAGAGCGCCTTTATACAGCACTTCGTGATACTGATGCAAATTATCCATATACGACAAAAGAGAGCGATTATTACCGTCAATTCTGTAATGCGATGAACGATGACTTCAATACTCCTGAAGCTTATTCAACCTTATTTGATTTAGCCCGAGAAATCAATAAAGCTAAAGCTGATAACGATATGTCATTTGCCAACGAATTAGCGGCTGAATTACGTTATTTAGCAGCCGTACTTGGTTTACTTGAACAAGATCCAATAAAATTCTTACAAGGTAATCAGCAAGATGACGCCGATGCAGAATTAATTGAAGCATTAATAAAACAACGTAATGAAGCTCGTGCTAACAAAAATTGGGCTCAAGCTGATGAAGCGCGTGATAAACTTAACGCAATGAATATTGTGTTGGAAGATGGAGCAAATGGTACAACTTGGCGGAAAAAAAGTTAATCCATTAAGTTAACCTTACCATAATCGGTTATTATTTAAAAATACCCACTCTTTTGTGGGTATTTATTTTCATGCCTAAAAATTATAACTTTTTATCAATCGACGTTAGAATACCACGTAAAATATTCAGTTCTTGTTGTTCAATACGTGCCCGAGTAAATAATCTTCGCAAACGCCCCATAATTTGACCTGGATGATTGGCATTGATAAATTCTGTTTGCAATAAAGTTTGTTCTAAATGCTGATAAAAACGCTCAACATCGATATCTTTAGGGTATTCAGATGTATGTGTATTTAAATTTGCTGACTCTGATTGATTATCTTGCAAATTTAGCATTGACATGCGAATTTCATAACATAATACCTGTACTGACATAGCTAGATTCAAAGAACTGTACTGAGGATTAGCTGGAATACCAACATGAAAATGGCATTTTTGCAATTCATCATTGGTTAACCCCACTCGCTCACGACCAAAAACTAACGCAACTTGGGCATTAACAGCCTCACCAATGATTTTATCACCGCACTCTTTTGGTGTTAAATTAGGCCATTGTAAAGTGCGAGAACGAGCACTAGTACCTATCACAAGTGAACAATCAGCGATTGCCTCTTCTAAAGATGAAAAAATTATTGCATTTTTAATAATATCACTAGCACCTGCCGCTAATGAAATTGATTGTGAATCAGGCTTTATCACTGGATTGACTAAGCAAAGATTGGATAAACCCATGGTTTTCATTGCTCTGGCGGCAGACCCCATATTACCCGTGTGGGATGTTTCAACCAAAACAATCTTAACATTATCTAAATAGCTCACATCTTCCTCATTAAAAGATCTTATAAAAATAAATAAAAATAGTAGTTACCTACAGTATATAGTAAAGCAAAACAAAATGCAGGTTCATAGTCACATAGTCATAAAATACATGATTAATAAAATCTTTTTTTAGATTTAAATCACAAAAACTCATGTTAATAGCAAAGTTCTTATTGACGAAATAAAAATAATTTGCCAATGTATTAAAGGAAGCTTAAAAAATCAACTTAGTTGTTTGAAATTATAAAGGAGGTCGATTATGGCTTTAAGTATTACCAGTAAACAAATGGATATTACCCCCGCAATTCGTAGTTATTTAGAAGATAAATTTTCGAAGTTGGATAAATGGAGAGCGCTGTTAATCAATCCTCATTTTATATTATCTAAAGAGCCCGATGGATTTATCATTGATGCAACAATTGCCACCAAAGGAGCGCCACTAGTCGCATCGGCAAAACATATTGACATGTATGCAGCTATTAACGATCTTATTGGTAAACTTGAAAAACAACTGAATAAAATTCAACATAAAGGTGAAGCTCGTCGAGCAACGGAAAGTATTAAAGGTGCAATTTTGGAAGAAGAAATCTAATAAATAAAACGCTCTATTTTTTTAAAAGGTACTACGTTTAAGTAGTACCTTTATTTGTAGCTTGCTATAATACCGTTAACCTTTTAAAAAAATCTAATAAAAATGAAAGTAGATCACTTATTACCTTTACGAGATAAAATTAACGAACTTGATAAAACTCTTTTAGAACTGATTGCTAAACGTCGTGAGCTTTCGACACAAGTAATTAATACTAAAATTAAGGCAAATATACCCGTACGCGACATGGAACGTGAGCGTTCATTGATTAAATCACTAATTGAACATGGTAAAAAATATCATCTCGATGATATTTTTATCAAACATTTATATCAAATAATTATCGAAGATTCTGTACTTTTACAACAAAAAATCCTACAAGAAAAAATAAATCATGGTTCTATTACGACCGCAAAAATTGCTTTTCTAGGACCCATAGGATCTTATTCTCATTCAGCTGCTCGACGCTATGCTAGTGCCCATTTAGAACAGATAGTTGAATCAAGTTGTGCGACTTTTAAAGATGTTTTCGAACAAATAGAGAAAGGCGTTGTTGATTATGGTGTTGTACCAATTGAAAACTCAAGTTCCGGATCCATTAACGAAATTTATGATTTACTACAAAAAACGAATTTGCATATTATTGGCGAGTTATCACTACCGATTGATCACTGTATTTTGGCGCTTCCAAATACTCAATTAGATCAAATTGACACCGTATATAGTCATCCACAACCATTCCAACAATGTTCTCACTTTTTGGAGGGATATCCGCATTGGAAGATTGTCTTTTGCGATAGCACTTCATCAGCAATGGACATGGTTGCTAAGTCAAATAAGCCTAATTTTGCTGCTATGGGTAATAAAGATGGCGGTGAACTTTATGGATTACAAGTTCTTGAACATAGTTTTGCTAATCAAAAAGAGAATATCACTCGATTTATAGTGTTATCTCGTAAGCCAGTTCATGTATCTGATCAAATCCCAGCTAAAACCACAATATTAATGAAAACAGGTCAGCAAGCAGGTGCACTCGTTGATGCTCTTTCTGTGTTACGTAATCATAATATTGTCATGACTAAACTTGAATCTCGTCCAATTCATGGTACTCCATGGGAAGAGATGTTCTATATTGATCTACAAGGTAATCTTTATTCTGAAGAAATGCAAAACGCATTAAAACAGTTAGCAAAAATTACCTTATACACAAAAGTATTGGGTTGTTATCCAAGTGACACAATTACTGCTGTAATGTAATGCCTGTAACAATGCCCCCCTTTGCAAAGACTGTATTAAAATGGTATGAACAATACGGCAGAAAAACGCTACCATGGCAGATTGAGAAAACGCCTTATCATGTGTGGTTATCAGAAGTAATGTTGCAACAGACACAAGTTGCAACTGTTATCCCCTACTTTAATCATTTTATTAAGCTATTTCCAAAAATAACGGATTTAGCAAAAGCACCTATTGATGATGTATTACATCTTTGGACAGGGCTTGGTTATTATGCTCGTGCTCGTAACTTACACAAAGCAGCACAAGTTATTAATAATAAATTTAATGGGCTATTTCCAACCAAATTTGATGATGTAGTGGCTTTACCAGGAATTGGTCGTTCAACCGCTGGAGCAATTTTATCACTTTCACAAAATCAACATTACCCAATTTTAGATGGTAATGTAAAACGTGTTTTAACTCGATATTTTGCTGTTGAAGGATGGCCTGGTAATAAAACAATCGAAAATAAACTTTGGCAATTAAGTGAACAAGTTACGCCTGAACAAAATATTGCTAAATTTAATCAAGCAATGATGGATATTGGGGCAATGGTTTGTACTCGTACAAAGCCTAAGTGCACACAGTGCCCATTGCATGAAGATTGTATTGCTTATAAAACGGAAAGTTGGCAAAAATATCCAACACCAAAACCTAAAACAACCAAGCCAGAAAAATCGGCTTATTTTTTAATGTTAGAATACAATCGTGCCATTTGGTTAGAAAAAAGACCACCAACAGGTATATGGGGAGGGTTATATTGCCTACCAGAATTTTCAAGCGAGCAAGAGCTAAAAGCGTGGTTAGAAAAAAAAGGAATAGTATCAACTGAACCTAAACCATTAAACTCGTTCAGACATACATTTAGCCATTTTCATTTAAATATTACTCCAATTTATTGTGTTATTACCAATTTCACAAAATGTTGGGATGAATCTTCTGGCTATTGGTATAAACTTGAATCAGATAATACCAAAATAGGACTCGCTACACCCGTTTATAACTTATTAAAACAATCTGCTTAAAATTGCTGTCAAGCAGAGGCAATCTTATTTTTAATATATAATTCATCATTATTTTTTTGTAACATTTATTTTATGCAAAGCAAACAATCTCAAGGTTTATCCAGCTGGTTAGTTTTTTTAATGGCATTTGCTATTGGTGTAACTATTGCCAGCAATTATTATGCTCAACCACTACTACATTCAATTACTCATGATTTAAATATTGCAGTTGAGCATGCTGGCTCAATCATAATGGCAGCACAGTTTAGTTATGCTGTTGGTTTACTTTTTATCACACCTCTTGGTGATAAATTTGAGCGAAAACACTTAATTATTATTTTAATGGTATTATCCACCTGTGGGCTTATCGTTAGTGCTTTATCAAAAAATTTATGGATGCTAATAATAGGTACATCCATAACGGGGCTATTTTCAACCGTTGCACAAGTTTTAATTCCTTTTGCAGCTACCCTATCCAAACCGGAAAACCGTGGTAAAATCGTTGGCACTTTAATGAGTGGAATGTTACTTGGCATTTTACTGGGTAGAACTTTTGCTGGCACTATTTCAACTATTGCCGATTGGCATTACGTATATTGGATTGCCACAAGTATCATGGCTATTGTTACCCTATTACTTTGGATTTCACTGCCTACTTACCGTAATACAATTAATATCAATTATTTTCAACTATTATGGTCAATTGGCTCATTATACAAACAAGAACCTATCCTTAGAATTCGTTCATTGTTAGCAGTTATATCATTTGCATTGTTTTCTTTATTATGGACACCACTTGCTTTTTTATTAAGTAATGATCCTTATCACTACTCAGACTTTATTATTGGTCTATTCGGAATTGCTGGGGCGGCGGGTGCATTGGCTTCGCCTATAGTAGGTAAATTATCAGACAAAGGTAAAGGTTGGCTTGCTACCACAATAGGATTAGGTTTATTGCTGTTATCGTGGTTACCACTTTCATTGGCGCAATACTCAATCATTGCATTAATTTTAGGTGTGGTTATATTAGATTTTTCAGTGCAAGTCACACATGTTTCAAATATGAGTGCAATTTACCAAATAAGGCCTGAAGCTCGTAGCAGAATGAATACAGGTTACATGGTCTGTTATTTTATTGGTGGAATGCTTGGCTCTGTTGGTTCAACCTATTTATTTAGTCATTATGGCTGGATAGCAATTGTGGCATCAGGAACAATATTGGGGTTGATGGGGATCATTTGTTGGCTATTTTATACTAAAACGTATAGTTAACCTGAAACTTTTTTACAAATGAATTGATAATTAAATTATCATTTAGTTTCTAACTTTAAGTACAAGTAATTTATTATTCCTTGAAAAAAATTATTAGGCGTTGAGGGGAAAGTAGAAATGATAACAAAAACTTCTTTTCAAATAAGTAAACAAATGACCAAAATATCACATTTTTTTAATTTAAGTGCTCTTACATTTTACTCATTGAAATTGATAAAAAATTCTAAACTCAATTGAATTAAAACATTAATATTTACTTTTACTGATGAATAAACTAACTTAATACTTTTATTAAGTTACCTAAGGAGTCATTTATGGCTAAAATCTCTTTTCTCAATACTCCCTTTAGTATCAAAAATTTATCACTAAAAAATCGCATCGTAATGCCCCCTATGTGCCAATATCAAGCTACCGATGGCATGCCTAATGATTGGCATTTTGTTCACTATGTATCTCGAGCAATTGGTGGGGTAGGCTTAATTATTGTTGAAATGACGAATGTAGCGCCTAATGGTCGTATTTCACCAAATTGTCTTGGGTTATGGAATGATGAGCAGCGTGATCAATTTAAACGAATTGTTGATGCTGTACATGCTCAAAATGGTAAAATTGCTATCCAAATTGCTCATGCAGGTCGAAAAGCTTTAGGAGCTTCAGATGTTGTCTCTTGTTCACCTATTCTTTATGATGGTTCCAACGAAGCTAATCCAAAATGGCAGTATCAAATGCCAAGAGAATTATCAAAAGATGAAATTATTGATATCATTCAAAAGTTTAAAGAATCAACAAAACGGGCAGTTGAAGCAGGTTTTGACGCCATAGAAATTCATGGCGCTCATGGGTATTTAATTCATCAATTCAGCTCACCAAAAACTAATCACAGAACCGATGAATACGGTCAAGATAAATTATTATTTGGTGAACAAGTTATACAAGCAGTTAAATCTGTAATGCCTAGCAATATGCCACTTATTATCCGTTTTTCTGCGCAAGAGTATAGTAAAAATGGCTATGATATAGAATATGGACGTAAAATAGCAAAACGTTTCGCTGATGCAGGCGCTGACATTTTGGATGTAAGTGGTGGTGGCGATGGGCAATTAGATCCAGCTCATACACCGCAGTTTCATGCTGGATATCAAGTATATTTGGCTCGTGCGATCAAACAAGCAATCAATTTACCTGTAATAGCTGTTGGTATGTTAGAAGATCCATACCTAGCAGATTATGTATTAAGTACTGGGGATGCTGACTTAGTGGCAATTGGACGAGGATTATTAAAAGACCCATATTGGGCGATACATGTACCCTCTTCACCATTTGTACCAACTTCTTATCAAGTTGCTTTCAAATAACTCAATTATTATTAAATCCTGTAAAAATTTTGCAGGATTTAAATATTTGGATTCGATTAAATATGCATTGCGTATTTAATAAGTTGTTTTTTCAAGGGTGAACAATTGTTTATAGCATTCATGCCCGCAGTTCTTAACATTTTTTTCAAAACGTTATCACCATTAAACATGTCTTGAATAGTTCGCATCGCAGTTAACATTACTAACGTATCTTTACGGCGAGTAAATTGGAAAGATTTTAAATTATCAGCAAGTCCTATATCTTTGTGTTTATCATGTAATTGCTTAATTGTCGAAACTAATAAAGCTGAATCCTGAAAACCTAAATTCACTCCCTGCCCAGCCAAAGGATGGATAGTATGTGCGGCATCACCAATAAGTACTGTTCGATGTTTAACAAATTGTTTGGCAAAACGCGCTTTTAGCGGAAAGACCATCCGTTGATTAATTAATTGGCATTTACCTACTTTATCGCCCGTTAATTTAAACAGTTCTTGGCAGAACTCTGATTCTGTAAGCGCTGTTAAAATCGTTGCTTGGTTAGGTTTAGTTGACCATACCAAGCAACTTTTATTTGCTTGCCAAAGTGGTAAAAAAGCAACAATACCATTTGGATAAAAAATTTGTTTAGCACAAGATTGGTGAGGGTATTGAGTTTCAACGGTTGTAATTACTGCGTGATGAAGATAGTTACGTTCAAAAACTGAAATTTTTTCATGTTTACGCAACCAAGAGTGTGCACCATCAGCGCCAATAATAAGTTTAGCTTGTAAAATAGTATTATCTGCCAAGGTTAAAAAAGCATAATCGTCATTATAACAATTATCGATAGCAGCAAGATTAAAAATTGTTATATTGTGATTTTCTTTAGCAAAGTGATACAAACAGTGAGAGATCAGATTATTTTCGATGATATAGCCTAGATTTGGATAACCATAATCTTTTGCGTGAGCTGAAAGATGCGCTATACCGTTTTTTTCCCATACTCCTATTTCGGTAAAGTCTTGCACACGATGACTATTTAATAAATCATCCCAAATGCCTATTTGAGAAAAATACCTTTGGCTAGCACCATTAATTGCTGAAGCCCTTATGCCGATTTCATTTTGTAGAAAAGATTCATTGTGATGAACCTTAGCATCTATAATCGCTATCTTCAAATCATATTGACTAAGTGCACAAGCTGTTGCTAACCCAACTAAACCACCGCCAACGATTACAATATCAAAGTGAGTATCCATACTAATCAATCGTTACTTATTATCTTTCTTTAATTCAATTTCATCGTCATTCATCGCTTTTTTGAAGCTTTTTAATGCGAAACCAAGATCTGAACCTAAATTACGCAATTTTTTAGTACCAAATAATAGAACAACCACAGCAAGAAACACTAAAAGGTGTGGGATACTAAATGACATAATAAAATCCTCTTAATTAACTACTCTTATCTATTTAAACTTTATTCTTAGACGTAAGTTTTAATGGGATTTCATTATACTCTTTTTGTGAAAGGATTTCATAACTAGATTATGGATAAAAAAAGACCTGTATAAAACTATACAGGCCAACATGAAATATAAGGAATATAAGGAAAGAAAACAATGAAAAATCCTTACCCTGCTTATTATCCATTTTTTTTCGCTTTAGTCAACGTTTTTATTTGTTTTTTTGTTTTATAAAAACGAATCGCTAAAAAAACGAACAAAATATTAAAAATCATGTCACTAAAATGGATTACCAATGAAATTCAGCTCTTTCATTAATTAGATAAATATCAAAAAAAAGGTAAAAAAACGTTATTACTCATAAAAATAATATAAATATCGTGCAAAACTACAGATTTAAAGCGGAAAAAAACTATTCAAAGGTTTTTTTCTAAATATTGGTTCAAAAACCTAAAACCGTAAAAAAAAGGATTAATCGCGATATAACACGAATTAAAAACATTAAATCGAAGAAAAACACATTAAAACACATATTATTCCCAATACCGTGTATATAAAAGTTAAAAAATATGCACTATAATTACCATACGGATGAAAAAAAGAAAAACGAGACAGAAATGAATATGATCAAAAATAAAAATGTCAAAACCTTCAAAGACAGACTATATAATTCAATGCAAGGTTTATCTGTTTCTGCTTTTGCGAAAAAATGTGATATGTCAGAAACTGTTATCAGGGATTATTTGTCAGGAAAAACCTATCCCTCACTTACTCGTCTAGAGGTAATTGCTGAGAAATGTAATGTTTCATTTAACTGGCTTGCCACGGGTTACAGACTTGAAGTATTTGACCCAAAAGACGATGACGATGATGTATATAATGAAAATATTTATCGTATTCCTGTTTATAAAAAACAATTACCAACCAAAGAAGAAGCACAGTATCAACGCTATATTAGAGAAACACCACCTGTAATGAATTATCCAGTTGTGGAAGGTTGGGCATCTCATCGTGGCTTAGATATAAAAAAATTAATTATCTATTGGGCAAAAGGTGATTTAATGTCGCCTGAAATTGAAAATAATAACGGACTTATTATAAACACGGATATAACGGAGATGGTTGATGGAGCAATATATTTAATCGAATATGAAAATTTTACCTTGTTAAGAAAAATACGCCTAACTTTGAGTAGTTGGATTTTAATATGTAACAATGAACAATATCCAACAATAGAAGTACCTAAAGCTCATTTTGATAAGTACAATATAGTTGGTCGTGTTGTACAAATCATTAAAGACGTTTTTTAAACCAATAAATAGAAATCTACTGTTTTTCAATATATAATTGCTAAAGTGAGGAAATATTAACCAGACATTTTCCTCACTATTTTTTTATGTTCATAAATCCTTTAATGACAGGTAGATAGCTAAGCAATGTTTATTTAAAATTTCACTTAAATTTGGGTATCAGGATGAATTATATCCATTAGCCTTAATCTCATATTCCATATATCATTGATATATTTACCAATAAAATATCATTTTACTAATTAGGTCTATTATGTATCGATTTTTTGAAAAATTGGTGTCACCTTATCCTAAAGATGATCCTCAACCAGCGGCTAAAAACTTTTTTAGTTTTATATGGCAATCAACCAAAGGCACTCGCGTGTTTATGCTGTTATTAATCATACTAAGTGGATTAAGTGGTGCTTTTGAAGCCTTTTTATTTGCTGCATTAGGTAAAGTGGTTGACTGGCTTGCAGAAGTTGAACCATCTAAATTTTGGCAGCAAGAAAAAACCACATTAATTTTATTAGCTTTAATAATTTTAGCCAGTACGCTAATCATCAGTTTACAAACGATTATTAAACATCAATGTCTTGCTGGCAATTTCCCAATGAGAATGCGTTGGAATTTGCACAGATTAGTTCTTAATCAAAGTATGCGCTTTTTCCAAGATGAATTTGCAGGAAGAATATCAGCAAAAGTTATGCAAACAGCGCTTGCGGTTAGAGATACTTGTTTTTTAGTCGCAGATATTTTTATCTATGTACTTATTTCCTTTATTACCATGGCGGCTATCATTGGACAATTAGATCTTTGGTTATTAATGCCTTTTCTTGGTTGGACTGTGCTTTATGGGATTGCAATGTACTATTTTATTCCACGCCTAGGTAAAGTTGCCAGTATGCAAGCCGATGCACGTTCTACCATGACAGGACGAGTCACCGATGCCTATACCAATATCATGACAGTTAAACTGTTCTCACATGCAGGTAATGAAGCTAAATACGCTCAAGAATCAATGGATGAGTTTTTAGTTACTGTTAATCGACAAATGCGTTTAGTCAGCAGTTTTGAAATTGTTAACCATCTTTTATCCATTACATTAATACTCTGCACGACTGGTGTTGCTTTATGGTTATGGACAGATCAGTTAGTTGGTGTTGGAGCAATCGCAACAACTACCGCAGTCGCATTACGATTAAACGGTTTCTCTCATTGGATCATGTGGGAAATGGCTGCTCTATTTGAAAATATTGGTGTAGTGAAAGATGGTATCAATACATTTTCTTCAACTAAAACAGTCAATGATCAACCTAATGCAACTGAACTTGTTGTAAAACAAGGTAAAATTGACTTTCAACACATTAACTTCAATTATGATGCCAAAAGACAAAACTCTATCATTCAAGATTTGGATTTAACAATTAATCCAGGTGAGAAAATAGGGTTAGTAGGTCGCTCTGGAGCAGGTAAATCCACGCTTATTAATTTATTATTACGCTTTTATGATTTACAAAGTGGTAAAATTATTATTGATGGACAAGAAATTACAACCGTTACCCAAGAAAGCTTACGCGCCCAAATTGGTATGGTAACTCAAGATACGTCCCTATTACACCGCTCAGTACGAGAAAACCTACTCTATGGTAACAATCAAGCCACTGAAGAAGAAATGATTATAGCAGCAAAAAAAGCTCATGCTGATAGCTTTATTCATACACTTGTTGATGCAAACGGTAGAACAGGCTATGACGCATTTGTAGGAGAGCGAGGCATAAAATTATCAGGTGGACAACGACAGCGCATTGCAATTGCTAGAGTTATATTAAAAAATGCCCCAATTCTATTATTAGATGAGGCGACCAGTGCGTTGGATTCTGAAATTGAGCAAGCTATTCAAGAAAGTTTATATACTTTAATGGAAGGTAAAACCGTTATTGCCATTGCTCACCGATTATCAACCATCGCGGCAATGGATAGATTAGTTGTTCTTGATCAAGGAAGAATTATTGAACAAGGAACTCATCAAGAATTGCTTGATAAAAATGGACTGTATGCTCAACTTTGGAAACATCAGAGTGGTGGATTCTTAGGTGAAAACATTTAATTATTGATTTATCAGAACAAAGAGTAGTAGGACACATATAAGGCTAGTACATATATGTGTCCTTAATTCATTTATTAATCAATAAAATTCTTATAAAATTCTGATTCAAACCGCATTATTGCACCATTTTTCGGTTCACCTTGTGTATCAGCGTGATATCCTGATAATAACTGCACAAACGCCAAATATTGACCATCGGATTTTTGAATAAATCCAGCTAAATTATAACTACCTTGAATATAACCGGTTTTGGCTCGAATGGTTTCCTTAAAGGGTAATTGATTAAAGCTTTTACGATTTTGCAAGGTTCCATCAACGCCAGCAATTGGCAACATGTCAATAATCCCTAATTGCGCATTATTCGCCGAAATATATTGTAATATTTCCATTAATTTGTCTGCACTAACTAAGTTTAATCGGGATAATCCTGAACCATCCACAATGACTAAATTTTCAAGATTAATACCCGCTTTTTTAAGTAAAATTCGTTTAACTGCATCGCTACTATTACGCCAAGTTCCAGCAATGTTGTAATGATGTGCTCCGAGTGTTCTAAAAATAGCATCAGCATATAAATTATTTGATTTTTTTAACATAACAGTCAGTAATTCAGAAAGTGGGGCTGACTCACTGGAACTTAATAAAGTCAGTTGTGAGCTGTTTTTTTGGTTTTTCTCTAAAATTTTACCTGTATAAACTATTTTTTGTGATTTGAGTTCTTTTTTTAATATTGCAGAAAAATAAGCTGTTCCATCAAGTACCGCAAATTTTAATGGTATTTTATTATTTCCAGAAGCAACACATCCAGATAGATGATAACGATTTTTATCAAAATAGCTTACATCTAACTCACAATATTTATCATTTAAATCTTTACTATTGGCGGCAATTGTTTTGATATCAGCAGATACCACTACCGGAATATAAGATGCGACTGAAACAGATGCTTTAGAGCCTACCTTTCCTGGTGTGATTGTTGCATAAAAACAGTTATCGTTTATGATTGCTGCGAATGGAGGTGCATTATAACAAGCAGTTAAGTTATTCCATGACCAACCAGCGGCTTTATCATGACTGGCAAAAACTGAAGTATCTAAAATGATATTTCCTGCAATTTTTTCAATACCTTTTTGCCGCAGTTCAGTAAGCATTATTTTTAATCTATCACTTGAAAAGGTGGGATCGCCACTTAATTGAATGATAAGGTCACCATTCAACTGTTTATTACTTATTGAACCATTCGTTTTCATAAGCGTTTTAAAGCGAAAATCACTACCTAATTCAAGCTGTGCAGCTAAAGCCGTAATAACTTTTTGAGTACTAGCCGGTTGTTTAAATTGATCGCTCTTATATTTTGCTAATGTTTTCGGATTACTACCAACAGATTGAACCAGAATGGATAAATCGCTTCCTTTAGGTAACGTTGATAAATAAGGTTCTACCGATTGCGCATGTAAAAATCCTGATAAAAAAGGAAGAATACATAAAATAATTATCCTGATATTTGTCATGAAAATTGGCTCAAAATGTTAATTAATTATAATTGTTAATGGGGGGATTCAAATATAACTTTTTTTGATTTAGCTAGCAATATATACTGTACCACTTTTATAATTACATGATACCGTTTATATTAAACAGTATTTCCCATTCAAATTATCTGTATATCAAAATTATAACTAGGTCACATAAATATGATTCAACATTCATTAGGATTTCCAATAGAAACAGTATTAGTATTTGTTGGGTTATCCCTAGCTGCAATTATTATCGACTTATATGCTCACCACAATGATAAACCGATTAGTTTAAAAAATGCAATTGGATGGTCAATTTTTTGGATCGCAGTCGCCTTAGGATTTGCACTATTTTTATACATTCATCATGGTAGTACAGCTGCAAGTTTATTTATAACGGGTTATGTTCTTGAAAAAGCGTTATCTGTCGATAATTTGTTTGTTATTATGGCAATTTTTTCATGGTTTACCGTACCCAATAATTACCGTCACCGCTTACTTTACTGGGGAGTTATTGGTGCCATTATATTCCGAGGAGTTTTTGTAATAATTGGTACAAGTTTATTATCCTTAGGACCGTGGATGGAGTTAGTTTTCTCCGTTATGGTTGCTTTTACGGGAATAATGATGTTAAAAAATCAAAACAGTGATGATGAAATTAAAGATTATTCCAATCATATTGCCTTTCGCATAGCGAAACATATTTTTCCCTCATACCCTAAAATTGTAGGACACTCTTTTTTATTGACTCAAAAACAAGTAGACAGCGAACTTGAAAAACCAGAAAACAGCGATTTAATTGGCAAAATTTCTAAAAGTGTACTTTATGCAACACCGTTATTTTTATGTATTGTTGTTATTGAACTTAGTGATGTTATGTTCGCTTTTGACTCAGTCCCTGCGGTAATTGCGGTTAGCCAAGAACCATTAATTGTTTATAGTGCCATGATTTTTGCTATTTTAGGACTTAGAACGATGTATTTTGTTTTAGAGGCTATGCGACAATATTTGCTGCATCTAGGTAAAGCTGTTATCTGTTTACTATTTTTCATTGCTGGTAAATTAGCTTTAAATGCCAGTCATCATCTGTTTGGTTATGGACTCGATATTAGCCCAAGCATGAGTCTTTACATCGTGTTAGGAATTTTAGTTTTAGGTATTATTGCAAGCTTTATCTGGCCAGCAAAAAATGATGAATAATTAAAAGAGAATTGGCAGGATATGCCTGCCAATATTTAATTTACATATTATCTTTTCAATGAACGGAAATAATAACTTACTCCTAATATTACAAACCAAATAGGTGTTGCGATTAAAGCTTGGCAAGTATCAGCTTCGAAAGTAAGCAACACAATTACAAATGCAAAAAAGGCCAAACAGACAAAACACATCAAAATACCACCAGGCATTTTAAAGTCAGATTGCTCATGTAAATCAGCTTTCTTACGACGATAAGCAATATAAGAAATTAAAATCATCGACCAAATAAACATAAATAAAATAGCCGAAATCGTCGTAACTATGGTAAAGGCCTCCATAACATTAGGCACAAGGTAAATCAATACCACACCACCAAATAAGCAGAGACAAGAAAATAACAAACCATTAGCTGGAACAGAGCGACTTGATAGTTTTCCGAAAGGCTCTGGTGCATCTTGCTTTTTTGCAAGTCCAAATAACATACGACTCGTTGAGTAAATACCGCTATTAGCAGAAGAGGCAGCTGATGTCAGCACTACAAAATTAATAATGCTTGCCGCAGCAGGTAAACCTATTAAGGTAAATAATTCCACAAACGGACTTTTATTTGGTGAAATTAATGTCCAAGGTGTAACACTCATAATTATGATTAAAGCAAACACATAAAAAAAGATAATCCGAGCAGGTACAGAATTAATTGCTCGTGGTAAATTTTTATTTGGGTCGACAGTTTCTGCTGCGGTAGTACCAACTAGCTCAATTCCCACAAAAGCAAAAATTGCAATTTGAAAGCCAGCAAAAAAGCCCATACTACCATTAGGGAAGAGCCCCCCATATTGCCATAAATTTGAAAACGCTGCTGTTGTATCAGTTTGGGTAGAATGATATGAGATTAAAATTAATATACTCCCAATAACAATTAATCCAAGAATCGCAACGATTTTAATCATTGAAAACCAAAATTCCGTCTCACCAAACATTTTTACGGTTAATAAATTTAGAGTTGCTAATAAAATAACCGTCAAAAACATTGGTATCCATGCCTGTAAGTCAGGAAACCAATGTTGTGCATATCCCGCAATGGCAACAACGTCTGCAATTCCGGTAATTACCCAACAAAACCAATAAGTCCATCCTGTAAAAAAACCAGCCCAAGGCCCTAAAAGGTCATTCGCAAAATCACTAAATGATTTATACTTTAAGTTTGAAAGTAGAATTTCACCCATTGCACGCATAACAAAAAACAGGATAAAACCAATTACCATATAGACAAAAACGATTGAAGGTCCAGCCAGACTTATCGTTTTACCTGACCCCATAAATAAGCCAGTACCGATTGCACCACTAATGGCAATTAACTGAATATGTCGGTTAGAAAGGTTTCGCTTTAGATCATGGTTAGAGGATTTAATGCTCATTGCTATTATTACCTTTTATTTTCACAATTTTCCGATTCACTAGAATATAGGACTATAAAGTCTATAGAATCAAAGCGCAAGCTGAATTGTTATGAAAACTTTTTATGGGTACATAATAATTATCTATAGTTTCTTATAATAGAATTGTGTAGCATAATCCACTATACTTTATAACTTATTACAATAAATAATTAACATGAAACAAAAGAAACGCTGCTTTTACTTATCTGTCTTATACATTTTGGTTATTCTATCAGTATCAACTGGTTGCCAAAGTCATTTAAATAAAAATCCTAAACAGGATGAACAATACATGGATGGTAAGTTGCTATTAACTTCTAATGTATCATATCCCCATTTAAGCGCACCTGTTAATATTTCCGATTATGTTCTTCAAGTTGCAATGATTGAATCTTCATGCCCTGAGTTGTATCGTGAAAATGAACATATTTATACCGCTGTTAATAATTGGATTAACAACTTATTAGATTTTGATGAATTTTATAAAGTTGGATTAAATAGTTATAGAATGATTGGGCAAGATGGCTATGGTAATGTACATTTTACGGGTTATTATACACCAGTCATTAAAGCAAGACATACTCCAACATCAGAATTCAAATACCCTATTTATAAGATGCCAACCCTAACTGAAGGACAATTTCCAAGCCGTGAACAAATTTATAATGGTGCATTAGCTGGCAAAGGACTGGAAATAGCTTACAGTAACTCTCTAATGGATAACTTTATTATGGAAGTTCAAGGAAGTGCTTATATTGATTTTGAAGATGGTGAGCCCTTAGTATTTTTCAGTTATGCTGGAAAAAATGGTTATAGTTACTCAAGTATCGGGCAATTGTTAGTAAAACAAGGTGAAATTAAAAAAGAAGAATTATCAATGCAAGCAATAAAAGATTGGTCTAAAAATAAAAGTGAAGAAAAACTTAAACAATTGCTCATACAGAATCGTTCTTTTGTCTTTTTTGAACCAAAATATAATGCAGAAGTAAAAGGTGCGGCTTCGGTTCCCTTAATCGCTAATGCATCAGTTGCTTCTGACAAGTCTTTAATTCCCATTGGTACAGTAATCTTAGCCGATGTGCCACTTCTTGATGAAGATGGTCAACATCGAGGTAGAAGAGAGACTCGATTAATGGTCGCACTAGATGTAGGGGGGGCCATTAAAGGTCAACACTTTGATCTTTATCTAGGCATTGGTGAAAAGCCTGGAGAACTGGCTGGTTTTTATAATCACTATGGACGAGTATGGGTGCTAAAACCTTAATTTGCGAACATCGACGACATTAAAAGAACCTGCTAGAATAAACTAATATAAGTTGCATTAAGGATAACTCATGAGATTATGCGATCGAGATATCGAAACGTATTTACAAAATGGTAAATTAAAAATAACCCCTCAACCAGCGCCAAGCTGCATCAATGGTGCAACTATTGATGTTAGATTAGGCAATAAATTTCGTACGTTTAGGGAGCATACTACACCTTATATTGATTTGAGCGGTCCTAAAGAAGAAGTATCTGCGGTATTGGAAAAAGTGATGAGTGATGAAATAGTATTACCTGAAGGTGATGCGTTTTATCTTCATCCAGGTGAATTAGCATTAGCCGTCACTTTAGAATCTGTCACAATTCCTAATGATTTGGTTGGCTGGTTAGATGGACGATCATCTCTTGCTAGACTTGGGCTTATGGTACACGTAACAGCTCATAGGATCGATCCTGGCTGGCAAGGACAAATTGTACTAGAGTTTTTTAATTCTGGAAAAATTCCGTTAGCACTTAGACCAGGAATGACTATAGGAGCACTTAGCTTTGAAACACTAACCGGTCCAGCAGCTAGGCCGTATAATAGTAGACAAGATGCAAAATATAAAGATCAACATGGCGCAGTCGCTAGCCGTATTGATAAAGACTAAATCACTCAGTAGTTTTTATTCTGAAGGAATATTAACATGATCAAAAAAATATTGATTACTCTTTTAGTTTTAATTCTTCTTACTGCCATTGGTATCGTATCTCTTATTATTTTTGTTGATCCTAACAATTATAGAGGTTTTATTTCTGATACAGTTAAAGATAAAACAGGTTATGAATTAACTATTGACGGTAATTTACGATGGCACATCTGGCCACAAGTAAGTATATTAACTGATTCAGTTAAACTGTCTGACATTGATGCCAAAAAGCCAATTTTAACAGCGGATAATATGCGCCTTGATGTAGAGCTATTTCCTTTATTTTCAAAAAAATTAGAGGTTAAAAATGTATTTATAAAATCGGCTATCATCAATATTACCGATGACAGTAAAGGACAAGTTTATAAACATAAAGCTGAACAGCTACCCTCTGCAGATGAAAGTCAGACTACACAAACTAAGCAGCAGAAAGACTCATCAACAAAATGGGCATTTACCTTAAATAAACTTGAAGTTTCTGATAGCACTGTTGTTTTACAAAATAAAGATGATTTTATCAACTTTAGAAATATTAACCTTGCTATCATCCAAAAGGCTGATAAAAAGATTGCTATTGATGTTAAAGGCAATATCGATCGTAATCAACAAAATTTTTCTTATGTGGCTGATGCAGATGTTGATTTAGCACTATTCCCAGAAAAAGCCATAATTGATCTGAAGAAATTTGATTACACCTATAAGGGCGTAGCTATTCCTACCAAAGAACTAAAAGGCAATTTGAAAGGTGTTATTAATTATCTACACAATTCAAAACAATTAACAAGCAAGGATTTATCTTTTTCAGTTAATGAAAATTATTTTTCTGGTGCCGTTAATGCTAATTTTGATAAAAAGCCTTATATCGATTTAACGGTAACAAGTAATGAGCTAAATCTTACGCCTTTTTTAGAGAAAGACAAAAAAACAAATGAAAACATTACAATACAACAATCTCCGCCTGTTGTATCTAATGTTACAAATGTAGATAACGAACTAAACTTTCTTAATAGTTTTAACGCTAAAGCAAAACTAGACATTAAAAAATTAAATGTTAATAAGATGATATTAAATAATATCAATGTAGCTTTAGCCAATAATGATGGAGTTGCAACATTCCAAAATATTAATTTTGACTTCGCTAAAGGTCACATAGCAGCTACGGGTATGGCAAATGGTAAACAAAAATATACTCAAATAAAACTAATTCCAAAAGTTACTAATATTGATTTAAATACATTTTTCAACCAGATGGAAACACCTAATGATTTGGAAGGATTATTTAATGCAAGCGGAGATATAGAAGTAAATACATTATCTGGAAATAAGTTATTAGAAAATTTAAAAGGTAATTTATCAATTAATGTAACTAATGCGAAATTAAATAAAATCAATATAAATAGTATCATTCAGAATGCTGCAACTAAATATACTAAAGATGTTTCAGCAACTGAAAATATGAAAAATTATACAGAATTTTCTAAAATTAGTACTGATGCCTATTTAAATAGAGGAGATCTGGAATTAACAACATTAAATGCCCTTTCACCAACCCTTGAAATAGTTGATGGTTCGGGCAAAGTTGGGATGATTCAAAAAGATCTCGATATTAACATGAACATTAAAATTCTTGGTGGTTGGAACGGAAAAAGCGAAACTATTGCCAAACTACAAAAACTAGTAATTCCACTGCGTATTTACGGGCAATTTTCTAAACTTCATTATCAACTTGATATAGGTCAAGTGATTAAAGATCTCTTTAATGATAAGTTACAAGAAAGTTTAGATAAATTTCGCAACAAATTAGAAAATCGCAGCTCAAAAGATGGCTCAAAATCAAATTCCAAACAAAAAGCCGTTGATATGTTAGAAAATTTATTGAGCAAATAACAAGCTAAATTAACTAACAAGCATAATAAAAAAAGGTGAGTTAAAAACTCACCTTTTTTATTGTTAGTAAAATCCTACTCTATTTATTATAGAATAAACTTACTTAGATCCTCATCTGCTACAAGTTTATCTAAATGGTCACTTACATATTTAGCATCAATAGTCACTGTTTTGCCATTAAGTTCACTTGCATCAAATGATACTTCTTCCATTAGACGTTCAAGCACAGTGTGTAACCTACGAGCACCGATATTTTCATTTTGCTCATTTACTTGCCAAGCTGATTCGGCAATTTTACGAATACCGTCAGGTGTAAAGTCGATATTCACCCCTTCAGTTGCCATTAATGCTTTATATTGCACAGTTAATGATGCATTCGGTTCAGTTAAAATTCTTTCGAAATCTTCGCTAGTTAACGCTTGTAATTCAACTCGAATTGGTAAACGCCCTTGAAGTTCAGGAATTAAATCTGATGGATTTGCAGTTTGGAATGCACCAGAAGCGATAAATAAAATATGATCGGTTTTTACCGAGCCATGTTTAGTTGAAACAGTACAACCTTCAACAAGTGGTAATAAATCACGCTGAACACCTTCACGCGAAACATCTGGTCCAGAGGAATTACCTCTTTTACACACTTTATCAATCTCATCAATAAACACAATACCATTTTGTTCAACTGCTTCAATTGCTTCATGTTTAAGCTCATCAGGGTTAACCAATTTTGCTGCTTCTTCTTCAGTAAGCTGCTTGAAGGCATCTTTAATCTTCATTTTGCGAGCTTTAGTTTTTTGCCCACCTAAATTTTGGAACATTGACTGCAATTGATTAGTCATTTCTTCCATTCCTGGTGGCGCCATAATTTCAACGCCAATATTAACACCAGCAACTTCGATTTCTATTTCTTTATCGTCAAGTGAACCTTCTCGTAATTTTTTTCTAAATGCTTGTCGAGCAGTCGAATCATTATTATTTTCAACTTGCCCCCAACCATCTTTAGCAGGCGGTACAAGCACATCTAAAATACGTTCTTCAGCTAGTTCTTGAGCTCTATTTCGGTTTCTTTCAATTGCTTCTTGCCGAATCATCTTAACAGCAGAGTCAGTTAGATCTCGAATGATTGAGTCAACTTCTTTACCTACATAGCCAACTTCGGTAAATTTTGTTGCTTCGACTTTAATAAATGGAGCTCTAGCAAGTTTAGCTAATCTTCTTGCAATTTCTGTTTTACCAACACCCGTTGGACCTATCATGAGAATATTTTTTGGCGTAACTTCATGACGTAATGCTTCATCAAGTTGCATTCGACGCCAACGATTACGCAAAGCAATAGCAACTGAACGTTTTGCTTTATCTTGTCCAATAATATGTTGGTTTAATTCGCTTACAATTTCGCGAGGAGTCATTTCAGACATAATAGTAGTTCTCTTAAATCAGTTTAATTAGTAATTGAGTTCTTCAATAGTTTGGAAGTTGTTGGTGTAAACACAAATGTCACCCGCTATTGATAGAGATTTTTGTACGATATCATGTGCAGATAATGCTGTATTATCTAACAAAGCTCTAGCTGCTGCTTGAGCATAAGGTCCACCCGAACCAATGGCAATAAGATCATCTTCTGGCTGTATAACATCACCAGTACCTGTAATAATCAGTGAGGCACTTTCATCGGCAACAGCAAGTAATGCTTCTAATTTACGTAGCATTCTATCTGTACGCCAATCTTTAGCTAGTTCAACAGCAGCCTTAGTTAAATGACCTTGGTGCATTTCTAGTTTACGTTCAAATAACTCAAAAAGTGTAAAAGCATCGGCAGTACCACCGGCAAAACCCGCAATTACTTTATTATTATATAAACGACGAACTTTACGTGCATTACCTTTCATAATAATACGTTCACCAAGTGTAACTTGACCATCACCACCAATAACCACTTGCCCTTCACGGCGAACGCTGACTATTGTTGTCATATTCTGCTCCTTCTCTTACTTAAAATAACTAAATTTGGAATGAATAGAAGATATATGAGGACGAATAATTGATTTTCAACATCTCCATTAAAAGATGTTGAAAATTTATTTCTATAAAGAAGCTTTTAGATCAAATCATTTTTAATAAAATAATTTCAATACTATTTGGGTTGGAATTCAACTGTCATATTTTTTACTTCATCATATAAACCACTCGCTGGTTTTGGAATAGTTGCAAGTTTAGTGGCAGCAACCGCTTCACGACATAAAGCTTCATCACCTCCACTAGAAGTTACATTAAGTAATAACCCATCCGGTGCTATTTGAATTTGTAAAACACAACTTTTGCCACTATAAACATTAGCTGGATTTATAAATTTATTGCTTATAGCATTTGTCACTAACGCTTTGTATTTAGCTAGTTCATCTTCGGATGAACCTTTACGACTTGCAGAAGCTCCACTTTGATCACTTGGAGAATTTGGAGCGCCAGAAGTCAGACCACCTAATAGATCATTAATAGCTTTATCTTTTTTAGCCTGTTCTGCCTTTTGTTTAGCTTTAATCTCCGCTGCTCTCTTTTCTGCTGCCGCCTTTTCCGCCGCTGCTTTCTCTGCCGCCGCCTTTTCCGCTGCTGCTTTTTCTGCCGCCGCCTTTTCCGCGGCTGCTTTCTCTGCCGCTGCTTTTTCTGCTGCCGCCTTTTCCGCGGCTGCTTTCTCTGCCGCTGCCTTTTCCGCTGCTGCTTTCTCTGCCGCTGCCTTTTCCGCTGCTGCTTTCTCTGCCGCTGCCTTTTCCGCTGCTGCTTTCTCTGCTGCAATCCTTTCTTCTTCTTGCTTTTTCAATTGCTCAGCAAGTTTTATACGTTCTTTTGTTAAATCCTTTAGATATTGTTGTTCAGCTAGTTGTTTTTCTTGCAATTCTTTAGCTTGATCGGCTAACTGCTGTTCTCTTTTTCTATCAGCTTGCTGTTGGCTCTCTTTCGTTTTTAATTGACGTTGATATTGATCAGTCATAACAGAAGGATCGATCATAATAGCATCAATACTGTTTCCAGTCTCTTTACCATAATTGACACCATCTATATTTTTTATAGCTTGATAACCAAGAATAATAATTAAGATTAAATGTAATATAATCGATATTATGATTGGTATACTTAATTTAGAATTTCGCATATAAGACATTGCTGATATTTTTAATGTATTATTATGGTTAGTTAAATTGGTTGAGTCATCAGTCCAACAGATTTAACGCCTGCAGATTGCAATAAATTTAATGCTTTTATAATTTCTTCATAAGGAACATTCTTAGCACCACCAACTAAAAAAACAGCTTTTTCATTTATTGAAATTTGATGTTTTACCTCAGCAACAATTTGCTCTTGCGGTAAGTCGGATTGACGATCTTGATCAATAATGAGAGCATATACACCAATACCAGATACTTCAATGATTATCGGTTTATTGTCAGCAGGAGAAACTGTTTTTGATTCTGATGCTTCAGGTAAGTCTACCTCTACACTTTGGCTTATAATTGGTGCTGTTGCCATAAAAATAAGCACCAACACTAATAATACATCAAGCAACGGAACTATATTGATTTCAGATTTAGTTGAATATCGTGAACGTCTACTCATAATTATTTCCTAACAGCCACAGCTTGACGTTGTAAAATAGCTGAAAATTCGTCAATAAAATTAAGGTAACTCTGTTCAAGTCGACTTACACGTAGTGATAAGCGATTATAAGCAAGAACAGCAGGTATAGCAGCGAATAAACCAATCGCCGTTGCAATTAAAGCTTCAGCTATCCCCGGAGCAACCATTTGTAATGTTGCTTGTTTTACCGCACCTAAAGAAATAAACGCATGCATAATCCCCCAAACAGTACCAAATAAGCCGATATAAGGGCTAATTGAACCTACAGTACCTAAAAAAGGAATATGTAATTCTAAATTATCGAGTTCACGGTTCATTGCTAACCGCATAGAGCGAGAAGCTCCATCTAATGCAGCTTCTGGCATATTTGGGTTGATTTGGTAAAGACGTGAAAATTCCTTAAAACCTGAATAGAAAATATGTTCTGTACCGCTAATGTCTTCTTTATGATATTTTGCTTTATCAAACAACATATTTAGTTCTTCCGATGCCCAGAAACTATTTTCGAATTGATCAATTTGTTTTTTAGCCTTCCCTAAAATTTTAGTACGTTGGAATATAATAGCCCAAGACATCACAGAAAATGCTAGTAACAATAACATAACGCCTTGTACCAAAAGGCCTGCCTGTAAAAAAAGATCAATAATATTCAAATTTTCCACTTAAATAAACTCCAAAACTAATAACTTTGGAAGCGCACATGGCTTCATTTTAGTCATATTGACACAAGCAATAACTATATCAGCATTGCTGATAATTTGCTTATTCTGATTTAATATAGTCTGTTTAAAAATAATAGACGCCTTACGAATTTGCTCAACCTGAGTGCTGATAGTTAGCATGTCATCTAAACGTGCTGGAAAGTCGTAGCTAATATCCATCTTTTTAACAACAAAAGCAATACCTTCTTGTAGTAATGTTTGTTGACTAATATCAAGCTGTCTTAGCATTTCTGTTCTAGCACGTTCATAAAAAGCAAGATACCGAGCGTGGTAAACAACTCCGCCAGCATCCGTGTCTTCATAATAGACTCTTGCATTCCAATTGAATTGTTTCATATTCTATGATCTAATTTAAACTAAAAAATTAGCGACATTATATCTGAATATAAAATTCGCTGCACTATGATATAAAAATAGTTAAATGAAAACAATTATCATTTGTCAATTATTTATCACATTGGCAGACTAATAATCAAAAAGGTGACAATTTGTCACCTTTATATTTATTTTTTGTAGATTTCACTATTTGTTCATTTCTTTTTCGTTACTAGAGTTTTCAACCCAAAGTCCAGTAACAACAGCAAGCATACAAGTTGCAATAACTCCAATGAACCATAATACGTAATACATAATTATTCCTTAATAAAGTGAATGTTTATTATTTTCAATATGATTTTTGTCTAATCGCCCAAACATTTTTATATAACTCCAAATAGTATAGAAAAGTATGATTGGTAAGAATATTACCACCACACCAAACATTATATTCAGTGTTAATTGACTAGAACTTGCATCCCATATTGTTAAACTAGCATTTGGCATAATGCTTGATGGAATAACAAATGGGAATGTTGCAATACCATATGTAAATAATACACAAGCAATGGTTAAAGAAGATGATAAAAACACTAATCCATTTTTATTCAAACCAGAAAAGAAAATAGTTAATAATGGTAATAATACACCTAATGCAGGAACAAGCCATAAAATAGGGTAATTCATGTAATTTTTTAACCATGAAACATCTGTTGATACAGTCTTATTTAACGGATGAGAAACACCATTGTAATCTATTGCACTAGTAATTTCATAACCATGAATACCAAAAGTAACCCACACACCAGCCAATACGAATGCAATTAACATAATTAAACTAGCAATTTGGGTTGCTTTTCTAGCTCTTAGATAAAGTTCACCAGAAGTCTTTAATTGCAACCAAGCCCCACCATGAGCAACCATTAACATTAAGCTGACAATACCTGCTAATAATGCAAATGGATTAAGTAGACCAAAAAAAGAACCATCATAAAAAGCACGATAAGAATTATCGAATCTAAATGGTACACCTTCTAATAAGTTTCCAAAAGCTACCCCTAACACAAGTGCAGGAACAAAGCTTCCTAAAAAGATAGCGATATCCCACATATTACGCCATTTAGTGTTCTCTAATTTACTACGATAATCAAAACCAATTGGTCTAAAGAATAATGCACATAACACTAAAATCATCGCAATATAAAAACCAGAAAAGGATACAGCATAAGCCATAGGCCAAGCAGCAAATATAC
The DNA here is from genome assembly GCF_016101825.1 of Gilliamella sp. B14384G12. Classification (NCBI taxonomy): domain Bacteria; kingdom Pseudomonadati; phylum Pseudomonadota; class Gammaproteobacteria; order Orbales; family Orbaceae; genus Gilliamella; species Gilliamella sp. B14384G12. The sequence goes on along the minus strand of NZ_JACFPU010000001.1, from coordinate 306,027 downwards.
CTGCACCACCAGTAATTAACCAAACTTGGTTACCATCCCAGTGTGGAGCAATTGCATTTATCATTATACGACGTTCAGAATCAGTTTTACCGATAAAAGGTAATAAAATACCAACGCCCATATCAAAGCCATCAGTGATAACAAAAGCGATTAAAACAACACTAATCAACACCCACCAGATGACGCGTACAATTTCGTAATCAATCATTGTATATACTCCCTATGCCTATTCTGATATCGCTTGTGTTTTTTCATAATAATAGTTGCCAGTACCTAATGAACTCGGTCCTAATCGTGCAAACTTGAACATCAAGAACAATTCAGCAACTAAAAATAGTGTATATAGACCACAAACTAAGGTCATAGTAAATAATACTTCCCCTGGCGTTAACGAGGAATTGGCGACTCCAGTCGGTAAAATATCTTGAATTGCCCAAGGTTGACGACCATATTCCGCAACAAACCAGCCACATTCACAAGCAAGCCATGGCGCAGGCAATAATAGAAGAAGTAAACGATGTAACCAACGTTTTTGACCAATTTTATTTTTGTAAGTTGCCCATAACGCGAGTCCGGCACCTAAAATCATCAGCAATCCAAAACCAACCATTCCTCTAAATGCCCAGAACAAAGGCCATACAGTTGGAATTGAATCATCTGTCGCCGCTTTAATATGTTCTTCAGTAGCCTCAGGAATCGTTAAATTATCACGATCAGTAAAACGTTTAACCAAATAACCATATCCTAAATCGGCTTTATTATCCTCAAAGGCTTTAAGAACAGATGGATCTTGATCGCCTTTTTGAATTTTTTCTAAATTAGCATAGGCTAAGATACCATTACGGATTCTGGTTTCATTATCAGTAATAATATCTTTCAAACCAATTACTTGCTTATCAAGTGAACGGGTCGTCATTATTCCCATTACATACGGAATCTCAATTGCAAATAAATTTTCCTTATTTTTTTGCGATGGGAATGCAATCACATTAAATGACGCTGGTGCAGGTTGAGTTTCCCATTCGCCTTCAATTGCTGCCAGTTTAGTAGGTTGTACGGTCGACAATTCGTGACCTGCTTCATCCCCCATGACGGCGACAACAATTGACATGATAAAACCAAACATGGCCGCTACGGCAAAAGAACGATTTGCGAAAGGTAAATCTCGTTTCTTTAAAAGATAATATGAGCTAATACTTAAAACAAACATCGCACCGGTTAAGTATCCTGCAGCAACAGTATGTACGAATTTGTATTGAGCAACAGAATTGGTAATTAGTTCGAAAAAGCTGGCCATTTCCATACGTGAGTTTATCGGATTAAAGTCAGATCCTATAGGGAATTGCATCCATCCATTTGCAACTAAAATCCAAAGTGCTGAAAAGTTTGAACCAAACGCCACACACCAAGTGACCATTAAATGTTTACCACGACTTAGTCTATCCCATCCAAAAAAGAATAAACCAACCATCGTTGATTCCAAGAAAAATGCCATTAATCCTTCAATTGCAAGCGGTGCACCAAAAATATCACCCACATAGTGTGAGTAATAAGACCAGTTGGTACCGAATTGAAATTCCATGGTTAAACCTGTAGCAACACCAACAGCAAAATTAATACCGAATAGTTTACCCCAGAATTTGGTCATATCCTTCCAGACTTGCTTGCCACTCACAACATATACTGTTTCCATAATTGCAAGCATAAATGCCAAGCCCAGTGTTAATGGTACAAAAATGAAATGATACATTGCTGTGAGTGCAAATTGAAGGCGTGACAGTTCTACTATATCTAACATAAAGCGCTCCCTTATCCTTAAATGCTTAAATGCCCACAAAATTTGTAAAGTTACTTTAGCTATTGTACAACATTATTTAAAGAATAAAAATTGACAGGGATCAAAAATTATATTTCAAACTGTTTTTTAACAGCACTTCCGATATCAGCAAGGTTAGTAACAATAGTTATACCTGCTGCTAATAGTGCTTTGGTTTTTTCTTTCGCTGTACCTTTGTTACCAGAAATAATCGCACCAGCATGTCCCATGCGTTTACCTGCTGGAGCAGATGTTCCTGCAATATAGGCTATAACAGGTTTAGTTACATGTTTTTTAATATATTCTGCGGCTTCTTCTTCTGCACTTCCTCCAATTTCACCTATCATAACAATAGCCTCAGTCTTTGGATCTTGTTCAAGTAATTTCAAAATTGAAACAAAATCACTTCCAGGAATTGGGTCACCGCCAATACCGACACAAACAGATTGACCAATACCGATATCCGTTGTCTGTTTAACTGCTTCATAAGTTAACGTTCCAGAGCGAGAAACAATCCCAACTTTACCCGCTAAATGAATATGCCCTGGCATAATACCAATTTTACATTCATTCGGTACAATAATTCCAGGGCAATTTGGTCCAATCATTACTACGTCGTTTTGTTTCAATTTTTCTTTGACGATTAACATATCTAAAGTTGGGATGCCTTCAGTTATACAAACAATTAATTTTATTCCAGCATCAATTGCTTCTAAGATGGAATCTTTTCCAAATGCAGCTGGCACATAAATGACGGTGGCTGTAGCACCCGTTGCCGCAACAGCCTCTTTAACGGTATTAAAGACTGGCAAACCTAAATGTGTTGTTCCACCTTTACCCGGTGTGACGCCTCCAACCATTTTAGTACCATATGCTATCGCTTGTTGAGAATGGAATGTACCTTGACTACCAGTAAATCCTTGACAGATGACTTTGGTTTCTTTATTGACTAAAATTGACATAATAAATATTCTCCACTCTCACTATTTTGCAACGCCAACGATTTTCTGTGCAGCATCTGTTAAACTTTTGGCAGTAATAATATTTAGATTACTATCAGCTAAAATACCTCGGGCAATTTCGGCATTATTACCTTGAAGTCGTACAACAACCGGAACCTTAAGACCTATTTCTTGAATTGCACTAATAATACCTTCAGCAATTAAATCACAACGAACAATACCACCAAAAATATTGACTAAAATCGCTTTGACGTTTTTTTCTGATAAAATCAATTTAAATGCTTCTGCTACACGTTCTTGAGTTGTACTACCGCCAACATCTAAAAAGTTAGCAGGTTCACCGCCATATAATTTGATGATATCCATTGTAGCCATTGCTAATCCAGCACCGTTAACCATGCATCCAATATTTCCATCTAAAGAAACATAACTAATACCTTGTTTGGCAGCAATGGATTCAAGTTCATCTTCTTGCGTTGTATCTTTTAAATAATTTAATTTTGGATGACGAAAAAGAGCATTATCATCAAGAACGATTTTAGCATCTAAACAAACAAGTTCTTGTTCATTAGTAATAACTAAAGGGTTAACTTCAGCTAATGCAACATCGTTATCTAAAAATAGATTAGCAAAATTAACAAATAATTTAGAAAATTGGTTAACAAGCTTACCTGTTAATCCCAATTTAAAAGCAAGTTCACGACCTTGGAAAGCAGATGGTCCAGTTAACGGATCGAGCGGCATTTTGTGAATTAAGTGTGGAGATTTTTCAGCAACACTTTCAATATCAACGCCTCCCTCAGTCGATGCCATAATAACAACACGTTTAGAGCTTCGATCAATAACTGCACCTAAATAAAGTTCTTTAAAAATATTTGAAGCTTTTTCGATTAAAATCTGATTTACTGGTTGGCCTTTGGCTGTTGTTTGATAAGTGACTAAATATTTACCTAACCACTTTTCAGCAAAACCTTTTATCTCGTTAAAGTTTTTAGTACAAATTACGCCCCCAGCTTTACCTCTTCCTCCGGCATGAACCTGGCATTTAGCAACCCAAGAACTAATATCCGATTGGGATTGTAATTTTGATAAAATATCTTTTACCTCATCAACTGAATTACAAACATAGCCTTCAGGTACGGGTAAATTGTATTCTTTAAAAATATATTTTGATTGATACTCGTGCAGGTTCATAACTAAATTCCATGATTTAAATTAATATAAACACTGATAATAATTCTAATCCAAGATGAATAAATTGTGTAGTAAATAATATCTTATGTTGATAGTAATTGAGAATGATTGCTGATATTAATTGACAATGATATACTCAAAACATATTTTTGATGAAGTAATAACAGTAAAGGTATAAATATGGCGAACGTTGGTATTTTTTTTGGTAGTGATACAGGTAATACAGAAAATGTAGCAAAGCAAATCCAACAAATTTTAGGTAGTGACAAAGCAGATATTTTTGATATTGCAAAAACAACTAAAGAAACACTAGAACAATATAATTACCTTTTTTTAGGTATTCCAACTTGGTACTATGGTGAATCACAAGCTGATTGGGATGATTTTTTTCCTAACTTAGAGCAAATTGATTTCAATGGTAAAACGGTTGCTATTTTTGGTTGTGGAGATCAAGAAGATTATGCAGAATATTTTTGTGATGCCATGGGTACATTACGCGATGTTATCGAGCCTAAGGGCGCAAAAATAGTTGGACATTGGTCAACTGAAGGATACAGCTTTGAAGCATCAAAAAGTTTAGTTGACGATACTCACTTTGTAGGATTAGCCATTGATGAAGATCGCCAACCAGAATTATCAGAAGAACGAATCAGTAATTGGGTCAATCAAGTCAAAACCGAAATGAACATTTAATCAATTGAAATGATTTATTTTATTTATCGTACATAGTTTCTATAATATGTAATTATTAATAACTTAATTGGGATGTAATATGAAAAATCATGATAATGATAATAATGCAGCGCTTAAAAGTGCTGGTTTAAAGGTTACGTTACCACGATTAAAGATTTTAGAATTATTGAGAGATCCTTCATGTCAACATATCACCGTCGAGGATCTTTATAAAAAATTGCTTGATATGGGCGAAGAAATCGGTCTCGCCACCGTCTACCGTGTTTTAAACCAATTTGATGATGCTGGAATCGTAACACGTCATAATTTTGAAGGTGGCAGAGCAGTATTTGAGCTTGCAACGCAAAAGCACCATGATCATTTAATTTGTTTAGATTGTGGTGAAGTATTTGAATTTCGAGATGAAATTATCAATGCAAGACAAAAAGAAATTGCTGAGCAATATGGAGTTAAATTAACTTTTCATAGCTTATATCTTTATGGACATTGCCAATCAGGTAATTGTAAAGCCCATCCTGAACTTCATACAAAAAAATAAGCCTATTTCTGATAGGCTTTTTCACTTACAATTATCACTAAGACAAGTTATCTTTTCTATCAGGTTAATATTTACATGAAACAGCTTTTGAATTTTATACCCCTTGTAATCTTTTTTATATTTTTGACAATGTATGATGTCTTTGTTGGTGTACAAGCCTTGATGATAGCAGCAACGGTCTGTTTTCTAATTGTGCTTATCATTTACCGAAAAATAGACAAAGTAGAATTGATATCTTATTTAATGGTGATGGTTTTTGGTGGGTTTACTCTTTATACCCGAGAACCTAATGTTATAAAATGGAAAGTGACAATTATTAACTTTTTGTTTGCCTCAGGTTTACTCATTAGTCAGTATGGTTTCAAAAAAAATATGCTTCAAAAGCTTCTAGGCAAAGAAATTCAGCTAGATTCAGTCATTTGGAATAGATTAAATATATTATGGATAGCTTTCTTCATGACATGTGGCGTGATTAGTTTAGGTGCGACCTATTATACAACAGATGACTTTTTCTGGATTTTTAAAGTATTTATTTTACCTGGTGCATCGTTATTATTATCCTTAATATCAGGAATCTATATATATAAAAATATGGATAAAGATATAGACAGTAAATAGCATAGATGGAGTATTTTAATATGAAACAATCCGATACATCCCCTAAAGGCCAACTAGTACTAAGAACACTGGCAATGCCTGCTGATACAAATCCTCATGGTCATATTTTTGGCGGTTGGATAATGTCGCAAATGGATCTCGCTGGCGGTATTTTATCAAAAGAGATCGCTAGAAATCGAGTTGTAACAGTAAACGCGAGTAGCATTACTTTTCATAAGCCTGCAATGGTGGGAGATGTAGTTTGTTGTTATGCTCATTGTATCAAAACAGGGAAAACATCTATTACTATTGGTATTGAAGTTTGGGTTAAAAAAGTAATTGATACAACAGATTCACTAAAACGTTTTTGTATCACTGATGCAGTATTTACTTATGTTTCAGTGGATAAACACAATAATCCCAAACCATTACCTGAAGTATTTCAGGATTATGATTGTACTAAAGATGGGATTAGTAAACTCAACTTAAGTAATAGCTAACTTATATGCAATATACTTCATTCCACGCCTTAGTCAGTTCATTGATCTTTTTGGTTTATTGGTTGATGATCGTTGCTACGACGTTACGAATTGTGTTTAAACGAAGACCAACTACCTATGTAATTGCATGGATGCTAGTGATTTATATTTTACCAATAGTTGGAATCATTCTTTATTTCTCGTTAGGAGAGGCTCATCTAGGACAACAGCGTGTTAAACGCGCACAGAAAATGCGTCCAATCATTGCTAACTTTATAAATAGAATTAGCATTTTTCCAGATATTTTCACAACCCAAGTCAGTCAAGTTAGTAAACCTATTTTTCAACTTTGCAAACACCAAACAGGGCTTGATGGTATAAACGGTAACCATATTGAACTGCTGAGTGATACTGACGCAATTTTTGATCACCTAATTGAAGATATCAATCAAGCAACTTCTAACATCGAGATGGTATTTTATATTTGGAATAAAGGTGGACGAGCCGATGATGTTGAAAAAGCATTGATTGAAGCAACTAAGCGTGGTGTGACTTGTCATTTAATGGTAGATTCTGCTGGTAGTCGCCGTTTTCTTAGAACAGATGCAAGTAAAAGAATGCGCGAAGCGGGAATCATTATTATTGAAGCCCTAAAAGTTAATTTACTTCGATTTATGTTTAGGCGATTAGATTTAAGACAACATCGTAAAGTTGCAATCATAGATAACTATATCTCATATACGGGTAGCATGAATATTGTCGATCCTCGCTTTTTTAAACAGAATAAGCATGTGGGTGAATGGGTCGATATTATGGTCAGGATGCGTGGTCCTGTTACCACGTTAATGGGTGCAATTTATGCTAGTGATTGGGAATTAGAAACAGGTACCGATCTTGCTTTACCCCAAATTACTGACTTTGCCGAACCCCCAGAAGAAAAAAAACATATTATGCAACTTATTGCTTCAGGTCCTGGTTATACAGAAAACATGATCCATCAGGTATTATTGACAGCAATTTATGCAGCTCAAAAACAAATTATTTTTACTACCCCCTATTTAGTTCCAAGTGACGACATCTTACATGCGGTATGTACTGCAGCTCAGCGTGGAGTAGAAGTTATTATTATCGTTCCCAAAAAGAACGATTCCTTAATGGTTAAATGGGCTAGTCGAGCATTTTTTTCAGAATTGCTTGAGGGAGGGGTCAAACTTTATCAATACAATGATAATTTATTACATACTAAAAGTGTTTTAATTGATAATCAGCTTAGTTTAGTCGGTACAGTCAATTTAGATATGAGAAGCTTATGGTTAAATTTTGAAATTACAACTGTCATTGATGATGCTGAATTTGCCCAATCACTTTTTTCTCTTCTACAAGGGTATTTAGCACAGTCTGAAAAAGTTAATATTGAAATATGGAAACAGCGACCTATTTGGCAACGTATTGTTGAACGATTATTTTACTTTTTTGCCCCATTACTGTAATAATTAGATAAAATTATTACTTATTATAACTAATAGCCATTTTGGGATAAATCGGGAACAAAACGGTTATCATTAATTCGAAATACTTCTGTTTCAAGCATACCATCATTGGTTAATGTTATTTCACGCCAACCGGGCGCATCTTTATCAGCTAACCCAAAATTATAACTATTAGGTTTAAATTGTACACAAGTTGAAGGCGTAGAAAATGCTTTACATGTATACCATTGATGATCTTGGCTTTGATGGATATGCCCCCACCCTAATCCTTTTATTTGAGGATAAGCTTGTATAGTTTTTTCCAACTCAACACTATTTTTCAAGATATGCTGATCCAGCCAGTGACACTCTGAATTGATAGGATGATGATGTAAAAAGACTAGTGCATTTCTGTCAGAATATCTATCTAAATTTTTTTGTAAAAAAAGTAATTCTGAATCCGCTAATAAGCCGTAGGCTTGACCTTCAACCTGACTATTTAAAAGAATAATTACCCATTTATCACTTAACAAAGCAACTTTATTATCTAAAAGTCGATAATTAGCAAAAACGGATTGCATGTATTCATAGTTATCATGATTTCCAGGCAACCAAACACAAGGAGTATTTAATGTGGTTATTTGCTCTGCAAAAAATTTATAAGCTTCTTTTGTACCATCTTGAACAAAATCGCCTGTTGCTACAATTAAATCATATGTTCTACTGCATTTTTTAATCTCATCGATTACAGCCAAAAAACTTGCGTTTGAATTCACTCCAAGCAAAGCACAGCTTCCATCAGCAAAAAGATGGGTATCCGTAATCTGTAATATTTTACCGTAATTTTTATTTTTTGTTGGAAGCTGTAAAAGTGACTCCAAAATTCACCTCAGTTATTCATCAATATAATATTGTTAATAATGTTTATAGCAAAACAAAACATTGCAGTAAACTATATAATTTTATTATAAATCCTAGCGTTATATTAAAGTGTAAAATAGATCACATTTTAATGAAAGAAATAATTAAATATAATTAGTAATTACTTCCATTCATTTTTTAGATTTAAATAATTGAGTTGCAACCATTGCAAAGCAATAATTGATGCTGCATTATTAATTACTCCATTTTCAACCCATTTATAAGCTTGCTCTCGACTGACAACATGAACTTTGATATCTTCATTTTCTTCCGCAAGTCCATGAACCCCTGTTGCGGTTGATGCATCAACTTCACCAACCAAAATATGTAATTTTTCAGTTAATCCTCCCGGAGAAGCTAAATAACTAATAATAGGTTTGCATCGACCAATGGTAACACCTGCTTCTTCAATTGCCTCACGCCTAGCCACTTCTTCAAATGATTCATTTTCATGATCCATCATTCCCGCTATCAACTCTAACATCCATGGGGTTTCTTGAGTTTCAATTGCAGCGATACGGATTTGTTCAATTAAAACAACTTCATCACGTTTAACATCATATGCTAACAAGACCACAGCATGGCCGTGCTCTAACACCTCTCGGGTAACGACATCGCTCATTGAACCATCAAATTTACGATATTGAAAACGATATTCTAGTAAAGAAAAGAAACCTTTATAAAGTACCCGTTTAGTTAGATTAAATACATCATTTTGGTTAAAATTTATTGGATTATTTTTTATTTTCATATTGTGTCTCGTTTTGGGCTGAATTTTAATAAAAAGTGCGAATGGCAAATAAACTATGCTTACTATATGCTAATTATCTGTTAAAATCGCACAAATGAAAATACAATTATATTTTAATGTTTTTAAAGAGATGATTGATGAAAAAAACGCTAACCTTTTTAATCGGCTTAACATTAAGCCAAGCAGTTTTTGCTGAAAATTTGATTCAAGTTTATGAACAAGCTAGAGAGACAAACCCAGATTTACGCAGTTCTTTAGCAGAAAGAGAGAAAGCTTACTCAGCAATTTCAGGTTCACGAGCAAGTTTATTACCACAAGTTGGTCTAAATGCATCTTATGGTGTAACACATGGTCGCCGCGACATCAGTGGACAAAAAAATAAAAGTGGTAATTTATATCAAGTAACGGTATCACAAAGTATTTTTAATTTCTCAAGTTGGAAAGCTTTAGATATTACGAAAAAACAAGCAAGTATTGCTGATATCGCTTATCAATATCAAGGTCAAACATTAATTTTAAATACTTCAGTTGCTTATTTTAATGTATTAAAAGCACTTGATGCCTTAAGCTTTATTGATGCTCAGAAAGAAGCAATTGGTCGCCAATTAGAACAAACGCGTCAACAACATCAAGTTGGTTTAGTGGCTATTACCGACGTACAAAATGCTCAAGCTAATTATGATTTAACAGTGGCTCAACAAGTTAACGCGTTAAATGAGTTGAATAATTCAATTGAAAACTTGCGTCAAGTGAGTGGTCGTTTTTATTCTAGTTTAGCGACTATTGATACCAAAACATTTAAAACAGAAGAGCCAACTCAAATTAATGCATTGTTAAAACAATCCGAGACATCTAATCTCAATTTATTAACAATGAAATTAAATCAAGATATTGCCCGAGAACAAATTAAACTTGCACAATCGGGTTATATGCCTACTGCAAGTATAGATGCATCAACAAACTTAAATAAAAATGAGAGGTATGGAAGTTACTCCTCAAACGGTGCAATCGGGTCTCATCATAGTAAAAGCTATTCTGGTAATAACTATGTTGGTGTAAGTGTCAACATGCCGATTTTTTCTGGTGGCGCAACTATGTCACAAGTTGAACAAGCCCAGCATAATTTTGTCAGTTACAGCGAGAAATTGGAAAGCACTAATCGTAGTGTGATTAATCAGGTTCGCTCATCTTACAACAATATTGCAAGCTCAATCAGTTCAATCAGAGCTTATCAACAAGCTGTTGTGTCTGCCGAAAGTTCATTAGAAGCAACATCATCTGGATATCAAGTTGGTACTCGTACCATTGTTGATGTGTTAAATGCAACAACTCAGCTTTATAGTTCTAAACGAAATTTATCCGATGCAAAATATAATTATTTAACAAGTTTACTACAGTTGAAATATGCCATTGGTACTTTAACCGCTGATGACTTGGTATATTTAAACAATATGTTAGGTAAAGAATTAAGCACTTTAGCTACCATAAAATAATAATCATTGCTGATTATTTTGCAACCATTTACATAAAAGGCGTTTTTTATCGCCTTTTATGTTATTATCGACTTTATTGAGAATTTAAATAAAGTAAATTTAAATTCTTTAAACTAACTTAAACTTAAAAAAAACTTCTAGTTATCATAGTGAATTTGTGATAAATTCAATAAAAATCTTAAGTTTAGGAAGCTGCTGTTTATCGGACTTATAAAGCAGATGAACCTCTCTTTCTGGTGGTAAAAAATCTTGTAATATTGGTAATAATTTATTCTGACGAATAAGCTCACTCAGCATTGAGTGAGGTAACATAGTTATACCCAAACCTTCGACAGCGGCATTTGCTAAAGCTAAAGTATCATTACTTTCTAAAGATCCTGATATGGGAATATTGATTACTTTTCCATTAATAGTAAAAGGCCAAAGATAATTTTTTTTAGTTGGATTGACATATTGATAAATTAAACACTGATGTTTTTTTATATCATTAGGTGTCGCTGGTATACCTTTTTTGGCAAGATAAGTTGGTGAAGCTGCAAAAATAAGTTTGTAAGAATTGAGTTTACGAGCAATATAACTTGAATTAGATAATTCGCCAATTCGAAAAACAATATCAAAATCATCTTTAACTAAATCGACATAGCGATCACTTAATTGAAGATCAACATTTACTTTAGGGTAGCTTTTCATGAACCGACTAAGCACAGAAATTAAATTAAAATGTCCATAACTCACTGGCGCACTAATTCGAAGTCGACCTTTAGGCTCTTCAATAAATTGTTGCGCTAATGTTTTTGAACTTTTCACTTCATCAAGGATAAATAAACACTTTTCATAATACTGTTTACCAAACTCTGTTAACTTTTGAGATCGCGTCGTACGATTCAGTAACTTTAAGCCTAAATAATCTTCTAAAAATACCACATATTTGGCGACCATTTGTGGTGATGTATTTAATGAAATCGCTGAAGCTGCAAATGAACCCGTTTTTACGGTCAATACAAAAGCTTCCATACTTCTTAAAAGATCCATATTACCAACCCTCAGTTGTTAATAAAACAATTTTAATATCATTTATTATCTTTTATTTTAAGAGAATAATATAACAAATTCATTCATCACTAAGGAATTAATAAGTTAAAAAAATTGAAATAATTGAAGCTGAGTTTGTAAGTCAAGCTTGAGCTAAATTATTTATTCAAGCTCACTATCAAGTCATGTTATGTAATTCACGAGATAAAAGAACATTATAAAGATGATATTTATAAAATAATCATTAATCAAAATTTAAATAACAATTTCAAAGGTGGATAAGAAAAAATGGTCAACACAGATTTAAGATATACTGTTATTACTGGAGCTAGCTCAGGAATAGGTTATGCAACTGCGATCGAATTTGCAAAACGAAATAAACCACTAATTGTTATTGCTAGGAGGCAAGAGCAGTTAACTTTACTCAAACAAAAAATTGCGGATATTAATCCTAAATTAGATGTCATTATAAAGAAATGTGACTTGTCTGTTTCGAGCAATGTTCATTCACTTTTTACAGATTTAGAACCATATTTTATTGAGACATGGATTAATAATGCCGGTTTTGGCCACTATGGCAGTGTTGGCGAGCAAGATTTAAACAAAATAGAGTCGATGTTGCATTTAAATATTGAGGCATTAACTATCCTATCAACGCTCTATGTGCGTAAATATCATAATCAATCAGGTACGCAACTTATCAATATTTCATCAAGAGGAGGATATACTATTGTTCCAAATGCGGTCACCTATTGTGCAACCAAGTTTTATGTGAATGCTTTTACTGAAGGATTAGCGCAAGAATTGATACAAGCTAAGGCACAGTTACGTGCGAAAGTTCTAGCACCCGCGGCAACGCAAACAGAATTTGGACAAAAAGCCAATAATGTTGATAAATATGATTATGATAAAAGTTTTGCAAAATATCATTCCGCCGATGACATGGCGCAATTTTTGTTAGCATTATATGATAGTGATAAAATCATAGGAGAGATCAACACGACAGATTTCTCATTTTCGTTAAAAGATAGCATACTTCCTTATTCTGGAAATCCTTCACAAAATCAAAAAATTTAAGAGAAAAATTAATTTATTTTACTCATTAATAAAAAGAAAGGATTTAAAGTTTATAAATCTAAAGATAGATAATATGTTTATCTAATATCATTAACTGTCGACACTTAGGGGATAACAACATTGCTATCCCCCTTACTTTACCTTTCATTTATAACATAATACTAAAATTAAAATAACGGCAATAGGATTTATTATTAAGGATTTCAATTATTAGCTAAGACCGATAATAACAGCTTAAATCCAATAAATTTTATACTGAAACATATACTTAATCTGAAACTTTTTTACAAAAAAACGCTCTGACATGTGCATAAATTAAGATTTAAGGTAACCTAATTGCCGATATATGAACGTACATTTAGATTAGACTTTTCAACAATTCTATTATAGCTATTCTGTCTTCCACTTTTTTAACTGCTCTTTCTAATAAAGAATTGCCATCCATTAATTATTGAATAAGAATGTTTTTTTAATATTTGTTAATATCTAGAAAATTTTTACAAATTTACTGCTATTTGTGAAACATGCAACGTCAAATAATATTGGATTACGTTAACAGGTATGAAAATAAAGTATTGTAATTTAAACACAAACTTTATTTGTGAAAGATTATTACATCCGATGAAACAGTAATGGTATTTGAAAAAGATGCCGAATGAGATTTTATTTGAGAAGGTCGACAAAAACAGAAATAGTTACATTATAGTTAGTTAAATAAACATTTATAATCGAAAAAGAGACTTAAATAAATATAACTTTAATGAATAAATTTTTATACTAAAACGTATGTGTAACCTCAAACATCTTAACAAGCATATGAATTTGTTAAGATGTTATTTTAAAAATGCAGATATGAATTATGAAATTCGCATACCTGGTTTTGCTCCGCTATCCGGTGATAAAAGGTAAACACCCTCACCATCGTCTTTACCACTCGCACAAAGAACCATACCTTCTGAAACGCCAAAACGCATTTTACGTGGAGCTAAGTTTGCAATCATAATCGTTAAACGACCAATTAAAACTTGAGGATCAGGATAAAATTGTTTTATGCCCGAAAACACATTACGCGTTTCATCACCAATATCGAGAGTCAATTGCAATAATTTATCAGAACCTTCTACAAAAGTAGCATTCTTGATTAATGCAACGCGCATATCAACTTTAGCAAAATCATCAAAATTAATGGTATCAGCAATTGGCTCAGCTACTTTTTCTTTAGCAGGTGCTGTCGATGTAGTTAATTCTTTAGTTTCTTCAATCATTGCAGTAATTTTATCCATATCAATTCGGTTAAATAAGGCTTTAAAGCGATTAATGGTATGTCCAGTTAAGGCGTTATCAATACTACGCCATTCCAATTGGCTATTTAAAAACTCTTCGGTACGCTGTGCTAACGATGGTACAACAGGTTTTAAGTAAGTCATTAGAATACGGAATAGGAAAATACCCATTGAACAAATATCTTGTAAAGCTTGATCTTGTCCTTCTTGTTTAGCCACAACCCACGGTGCTTTTTCGTCAATATAGCGATTTGCTTCATCTGCTAATGCCATAATTTCGCGAATAGCCTTACTTGATTCACGTTGTTCATAGTAATCGGCAATCACTTTGGCCTTTTCAACAAATTGCGCATAAAGCCCTGGCTCTGCAACTTTATCAGATAATTTGCCATCAAAACGTTTGCTAATAAATCCAGCCGAACGCGATGCGATGTTCACAACTTTATTTACTAAATCACTATTAACACGTTGTACAAAATCTTCTAAATTTAAATCAATATCATCAATATGTGGTGATAATTTTGCCGCATAATAGTAGCGCAAACAATCTGGATCTAAATGTCTTAAGTAAGTGCTTGCTTGAATAAAAGTACCGCGTGATTTAGACATCTTCGCACCATCAACCGTAACATAGCCATGTACAAAAATATTGGACGGTTTTCGATGTTCACTACCATCAAGCATCGCTGGCCAAAATAGGCTGTGGAAATAGACAATATCTTTACCAATAAAGTGATATAGTTCAGTAGTTGAATCTTTACTCCAGAATTCATCAAAGATTGCTTTGTTATTTTTATTACAATAATTAAGGAAAGAGCCCATATAACCGATTGGCGCATCTAACCAAACATAAAAATATTTGCCCGGTGCATCAGGAATTTCAAAACCAAAATAAGGAGCATCACGACTGATATCCCATGGTTGCAAACCTGCTTCAAACCACTCTTGCATTTTATTTGCTACTTGTTCTTGCAATGTACCAGAACGGATCCAAGCTTGTAACATGTTTGAAAAAGCAGGCAGATCAAAAAAGAAATGTTCCGATTCTTTCAAAATTGGCGTTGCACCCGAAACAACTGATTTTGGTTCAATCAAATCAGTAGGATTATAAGTAGCACTACATACTTCACAGTTGTCACCATATTGATCTGGTGCTTTACAACGAGGACATGTCCCTTTAACAAAACGATCGGGTAAAAACATCTGTTTTTCTGGATCGAATAATTGCGAAATAACTTTAGTTTTAATATAACCGTTAGCTTTTAAACGCTTATAGATTTGTTCTGATATTTGACGATTTTCAGGGCTATGAGTTGAATGGTAATTATCATAACTAATGTTAAAACCAGCAAAATCGCGTTGATGTTCAATTTTAACTTCTTCAATCATCTGCTCTGGTGTAATACCCAATTGCTGAGCTTTAAGCATAATTGGCGTACCGTGCGCATCATCGGCACAAATAAAATAGATTTCGTTACCGCGCATACGTTGAAAACGTACCCAGACATCTGCTTGAATATGTTCAAGCATATGACCCAAATGAATTGAACCGTTTGCATATGGAAGTGCACAAGTCACCAATATTTTGCGTTGCGTTGTCATGTTAATTAATTACCTTCTATTACATAATGACAGAAATAGTACATCAAACGTGTGATTATCGCTAGATTTATGCCATAATTTGATAAAATTTCTTTATATACTCAACAGTATTGTAAAGTGTCAAAGCCCAAAATGTTAGATTTAAGAAGTCTGCAACATTATATTTTACACTTTATAAATAAAGGCAATACTTGAAATAGTCTAAAGCCAAAGCAATATGAGTATAAAGTAAATGTAAAAAATAAGGCTAATATCATGGAAGCGAAAAAAATTCTGGAAAATTTTACTCATCCTACCTTACAAAAAAATTTGATTGAACTTGGTGCTGTTAAAACTTGTGAAATAGTCGATCAAATTCTAATCATAAAGTTAGTTATGCCATTTGCATGGCAAGTTGCTTTTGAAGAACTTAAATCAGCGCTCACGCCACAGTTACTCAAACTTATCAATGTTAAAGAAGTAAAATGGCATATTGAATACAATATCGCTACACTTAAGCGTGCCAACAACCAACATGCAATAAACAATATAAAAAATATCATTGCCATTAGCTCTGGTAAAGGTGGTGTTGGTAAATCGTCAACTGCCGTTAATTTAGCACTTGCACTACAAAAACAAGGCGCCAGTGTAGGTATTTTAGATGCAGATATTTATGGTCCATCCATTCCCACCATGTTAGGTACAGAAAAACAACAACCCTTAACACCAGATAATAAACACATGACCCCCATAATGGCATATGGACTCGCCAGTAATTCAATTGGCTATTTAGTGGATTCTGATGGTGCAATGGTATGGCGAGGTCCAATGGCTAGTAAAGCTTTATTGCAAATCTTACAAGACACATTTTGGCCTGAACTTGATTATTTGGTTATTGATATGCCACCAGGAACGGGCGATATCCAGTTAACACTTGCGCAAAGTATTCCCGTTACAGCCGCGGTCATTGTCACAACTCCACAAGATATCGCACTCATTGATGCTAAAAAAGGGATTACCATGTTTACTAAAGTTAATATTCCTACTTTGGGTATTATTGAAAATATGAGTTACCATATTTGTGAAAACTGTGGTCATCACGAAGCAATTTTTGGCGAAGGCGGTGCAAAGCGTCTATCTGAACAATATCAAACATCGTTACTCGGACAGATCCCCTTACATAAAATTTTGCGCCAAGATCTGGATACAGGCAAACCAACGGTTATTAATCATCCAGAAAGTGAATTTACCCAAATTTATTGTCAAATTGCAGGCCGCATTGCCAGTGAGCTTTATTGGCAAGGTCAAGCTATCTTACCAGATATATCCTTTAAAGCACTTTAATGCACAAAAATATATTGGCTTTTAATGACTAAAAGCCAATATCAAGATAGATTTTAAAAAATAGTAATCGAATAAAGCCTTTCAGATTTGATATTTACTTTTTCAATTGACTAAATTCCGCTTTAGCTTTAACTAACTGTTTATTAAACTCTTCATTGGTATGTAGCTGTGCGACCACGGCGGCTGCCATCACTTTGGCTGCATCAACATCACTTTGCCAATGATACCCACAAATTACTCGACTTTCCCCAATTTCATAGCCACGTTTTAAAATTTCGTTTTGGCGTTGTGGGTTTATTTCGGCAAGCACTAACGAAATAGCAAATCCTAAAGTAGTATGCCCAGATGGATAAGAACCATTGGTTGATAATGTTTTCTCATCTTCAGGTCGACAAGTTGGTTCATTGAAAAATGAAAATGGTCGAACCCGATTATAATGAACTTTTGCAGATCGTGTTGCAAGATCACCTGCATCTTCTTTCATTGTGGTAATAAGCTTATAAATCTCTGGTGTTTTAGTGCTCGAAATCTCATATCCAAAAGAGGGGGAAAATTGTTTAGTAACATTATCTTTTGTCGCATCCGCATCTAAATATGCCTGATGTCCTCGTTCCGTATTACGCATGGATTTACCCCAATCATATTGAGCTTTATCTCTAAGAAATTCAATACTATTGTAAGCGGGTGGTTGTGGCAAAAGTAATAGACTGTCTGGAGCTTGATCTTCTCTAAGGTAATAATCTTGCGGATCAGTTGTTACATCCTTTGCTTCAATGGCAAACACATTCGTACATAATAAAGAACAAATGATAATACTCTTTACAAAAACTTTTTGCATACCTATCTCCTCAATAAAAATAATATTTGAAATTTAGTCAGTTACTTTAATAACATAAATTTACTTATTCATTTTTTAAAGTGATAAAAAGCATTTGCGTTAGATTGTTAAATCGCTGCTTAATAATACTGACTTATTTATAAATTGATTAATCATAAATTGGATTTTATATTAATAAATCATGATGTTTTATTATGTGACAATAGTCACATTTCAATATTAAACAACGTATACGACCGAATCTAAAAAATTTTATAAAAAGTATCATTTTGGATTAAAGAGTAGAAAAACTAAACTATCCATCAACTGATTCTAACTTTCCATTACACAAAAATTTTGTCACGAAACATAAAAAACACAGCGCCAAGCAGACATAGACCAGCCCAAATAAAATCAGTTTTAAAAGGCTCTTTTAAGATAAAGATTGAAAATGGAATAAAGACAGATAAACTAATTACTTCTTGAATAATTTTTAACTGACCCGCGGTTGCGACTTGAAAGCCAATACGATTGGCTGGAACTTGCAATAAATATTCAAAAAGTGCAATTCCCCAGCTTATAAACACTGCAATAATCCAAGTTTGATTATGCAAAAAGCGTAAATGCCCATACCATGCAAACGTCATAAAAAAATTACTTAAAATGAGTAAACAGACAGTAATAATAAGTTGATTCATAATAATCATTAGTGTATTAAAATAGGGGAATTCATTATATACCTTTGCATAAATAATACGCAAAAGGGTGAGGTTATTTTTAGTTTTATTGCATTGCCATCAATAACTTTAATAAAGAGATCAATTGTGGATTTTAAGCAAAGTAAATTATTGCTGCTCATTGATTCTAGCTTTATAGTAAATGAAAATTAAAAACTTCATTCACTTCAACTCGACACAAAGGAAACCATTATGCAAAAAAGAGTAAATCAAGTTACTATGAAAGGTCATCCTATCACGTTACTCGGACCTGAAATCAAAGTGGGTGATAAGGCGCCCGATTTTGTTGTCGAAAATAGCAAAATGCAACCGGTAAAATTATCGGATTTTAAAGGTAAAGTCAGAATTATTAACTCAGTACCTTCCATTGATACATCGGTATGTAGTGCTCAAGTGCATCGGTTTAATGTCGAAGCAACAAAATTAAAAGATACCATTATATTTTCAGTCAGTGTCGATTTACCTTTTGCATTAAATCGCTATTGTTCAGCAGACGGAATTGATGAGGTTAAAGTCACATCAGATCACAAAACGCTTGATTTTGGATTAAAATATGGCGTTGTAATTGAAGAAATGCGTTTATTGGCACGTGCGGTATTTGTCGTTGATAAAAATGATAAAATTGCTTATGTCGAATATGTTAAAGAGACCTCAAATGAACCTGATTACGATAAAATATTAAAGGTAGTCAATACTCTGTTATAAAAAACAAGTGCAATAATGATATTCATGCCGCCTTACTGTAATAGGTGGCCTTTGTTAAGATTTATTAATTCGATATATGTAACAATGTTCAATATTCAGTTATAATTACCAATAATCAATTTATCCCGTCTTTAATTAAAATCATGAATAATGCTAAAAAGCGCTCTCGGATCTGGTCATCGATTCTTTGTTTAGCTTTTGCTGGATTTATTTTCAATACCACCGAATTTGTACCGGTTGGTTTACTGCCTAATATTGCGGAAAGCTTTTCGATGGATGTCGCTCATGCAGGGTTATTATTAACGATATACGCTTGGGCGGTATCATTACTATCATTACCTCTGACAGTATTAACATCCAAAATGGAGCGTCGCAAGCTCCTTATTTTTCTGTTTTGTCTATTTATTGGCAGCCATCTATTAGCTGGCTTTGCTTGGGATTTTTATAGTTTAATGACCGCTCGCATTGGTATCGCTTGTGCACATGCAGTATTTTGGGCTATTACCACGCCGTTAGCGGTTCGATTAGCGCCGAATGGCAAAAAGGCCAAAGCGATGAGCTTTATTGTAGTAGGCACATCTATGGCAACAGTACTCGGTATTCCTATTGGTACCAAAATAGGGGAATTAGTTGGTTGGCGTATCACGTTTTTATGTATTGGAGGCATTGCCTTTGGTATTTTAGTTTTATTGATTTACTTACTTCCTAAAGTACCTAGTATTAATACTATATCTATCAAGGATCTACCAAAAGTGCTAAAACGTCCAGCCTTACTTAATATTTACTTATTAACGGCTATTATTATCACCGGACATTTTACTGCCTATACTTACATTACGCCATTTATGATGAGAGTGGGAGGATTCAGTCAAGAAATTGTTGTCCATCTATTATTAGTTATTGGATTTTCAGGCATGATTGGCAGTGTCATTTTCACTCGATACTCAAGTAAATACCCAACAGCGATATTAGTTGTACCTGTAATATTATTGATGGCGTGCTTATTATCACTCTACTTCAGCTCATTTAATCTCTACACCGCGATGATGCAAGGCATGATATGGGGATTAGCAATTACAATTATTGGTATGGTCATGCAAAGTAAAGTGATCGATGTCGCACCCGATGCAACTGACATTGCCACATCTGTTTATTCAGGAATTTATAATATTGGTATCGGCGGAGGAGCCTTTGTCGGCAGCCAAGTATTAGTAAAACTATCAACGGATTATATTGGGTTAGTCGGTGCTATTTTTGTGATCCTCGCGTTACTTCTTTTCTTCTTTTTATCTAAAAAAACTTGGTAAAAAGCAAATAAGCGCTGGTTGTAACAGCGCTTATTAATTTTGTTTATTGATTGGCAGTAAAATTCATTACTGTTGACTAAGTGCTTCTAACTGTTCCCAGCGTTCAAAAACTGCATCTAATTCGGCTTCTTTATCACTTAATGATTGTAAAACGGGACCGGTTATATCATGAGGTTGATTAAAAAAGTCACTTTGACCAATTTGTGCTTGTAAATCAGCAATCGCAATTTCAAGCTGTTCTATTTTGCTTGGCAACTGGGCTAATTCACGTTGTTCGTTATAGCTAAGTTTTACTTTCTTTTTAACCGCAGATTCTTTATTTTGATTATTATTAGTATTTGATTCTTTTTTAGGTTGTTGACTGCTATTTACCGTCGAAACTTTAACGGGTTGAGCCTGCTGCTGTTGTTGCAACGCATCAGCATAACCTCCAGCATAAATACCAATATGCCCTTTCTCTTCGAAGAACCAACACTGCGTAACAACATTATCAACAAATTGCCGATCATGGCTTACCAATAAAACAGTTCCTTGATAATCATTGACCAGTTCTTCTAACAATTCCAACGTTTCAATATCTAAATCGTTTGTTGGTTCGTCCAATACCAATAAATTGCTAGGTTTTAAAAACAGTTTTGCCAATAACAAGCGATTACGTTCTCCGCCAGATAATGCCCTTACTGGCGTTCTAGCTCGTTTAGGTGGAAACAAGAAATCCTGCAAATAACCCAATACATGACGCGAACGACCGTTTACCATCACCTCTTGCTTGCCTTCGGCCAAGTTATCCATTACTGTTTTTTCGGGATCCAGCTCTAAACGATACTGATCAAAATAGGCGACTTCAAGCTTAGTGCCGCAATGTACGCTACCCGAAGTTGGTGTTAAATTACCAAGCATCAGTTTTAACAAAGTAGTTTTACCAATACCATTAGGACCAATCAGGGCAATCTTATCACCTCGTAAAACTTGCACTGAAAAGTCATTGACTAATAATTTATCATCGACTTGATAAGTCACGTTTTCCAATTCAAAAACGATTTTTCCAGAACGTAACGCTTCCTCAATTTGCATTTTAGCGCTGCCCATCACTTGGCGACGCTCAGAATAGTCTTGTCGCATCGCTTTCAATGCGCGTACACGCCCTTCATTACGAGTACGACGCGCTTTGATACCTTGGCGGATCCACACCTCTTCTTGCGCTAATTTTTTATCGAATTCGGCATTTTGCAGATCTTCAACACGCAACGCTTCTTCTTTACCAAGTAAGTAATTATCATAATTACCACTCCAAGAGGCGATTTTGCCACGATCTAAATCAATAATTCGTGTCGCCATTTGACGAATGAATGAACGGTCATGTGAAATAAATACAATGCTACCATTAAAGCTTTTTAAAAATTCTTCTAACCATTTAATGGTTTCAATGTCTAAATGGTTAGTTGGTTCATCAAGTAATAAAACGGTTGGTTGACAAACCAAAGCTTTGGCTAAAGCAGCCTTACGCAGCCAACCTCCAGAAAGTGATGATAATTGAGCTTCACTATCTAGGGATAGCGATGAAATCACATTACGAATTCGATTTTCAAGTTGCCAACCATTTTGGTGATCGAGCTGTTCTTGCATTTTAGCTAGTTTCGCTAAATTACTTTCACTGGGTTCTTGCTCAACTCGATGCGACAATTCGTGATAATCTTTTAACAACTGAGCTTGTTCTTGTAATCCTTCTGCCACAAAATCGAATACATTACCTTGAACATCACGGGGCGGATCTTGTTGTAAGCGTGACACAACAACATTATTTTCATAAACAATTTGTCCTTCATCCAATGGTACTTCTTTATTAAGCACTTTAAGTAAAGTGGATTTACCTGCACCATTACGACCTACAAGACAAACGCGTTCGTTCACTTCGATCGCCATATCAATATGATCTAATAAAGGCGCATCACTGAATGAAAGATAAGCATTGGTAAGATTAATTAATGACATATTTATGATTTTTATTTGGATATTAAATAATAAAGCGTTATTCTATCACAAAGTTGTGAAAGGCAGCTAAAAATCAACTTTCAAAGAAAGAAAACCCTTACAAAATGAGAATTACCCTTTTCTTCTATAACAAAAACAAATAGAGCTATATTTATTAATAATTATAGTTAAAAAAATTTATTACCAATTGAATATACTAATAATATTTTGGTACGGAGGTTATTTATGAGTCATATGTGGACATTCCAGCGAGTTGGTGGATTAGATCAAGTTGTATTTAAGAACGCTAACGACATTATCAATCTACCCGATTTAGATCCTAAATTGTGGGTAGCATTAAGCTGCCCAACAACAGGTTTAGATTTTGATGAACGAACTTTAGCTTTACTCGATACTGACCAAGATGGACGCATTCGTATACCGGATATTTTAGATGCAATTAGTTGGACCAAAGACAAAATATTATCGTTTCAGACGATTTTAAACTCCTCTGACACATTACCCTTATCTGAAATCAACACCTCAACAGAACAAGGTAAAAAACTGTCAGTTACAGCACACAGCATTCTTGCTAATTTAAACAAGCATGATATAAATTATTTAACCCAAGAAGATGTACAAGAATCGATAAAAGTTAATGCAGGTAAACTTTACAATGGTGATTTAATTTTCCCACCGTCTGCCGAATTATCACCTGAAATGCAAACATTCATTCAAACCGCCATTAAAACAACCGGTGCCCAAAAAGATATGAGTGGGCAAGATGGTATTGACTTAGAGATTGCGCAAACTTTTGTTGATAATTTAAAAACTTGGCAGAAGTGGCAAACCGATATCAGTAATACCCAAACACCCTTTGGTGAAGACCGAGCAGAAATTTGGAAATTAGTCCAACTTTTAAAACCCAAAATTGATGATTATTTTTTACGTGTTGAATTGGCCGAGTATGCCCCACAAGCACAAACCGCACTTAATGTTGATGAAAAATATATTGTCCCGACTGAAAATGGTTTACTGTCAGACGAAGCTTTGGCTGAATTACCTTTATCAAAAATTGATTCCTCCAATTATCTTGATTTAGTCAATGGGCTCAATCCACTTTGGAAAGATAAGATCAGTCGTTTTAAAACATTAGTTGCCTCATCATTATCAAATCCTGACCAACTTACCCAGCAAGAGTGGCAAAATATTCAACAAAGTTTACAAGCCTACACTACGCTAATTAGTTCAAAACCCGAACTGACTCAGTTAAAGGTTGCAACCGAACCAACAGCTAGTATAGAAGATATCCACAACGATGTTATCACCAGTTTGATAAATTCGGATTTATTTACAGAATTTAAGCAGATGGTCGAACAAGATAACCAAACCCCTATTTCAGCATCGGATGTACTCGTACTTGAAAAGTTAGTTCTGTTTCATAAACATCTTTATCGTTTACTGGTTAATTTTGCCTCGTTTGCTGATTTCTTCTCACTTGAAAAAAGAGCCGCTTTCCAGCTTGGTAAACTGTATATTGATGGTCGCTGTGCTACCCTATGTGTTGCCGTCGATAACATTGCCAAACATGCCAATATGGCAAATTATTCTGAGCTCTGTTTACTCTACTGCGAATGCACTCGTCAGGGTGAAAAGAAACTGATTGCTGCAGCTATGACCGCTGGACAAGGTGATTTATTGATTGAAGGTCGTAATGGTGTGTTTATTGATAATAATGGCAATGATTGGGATGCCAATGTGGTTAAAATAATCACCAAGCCAATTAGTATTCAACAAGCCATTTGGGCGCCTTATCAACGTATTGGTCGTTTAATTACCGAACAAATTAATAAGTGGGCAACAGACAAAGATGCTGATATCGATAAGTCTAGCGAACAAGCGTTACAAAATCCTGCTAATAAATCTGATATCGGTAAAAGTATGGGGATTTTTGCTGCAATTGGCTTAGCCATTGGTGCTATTGGTACCGCTTTGGCGTCTATCTTTCAGGCTATCTTTTCGCTCGCTTGGTGGCAATTTCCATTAGTCATTATTGGACTATTTTTGATTGTATCCGGTCCATCGATGATTTTAGCATGGTTAAAACTACGTCGTCGCACTCTCGGACCATTACTTGAAGCATCGGGATGGGCCATTAATGGACAAGTAAAAATCAACTTAATGTTAGGGGGATTGCTCACAAGCAAAGCCGAACTGCCTGACAATGCTAAACGCAATTTAAGCGATCCATTGAAGCAACATCATTATAAATTCATCATTATTCTATGGTTAGCCATATTATTAGGTGTGGGTATTAGTGGTGGCTGGCTTTGGCACGAAGGTTATTTAGATAAAATTTTTGAACCACAACATCATACTGAACAAAATGTGCAACAGCAGTCAGAGAAGCAAAACAATAGTAACACAAGTGAAAATCATTAAAAAACAAAATGGCTATTGGAGATTTAATCCGATAGCCAATACAAATTAATTGCCGATCGATTTATCGGCAATGCTTAACTAAATAATAGTTAATCAGTGTTGATAAACCGGTAAACGGCGACAAATATCTAACACTTTAGCTTTTACTGCTTGAATGGTTTGCTCGTCATCAATGTTATCTAACACATCACAAATCCAATTTGCCAACTCACGTGATTCTGCTTCTTTAAAACCTCGACGTGTAATGGCTGGTGAACCTATACGCACACCTGAAGTTACAAATGGACTTTGTGGATCTTTTGGTACACTATTTTTATTTACCGTAATGTTTGCGCTACCTAACGCGGCGTCAGCTTCTTTACCGGTAATTTTTTTATCAACTAGATCAATTAAAAATAGATGATTTTGCGTTTCGCCTGAAACCACTTTATAACCACGTTTTAAAATAACATCGACCATGGCTTGCGCATTTTTAATGACTTGATGTTGATACTCTTTATAGGCTGGTTCCATCGCTTCTTTTAAGGCTACAGCTTTGGCGGCAATCACATGCATTAAAGGCCCGCCTTGTGCACCAGGGAAAACCGCCGAATTTAATTTTTTATAAAGTTCTTCACTACCACCTTTGGCTAGAATTAACCCTCCACGTGGTCCGCCTAATGTTTTATGAGTTGTCGTGGTAACGACATGAGCAAAAGGTACTGGATTAGGATATACGCCTGCTGCAACTAGACCTGCCACATGCGCCATATCCACAAACAAGAACGCTCCGACACTATCAGCAATCTCGCGCATGCGCTTCCAATCGACCACGCCTGAATAAGCAGAGAACCCACCAATAATCATTTTAGGTTTTGAATCTAAGGCTATTTTTTCTAATTGTTCATAATCAATATGTCCAGTTTCGTCAACACCATAAGCGACGACATTATATAATTTACCAGAAAAACTTACAGGTGAACCATGTGTTAGATGCCCGCCTTCTGACAAATTCATGCCTAGTACTGTATCACCTGGTTTTAATAATGCCATATAAACGGCAAAATTAGCCTGTGAACCCGAATGCGGTTGCACATTAGCATAATCAGCACCAAACAAAGTTTTTGCTCGCTCAATAGCTAAAGTCTCAACAATATCAACATACTCACAACCACCATAATAACGTTTGCCAGGGTAACCTTCGGCATATTTATTGGTTAATTGCGATCCTTGTGCTTGCATTACTCGAGGGCTGGTATAATTTTCCGATGCGATTAATTCAAGATGATCCTCTTGACGTTGCTCTTCACCTTTAATTGCATCCCATAATTCTTTATCATAAGTGGCAATGGTCATATCTTTACTGAACATATTGACTCCTAGTTATTAATTGCATTAACTATTAAGCTTTACTGCATTGAATTGAACTGATTTAAAAAAAATCATCATTAGCAATTATCCTCACTTAATCAGCATATTATTTCAATCTTTTTTTTTAATTATAAAAAAAATTTATATTAAAACGGTAATTAAATAAGGCAGTTTTTATTATTACCCTAATCTTTGAAAACTACTAAGAGTTACAATTTTTAGTCTCAAAAGTGCCCTTCTTTTGAGATAAAATAAAATTCACTAAAAGGATCATACGAACAATCAAACCTATTTTTAGGTGATTCAACTGTATTAATTTTAGTGATAACTTGATAGCTTTTGCCATCATCGTCATAAAAAACGAAATTATAGATATTTGTATAGATAAACTTCTTTTTAATCGTTTTATTGGTATTAATCTTTTTTTCTGATGCCAATAAATTTATTTTAGTTTTTGAAGAATCTATATCCCCCTTAGCAATGATGCCTTCATTCTGCATCCATGTCGCGGTAGTATTCATCGGAAAAGAAGCACAATCGGGTGCTTTAGCAAAGGAGTATGTTGACCATAACATTACTCCTACAATAAGAAAAATTTTTTTCATTTTATAACCTTATGTTTTAATTTTATTTTTACCTGTTTCCTTGACAAGTAAAATTGAACATTAATGGATTAAATCTTTTTTTAATTTAATTGTTTAGTTTAAATGGTTGATCTGGCGTTTTGAAATAAAATAACTATCTACGTCACCAAAACATTCTGTTTTAGAGGCATTACTTTTAGTGATCACATCATAAGCTTTATTTTGATTATCATAAAAAATAAAATGATAAATTTGTGTATAAAGATTTTTACTTTTTTGTTCAGTCGCTAAAAGTGTGATTCTCATTTTTGATTCACTTAAGTTTTGACTATCAACAATATTACTACTTTTTAACCACTCTTTGGCTTTATCTAAAGACCAAGCTTTGCAATCAGGCTCTTGGGCGTGGGACATCAGTGGAAGTGATACCAACAGCATTAGAATAGAAAGTTTCCTCATATTATTACCTTAAAATTCCTTTGTTACTTTATAACAAGCATTAAAAATATTGAATTTACTAATATAATGTTATATTCACCATTAATGTACATTACTTTGTGATACTAAGTAATGATTGACCTGACTCATTGAGCATTCTTCGTCCGAAGCATTATTTTGAGTAATAACTTCGTAACTATTTCCTTTTATATCGTAGAAAACAAAATGATAAATTTGATTATATAAACCTTTTTCGATCTCTTGTGATGCTAATTGGGTAATTTGAGTTTTCGATTCATCTAAATCCACAATATCCACAATATTCATATTTTTTAGCCAACCTTCGGTCATATTCATAGGCCAAGTATAGCAATCAGGTCCTTTAGCAAAGGAGAGTAACGGACTAAACATAAACAATACAAAGATAGTTAATTTTTTCATATCATCACCTTTAATTATTCCTTTTTACTTGATGAGGTTAATATTCAAACTAAAAAAGTTAATTGCCAATTATTTAATTAACATAAATCAATTTTACCTGTAGATTATTATATAGAAATAAATAATTAAGTAATTATAAAAGTAACATAGCAAATCAATTTTGATTATCACAAAATTACAATAGCACTTTTTTATTTATTAGTATTATGTATATACTGTTACCAAAATTGATTATTGAGTAATACGTTTTATGCCCTTATCTACGCTCGTTATTTTGCCTTTTTTGGTATTAACTATCATTTCAGCTTCATTATTTGAACAAAAAAAATGGCAATTAGTGACCATCACATTCATGACCGTTCTTATCGTGATGGAACTTACTTCTGTCTATTTTAGTGGTGGTTTTATTGACTATCAGTTTTATGTAAATTTAAATGTAAATGATATCATCGAAGGATTATTCATTTTTAAGTTGCAAGCAGTATTAGTCATTACTGTCTTTTTGGGATTGGTATTTTTATTGTCAAAATTAGCCAATCTATGCAAACATAAATGTCGGTTATTTATCCGCTTATTATTTGCCTGTCTTGCAATAATCTCAATAAGTTACCATAACGGTCCTTTAAGTCGTTTATATGAAATATATCAAATAACAAGTGCACCTCACGAACCGTTCAAACAAGCGTTAGAATCATTAAATATGGTTGATTATCCAACCAAAGATCAGATTGTGAGTCAAAAGGGCAAAAATATTATCGTATTGTCTCTTGAATCCTTTGAACAAGGTTTTTTAGATTTTGAAGAAATTACACCCAACTTACGACAGTTACGCCAAGATTATACTTTCTTTGCAAATATGCCAATGAGTGCAGGCAGTAGTTGGACTACCGCGTCAATGTATACTTATATGACAGGCATGCCGTTTCTAATTGGGGGATACACAACTTCCCCATTAATGAAAGCAGATCAAACACAATTAGTAAGCTTGGGTGATGTATTAAAACAAGCTGGCTACCAAACACGTTATGTAATGGCAGGCCCTAATTTCGCTGGAATTGGTCATACGGCAGGGTTATTTGGTATGCAAATCATCTCGGAAGAAAATTATGTTGGTCAATACCCTAATGCCCCATTTGGATTATATGACAAGGATATTTTAGATATAGCTCAAAAACAAATTACCGAGATGAATCACTCAGGTAAACCATTTGCGTTATTTATCTCAACAGTTTCAACTCATGCGCCTAATGGCTTTAATGATGAGCGCATGAAGTCAGTTATATCACCTAAAAATGATAATATGTCATTTGTTGCAGCTTCACTCGATTATAATGTTGGACAATTTATCCGACACTTAAAAGATAATGGATTATTAGATAATACTGTATTTTATATTTTCCCCGACCATTTAATGATGGGAGCTGGTACAGCAACAATTAATCGCCTATCAGAAAAAGAGCGTAAACTTTACTTACTGACCAATGCTAAGAGTGAAAATTTACATAAAACACCCGATCAAGTCATCTACCAAATTGATTTACCGCGTTTAATTTTAAATGGAGCACAAGTTGAAAGTAATGCTAAATTTTTAACAGATTACCTAACTGAGCCAAATTTCAATAAAAAACAGTTTATTGAACAAAATAAATCAAAAATAGCAACAATAAATAACTCTGCGCAAGTATTTAAATAGGTACAAAATGACGACTGATACATTAATTTTAGTCATTACTATCAGTTTTTTAGGGATGATTTCACCTGGGCCAGATTTCTTTCTGATTTTAAAAAACAGTTTAAGTTATAGCCGAAAAATCGCGTTAATGTCTTGTCTGGGCGTAATTATGGCAATATTAATTCATATGAGTTATTGTGTTGCTGGTATTGCCATACTCATTGCAACAACACCAATACTTTATAATGGGTTACGTTATGCAGGTTCAGCTTACTTGTTATGGCTCGGAATAAAAGCATTACTAGCAAAAAACACCGGTACAACTTATCTTACACAGCAATCAAGCAATAAATGTATTTCTGCTAAAACAGCCTTTATGCAAGGCCTGTTTTGCAACCTACTTAATCCTAAAGCAACATTATATTTCTTAGCAATTTTCACTCAGGTATTGCATGCCGATTCATCAATAATGGATAAATTACTCGTAGCATTTATTATTTGGATAGAAGCTGTTTTTTGGTGGCCTTTTGTTGTCTATATATTTCAAACACAAGCTGTGCAACGAAGATACTTTAAAATACAAATTATTATCGATAAATTATTAGGTATTATTTTAATAACATTGGGGATAAAAGTTGCTTTAGGATTTTAGGGTAAATTCATCAATAATTTTTACTGCAACGTTATCTTCTCCTGAAACTTTTTTACATAAAAACTTTCTTTTTTTGAATCTTGTATAGTTAATTGATACACTGTTAGTAATATGATTGACTGTAATCAGCTACTCTTTTTTAACGATTATAGCATCATGATTTACTTATATTTAATTACATTAGGTTAGTAAATATGAACAAATTATTACAATATGGTCGAGAACTTCTTGAATTAGAACTTCACGAAGCCCAAAAATTACCCGATAGACTAGGTAAAGATTTTGTTGAAGCTTGTCAGCTTATTTTATCGAATAAAGGGAAAGTCGTGGTATCAGGTATTGGAAAATCGGGGCATATTGGAAAAAAAATTGCAGCATCATTAGCCAGTACTGGTAGCCCCGCTTTTTTCATGCACCCATCTGAAGCCTTACACGGGGATTTAGGTATGGTCACTGAAAATGATGTAGCCATTCTTATCTCATATTCTGGACGAGCAAAGGAATTTAATTTTATTTTACCGATACTTTCATCAATGAACGTACCTGTGATAGCAATTACAGGTAGATTGGATTCGCCGCTAGCTAAATCAGCACAAGCTGTGCTTGATATATCTATCGAAGAAGAAGCGTGCCCAATGGGACTTGCACCGACTTCAAGCTCAACCAATACGCTACTAATGGGTGATGCACTTGCTATCGCCGTGATGCGCGCTCGTGGATTTAAAGAAGAAGATTTTGCTCGATCTCATCCTGCGGGTAGTTTGGGGGCTAAATTACTCAACCATGTTAAAGATGTCATGCGACAAGGTGATTTAATTCCAAAAGTACCACACACTGCAACCGTATTTGACGCCATGTTAGAATTAAGCCGTACTGGAGTGGGTTTAGTTGCAATCTGTCAGGATAATAATAAAATAATTGGTGTTTTTACCGACGGGGACTTACGCCGGTTATTGCTCAAAAATGGTACATTGCAAGATAGCATTAGCGCTGTTATGACTAGCCCTGGCTTTCAAATACCTGAGAATTGGAAAGCGGTCGAAGCACTAAAATCATTTAATGATCATAATATTACTGCAGCACCTGTTGTTAATAGTGCTGGTGAATTAGTAGGCGCATTAAATATTCATGATTTACACCAAGCAGGAATAAGCTAAAAACTATTATAAATACTTATTGCAAAAAGGTACTATCTATTGAGATAATTACCGACCTAAATTTTTGTCGTTAGACGGAGATCCAAGAAAAGTTACACCGTTAACAATGTAAATGATTAAATAAATCATAGACCGTTAACGTTGTGTTGTATATTTTAACCAAAATTAATAGATGATGAAACTACAATGGCAGAAAAGCGAAATATCTTTCTAATTGGCCCAATGGGGGCAGGAAAAAGCACAATTGGCCGACAGATTGCACAACAGCTAGGCATGGAATTTTTTGATTCAGACCAAGAGATTGAAAAACGTACAGGCGCTGATATTGCATGGATTTTTGATTTAGAGGGTGAAGACGGATTCCGAGCCAGAGAAGAAAAAGTCATTAATGAATTGACTGAAAAACAAGGTGTAGTACTTGCTACTGGTGGTGGTTCAGTGCTATCGAAAGAGACGCGCAATCGATTATCGGCTCGTGGCATTGTTGTTTATCTTGAAACAACCATTGAAAAACAAATGGCTAGAACTCAAAAAGATAAACGTCGCCCACTTTTACAAGGAAGCAATACTCCAAGAGAACTTTATGAAGAACTTGCTGGAGAGCGCGAACCTCTTTATGAAGAAATTGCGGATATTACAATCAAAACTGATGAACAAAGTGCTAAAGGTGTTGCAAGTTATATTATTGAGAAAATAGAGCAAATTTAAGTCGCTTATTTTAGAAATAATGGTGCTTTGTGAGGCTATAAATCTTTTGATAGGTTAAGGAGTCAATATGCGTGTAGATAAAGACGATCGTTATATATCAGAACAACCTAACAAGGATTCAATGCTCCCATTAAAATGGCCAGATTTTCTTCAAAATTATCCAAAGAAAAAACTTATTATTTGCGGTTTAATAATCCTAATTATTTTTTTATTACTTAGCTTGATTATTTTCCGACCTTCACAAACAAGCGAACCAACGCCATTAACGCCTCCTGTGGTTAACGGTGTTGCTTCAACAGATGAAACGGATACAACTAATGCTATTCATAATGGACAAAGCAATGTTACAGATAATGGTAAGACACCTGATAATGCTTTAGCGAATTCAGAAAGATCAACTCCATCTAAACCTGATGTGCCAAAACCATCTGAAAATAGCAGTAATAGTATAAATTCAACTGATAATCCAAATGTGGCGTCAAATGCCAATCGTAATGGCGAAAAAAAACCAACTAAAAATACAGCTAATCTAAACGATGACAACAATAGTTTAGCTAAAAACTTTAGGATAAGAGATGATCATTATGTGATTCAAATTACTGCATCTAGATCGGCTGAGGGCTTAAAAAAATTTGTTACACAAAATAAAATAACGGATTACCAGATTTATGAAACTCAATACAGCAATGGTAAATGGTTTATTTTAGTTAAAGGCAATTATTCATCACTTGATGAGGCTCGTAAAGCGATCAAATCACTACCCGCTGCTCTCCAAAAAGATAAACCATGGGTTAAATCGGGAGCAGAAGTAAATAAAGAAAAAATAGTAAATTAATAAAGGATATCGTCCATTTATCCTACTAGCAACGAAAAAATAGGAGCAACCGTTGAAGAAGCAACGAGCCTTTTTAAAATGGGCCGGAGGAAAGTATGCGCTTGTAGACACAATTAAGCAATATCTACCAGAAGGGGAGCAATTAATTGAACCTTTTGTTGGCGCAGGTTCTGTTTTTTTAAATACCGATTACAAAAGTTATATTTTAGCGGATATCAATCATGATTTAATTGCACTATTCAAACTACTAAAAACAAACCCTGATCAATTTATTAATGATCTTAGACCATTATTTAATGAGCAAAATAATCAATCTGAGGCATTTTACCAACTCCGAGATGTTTTTAATGGTAGCAACGATCAGTATTTAAGATCGTTACTCTTTGTCTATTTTAATCGACATGGTTATAACGGCTTATGTCGTTATAATACTAACGGAAAATTTAATGTACCTTTTGGTCGATATAAAACAGTCTATTTTCCTGAAAAAGAACTCTACTTTTTTGCTGAAAAAGCGCAAAAAGCTGAGTTTATTTGTGCACCCTATCACGAAGTGATGCAAAAGGCTGGACAAAATTCGGTAATATATTGTGATCCACCTTATATTCCACCTAATAAATCAGGGGGATTTACGTCTTATTATTC
This sequence comes from Gilliamella sp. B14384G12, assembly GCF_016101825.1. Classification (NCBI taxonomy): domain Bacteria; kingdom Pseudomonadati; phylum Pseudomonadota; class Gammaproteobacteria; order Orbales; family Orbaceae; genus Gilliamella; species Gilliamella sp. B14384G12. The sequence continues at coordinate 272,336 of NZ_JACFPU010000001.1, read as the reverse complement.
CAATATTTTTGGCTTTGAAGAGCACGAAAATTTGTCAAAATTAGCGGAAACAGTGGCATACAAAAAAAATATACCCGTACTGGTGTCTAACCATTATACTGATTACACCATGACGCTATATAATAAAGCGAGTCATCTTTATCGAGCAGAAATGCGTCGTTCAATCAGTTGTGCTGGTGGAAGTAGAAAAAAGATTGATGAAATTTTAGCTTTATATAAAAAGTCATGAGTAGGCTCATATGTAAAGTTGATTATTTAGAGGTAGGTTATGAAAGAATTTATTATAGCACCATCCATACTATCCGCTGATTTTGCTCGTCTTGGTGAAGATACTCAAAAAGTACTTGATGCTGGTGCCGATGTTATCCATTTTGATGTAATGGATAATCATTTTGTACCCAATCTAACTATGGGTTCAATGTTTTGCAAAGCGTTACGTGACTATGGGATCACTGCACCCATTGATGTGCATTTAATGGTTTCACCGGTTGAAGAATTAATTACTTCTTTTGCTAAAGCGGGTGCTACTAATATTTCTATTCATCCCGAGGCGACCATCCATTTGGATCGTTCGATACAATTAATCAAAGATCATGGTTGCAGTGCTGGTATTGTGCTTAATCCAGCTACCCCTTTAGATTACTTAGATTATATTATTGATAAAATTGATATTATTTTATTAATGAGCGTTAACCCTGGTTTTGGTGGACAGTCTTTCATTCCATCCACCTTAAAAAAATTACAACAAACCAGAAAACGCATTATTGAGTCAGGACGAGATATTCGTTTAGAAGTCGATGGTGGCGTAAAAGTTGACAACATTGCCGAAATTGCCAAAGCGGGTGCCGATATGTTTGTCGCGGGCTCAGCTATTTTTGGTGAACCAGATTACAAAGCAGTAATTGACGCTATGCGCCAACAGTTAGCAGGAGTAACACATGCATAAATTACAAGATATTCAAGCAATCGCCTTTGATTTAGATGGTACACTCGTTGATAGTGTGCCAGGACTTGCACTTGCTGCACAAAACATGCTTGCAGATTTAAAACTACCAACAATAACAAACGAACAAGTAAAAAACTTTGTTGGCAATGGCATTGATGTGATGTTAGAGCGCATTTTTAAAGCGATCAATGTTGTTCCATCAACTGAACAACTTTCCCAAGCTAAAGCCCTATTTAATCAACATTATGACAAAGTGATGGACGCTGAAACTAAGCTGTTTCCGCATGTGAAAGAAACCTTAAAAACGCTGCATGAGAATCAATATCTACTGGCACTGGTCACCAATAAGCCCGCTCAATTTTTGCCAGCCCTATTATCATCGCTTGGCATAAAAGAGTACTTTTCCCTAGTGCTTGGTGGTGGTGATGTTATTAAATTAAAACCCCATCCTGCTCCGTTATACCAAGTCATGGCAACCTTTGGTTTATTTAGCGATCAATTATTGTTTGTAGGCGATTCTAAAAACGATATTACTGCCGCGCAAAATGCCAAATGCCCGACGGTTGCACTAACTTATGGGTATAACTATGGCATCTCGATTGCAACGAGCAATCCCGATTTTTTATTTGATGATTTTAAAGATATATTAACCTTATTACCTCAGCCTAAAGCTGAAGCTAAGAAATAATAAGCAAAGATAAAGAATAACTAGATTAGGAATAAATTATGAGTAAACCGATTGTATTTAGTGGCGCTCAGCCATCAGGCGAACTAACACTTGGCAACTATTTAGGGGCTTTAAAAAACTGGGTAGCGTTGCAAAACGAATATGATTGCGTTTATTGTATCGTCAATCAGCACGCAATTACTGTACGTCAAGACCCACAAAAATTGCGCAAAGCAACCCTTGATACATTAGCCTTATATTTAGCATGTGGCATCGATCCGAAGCAAAGCACTATTTTTGTACAATCCCATGTACCCGCTCATGCTGAACTAGGTTGGGCATTAAACTGTTACACCTATTTTGGTGAACTCAGTCGAATGACACAGTTTAAGGACAAATCAGCTCGCCATGCCGAAAACATCAATGCGGGTCTATTTGATTATCCAGTTTTGATGGCTGCCGATATTTTATTATACCAAGCCAATTTAGTACCTGTTGGTGACGATCAAAAGCAACACCTTGAATTATCGCGTGATATTGCTATGCGTTTTAATGCGCTTTATGGCGATATCTTTACTATGCCAGAGCCTTTTATTGCTAAAGTTGGTGCACGGGTCATGTCATTACAAGATCCAACCAAAAAAATGTCTAAATCAGATGAAAACCGCAATAATGTGATTGGATTACTTGAAAATCCTAAAGACGTTGAGAAGAAAATCAAACGAGCAATGACCGATTCTGACGAACCACCAGTCGTACGTTATGATTTAAAAAATAAAGCTGGTGTATCTAACTTACTCGATATCTTAACAGGTATTACAGGTAAACCTATTGCTGAACTTGAAAAAGAGTTTGAAGGCAAAATGTACGGACACCTTAAAACTGAAGTGGCAGCTCAAGTGATTGATATGTTAACAGCGTTACAAACTAAATATCACCAATATCGTGATGATGAAAATTACTTACATTCAATCATGCAAGAAGGTGCAGAAAAAGCACGTTCAAAAGCCGAACCAACCTTGAAAAAGGTTTATGACGCAATTGGTTTTGTATAAACAATTTTAATAAACTGTTTTTAAAAAAATAAACCATTAACTGCTAAACCACAAACTGATAGTTATAACTTAAAATCGCTAACTATCACAAAAAAATAGTATAGATTGGCTTTAATCAATTAATTTAGTGAATAACGATTAAAGCCATCTAAATATATGGGTTAGTTATGAAGATTATTATTCTTGGTGCTGGACAAACAGGCAGTGCTTTAGCTGAATACCTTGTTACCGAAAAACAAAACGATGTAACGGTGGTCGATGAAGATCATGATAAATTGCAATCTTTACAAGAGCGTTTTGATTTACAGGTCATTTGTGGCAAATCATCTTATCCACAAGTATTAGAAAGTGCGGGTGCTGAATCAGCTGATATGCTGGTTGCCGTCACTAATTCGGACGAAGTGAATATGATGGCCTGTCAAATAGGTCACGTTATGTTCAATATTCCGCAAAAAGTCGCACGTATTCGTGCACCGGAATATAACGACGAAAAATATCCATTTTTCAATAAAGATTGCATTAATATCGACCATATTATTGCTCCAGAAAATCTGATCACCAATCACGTAAGTCAGTTAGTACAATATCCAGGCTCGTTACAGTTTGCCTCTTTTTACGATAACCGTGTATGTTTGGTTGCAGTGACGGCTTACTATGGTGGAGCCTTAGTCGGAAGCGAATTGTCTGAACTGAAAGAACATTTACCCCATGTTGAAGCCAGAGTGGTTGCAATATATCGAAAAAATCGCTTTATTCGCCCATTAGGCTCCACACTCATTGAAGCGGGTGATATGGTTTATTTCATCACCCCACCTAGCAATATCAAAGCAGTAACAAGTGAATTACAGCGTCTAGAAAAACCTTATAAACGCATCATAATTAGTGGTGGTGGTGGCATCGCCATTGCTTTAGCTAAACGTTTAGAGAATGACTATCAAGTTAAATTAATTGAACGTAATGCTGAACGTGCCGAATTAATTGCCGAACAGCTGGTTAATACCACTGTTTTACATGGTGAATCGTCAGATCAAGAGTTGCTATCACAAGAACAAGTTGAACTAACGGATCTGTTTATTGCTGTAACGAGTGACGATGAATCTAACATTATGTCATCCATGTTAGCTAAAAGAATGGGCGCTAAAAAAGTGATTGTTTTAATCCAAAAGCAAGCCTACCTTGAACTGATTAATGATAGCGTTATAGATATTGCTATTTCACCACAACATGCCACTATTTCAGAGCTATTAAGCCATGTAAGGCAATCGGCGGTTGTCAAAGTGGTCTCTTTAAGACAGGGCGAATCTGAAATTGTCGAGGTGATTGCACATGGAGATAAAGAGAGTTCCAAACTAGTGGGTAAAAATATCAACGGTTTAAAATTACCTTCTGGTGCTACCATTGGTGCGGTAGTGCGTGGTGAAGATGTGATTATCGTTAATACAGACTTAACCATCGAAAGTAACGATCATCTCATCATCTTCTTACCTGACCGACGTGACATAACAGATATAGAAAAATTATTACAATAACTTGTGTTAAATTATTAGTCAGTCCATAATAAAAGCTCTTTTGACTCGGGGTGTTTTTTGTTGCTTACAAAAAACTGAGATTTTACCCGTTGAACCTGATCTGGATTATACCAGCGTAGGGAAGTCTAAGCCTTGAAAGTCCTCAATTGGCACACTCTTCCCTAAGCTAACTTTATAAATTGTTGTAAGGAAAGAATATGTCTGCCACTCAAGCCCTGCAAATAACCCAAGCAAGACCTTTTATCGATCATGTAAAACAACAACATCCATTAGTACACTGTATTACCAATGATGTGGTTCAAAATTTTACAGCGAATGTATTATTAGCAATTGGCGCATCACCAGCCATGGTCATTGCTAAGCAAGAGGTTGCCTCTTTTGTGCAAATTGCCAATAGTTTACTAATCAATGTTGGCACCCTTGATAGCAATAGTGCAGAAAGCATGTTATTAGCGGCTGCCAGTGCTCAAAAAAATCACATACCATGGGTACTCGATCCGGTCGCAGTCGGACCAGCACTTGCTTATCGTACCGATATTGTTCATCAATTAATTGGTTATAAACCTACCGTTATTCGTGGTAATGCTTCAGAAATATTAGCCTTAAATGGCGATAACTCATCTGCCAAAGGCCCTGACGGTCAAGATTCTACTGAATCAGCCTTAAATGCAGCTAAACAACTTGCCCAAAAACTCCAAACCATCATTAGTATTACTGGGGATATTGATTATATCACTAATGGTGAACAGACTTACTGCATCACAGGCGGGGATATAGCATTAACTAAAATTACTGGTACTGGTTGCTCGCTATCAGCCATGGTTGCAGCTTTTATTGCTGGCTCATCTAATACCTTACTTGCTACAGCGTCAGCCTGTTTTATGATGAAAAAATCTGGAGAGCTTGCCAACAAACAACAAGGGTTAGGCACTTATGCGGTATCGCTGATCGATCAGCTTTCACTATTTAACCCATCACAAGTATAAGGAAATCAGATGAATAAACGTCTCGACTTAAGTCTCTATTTAGTTCTAGATCCAATCTTATGTGGTGGTATTACTGGTATGGTAGAGACCACAAAAATCGCTGTTGCTAATGGGGTAACCGCCGTTCAATTAAGATCAGAACATGAATTTTCTGGTAAAAATTGGTATTACGCAGCATTAGCATTAAAAGAAGTGTTAAGCGATACCCATGTTCCTTTATTTATTAACGATCATGTTGATATAGCCCTAGCAATTGATGCCGATGGTGTCCATATTGGGCAAAGCGATTTACCTGTTGATGTCACACGTAAATTAATTGGCAATGACAAATGGCTAGGATTTTCGGTCGCTAATCGCCAACAACTTAATGAAGTCCCATGGCAACTTGTCGATTATATTGGGATTGGTCCAATTTATCCTACCACCACGAAACAAGATGCCGCACCAGCAATGGGCATGCCACAATTAACTCAATTAGTTAAGCTAAAACAGCGCCCTGCTGTGGCAATAGGTGGTATTAATGCCAATAATGCTACCCCAATATTGCAAAGTGGTATTGAAGGCATCGCTGTTGTTTCGGCAATTTGTGGTCAAAAAGATATACAACAAGCCACACTATCGCTACTTGAAAAAATCCAACAAGATAAAAATAATAAGGGGTAATATTATGACAACCGTTGCTTTAACCATTGCCGGTTCTGATCCAAGTGGTGGTGCAGGTATCCAAGCAGATTTAAAAACCTTTTCAGCTCTCGGAGCCTATGGAATGTCAGTAATCACCGCCCTTACCGCACAAAGTACTCAAGGCGTTGATAGCGTATTGGCAATTGATCCTACATTTGTGGCTAAACAATTTAATACCCTATATCACGATATAAAAATTGATAGCGTGAAAATGGGAATGCTAATGAATAAAGAGATCGTAACGACTGTTTATCATCTGCTAAACAATAACCCTATTGCTAACATTGTGCTTGATACGGTGATGATCGCTAAAGGGGGACATACGCTGTTAAAATCTGACGCAGTTAGTGCTATTCGTGAACTATTAATACCTTTATCAACGGTAATAACACCCAATCTTCCCGAAGCAGCAGCGTTACTCGATTGTGAAGAAGCAAAAAACGAAGATCAAATGCAACAGCAAGGTCATGAGTTATTGAAATTAGGTTGTAAAGCAGTTTTAATGAAAGGTGGGCATTTACCCAGTCCAGAGAGCCCGGATTATTTAATAACCCCAATGCAAACGATTAGAATGGTCTCACCACGAATTCAAACTAAAAATACTCATGGTACGGGTTGCACATTATCAGCAGCAATTGGGGCACTGCTGCCTAAACATGGTTTAGAAGATGCCATACATCAAGCGAAAGACTATTTGCAAGGTGCAATTACTCATGCAGATGATTTAAATATTGGTCAAGGAATTGGTCCAACGCACCATTTTTATCAGTGGTGGTAGATTAAATTTTTTAATAAATACTGAAACTGGTGTGCCGAAAAAAAAGTTAATATGATTTTTAAATATAACGACACACCAACAGGACATAAATATCTAAAATTATCTCAATCCCAATTTCAATTAATCAATGGAATTGGCTTTTTTATTACTCAAAGACCAATAACCATCAAAAACATAGGAATTAAAATCACGATTACATTTAACATAAATCACAAATACGCTATCTTTAAGAAGTAATCCTTTAAGATACGGAGCATGATTCAAAAGGTTTTGCTCTCTCTTTCCATGCAATCATGATTTTTGTATTGAAAGATTTGTACATCAAATAAACTAATGCAGATTCTTTGCTTCACTCACACTACAGTGGAGCGATCCTTGTTTTGTATCTTTATTTTCTGAATAGAGTGCCCAGCAACTCTTCATTGAAAGATCAATCTTTTTGGTGATTGCAACTCCGCTCGCATATTGACAAACAACATAATAAGGAGCGGTATCTTTGACATGATTCACTTCCCATACTAATTTTTGTTGTTGGCCATCAATTGTGCCTCTTGCAGGTACCAATGAAGCTTTGTTAGCGGGTTTATCATAAAAAAGTCCCAAATTAAAAAAAGATGAAGTGTAAGTTCTATTTTCCGAAATTTCCCATCCATCTGGCATTTCTTCAACTTTGACTTTGATTGTCATCTCTTTTGGACAATCAATCTGATATGCATTTACAGTAAAAACACTTGCCAAACAAGCAATGGTTATCATAGCGCTGTATAATCTTTTTCCTTTCATATTCTAGTTTCCTTTAAAAACTGTCTTTGCTATTAATAAATAGGAAAAACAATTAATATTAAAATAATTACGACAATTACATAAAAACATTGGATCGCTATAATTGCCCTTTTAATAAATTCGATTATTAATTATTCTAGTTTGATAATAAAGTTTAGACCTAATTATTTGTTTCGTTTGTTTCATTATTGGTACAGTTAAGTGAAACAATACTATTTTCTACTTTGCCATATTTATCCTCAGAATAAAAACTCTTGCAAATATTCACCGAACGATCAATTTTTTTTATCAATTGGATAAAACTTCCGTCATAACTACAATTGACATAAAATGGCACATCTTCAATAGGCGGACTTACCAGCCATGTAAGCTCAAACTGTTTACCCCAATTTTTACGACCGATTAAAGTTTCTTGAGGCTTTTGTTCTATCATTTTAACGGGTTTATTGTAAAAAACAGATAGGCTAGCAGGTTCATATAAAGCACTATCTTCACTCTCAATAACTTCCCAGCCATCAGGAAGGTTTTCGACAGATGTTTTAACTTTGAGTGCTTTAGGACATTCAATTTGATAAGCATTCACAGCAAAAACGGCAGCCAACCAAGCCATTGAAACGACAGTAATGCGTAAGATTTTTTTATTCATCTTATAAATCCTTTTAAAATCAATTATTACTTAAATGATTATGCCAACACCGTAACAAAGATCAAGATGAATTAATCTTTTAAGTAAAATAAGAAATTTTTCATAAACAAATTTGTTAAAAAGTTTCAGGTAATGCATACGTTTCAGTAAAAACAGTGATATTTGTAAAAATTATTCAGGAGTCTATACCGTTTCATTATCAATTTGGAAGGCAATTTGTTTACTATTACGAGATATTTTTTTAGCTATATTTATCAAATTATTCAAAATTATAAATGATATTTTCCGCTCTATCTTTCACTGTACTTTTCTTCGGAAATCTGCCTGCATTGGGGTTAATTGTCGTTGCGGTTGATGAAATAGGGCATTGGAATAATAAAACGCTTATATCTTGTATTTTTATTGCTATGATTTTATTTATGATATTTATTAAAATTCAAAATCATTCTAAATATCCCTTATTGCCGTTAGATATATTTCGTTCCAAGATATACAGTTTGGCAGTAATTTCTTCAATTTTGATTTTTATCTCTCAAGGAATAGCATTGGTCAGTTTACCATTTGTATTACAGCATACTTATGGTTATTCAGTACTTGAATCAGCATTTATATTTACTCCATGGCCTGTAGCTGTAGCATTTTGTGCACCACTAGCGGGCATACTTTCTAATCATTTTAATCCAACTAAAATATCTTCAATTGGTGCAGTCCTTTTTTGTTTAGGATTAAGCTCATTAGCTTTTTTACCTGAAACTGTATCTACGATTAATATTTTATGGCGAGTCGCTATTTGTGGAGTAGGCTATGGTTTATTTATCCCTCCTAATAATAAAGAAATGTTTACTAATGTTAAAAAAAATCGAACTGTTATTGCTTCTGGAATGTTGTCGACAGCCAGAACAACAGGTCAGTCAATTGGTGCCGCCATTGTGGTAGTGATAATTATCGCATTAGATGGTGTTGGAGGAATAGACTTTGTAAGATTTGTTTTTTATGTTTTTAGTTTCGCAAGCCTTATAGCTGCATTCTCGTCTATAATGAGTGTATCACGTATCCACCGTTAACTAAGTTACGCACCCACTTATGATGGTATAGACTCCTGAATAATTTTTACAAAAACTAAACATAATCTATTAAAATTTCTAGAGAATTTGCTTTAGCGTTTCTTCAATTACTCTGTAATATAAAAAAGGCGATTTTTTACTTAATCGCCTAAATTTATTAATATTTAAGTAGATATTATTAATTTCTAATACGAAATACCCACAAATTCAAATCCAGCGTCATTAATTGCTGCAATTGCTGCTTCTTGCGAGATTGTACCACCTTCTATATCAACTTCATGCTTAGCAAGATCTACCGTTACTTTCGCTTTGGAATCGATAGCATTGATTGCTTTCGTGATAGTATTGACACAATGTTGGCAACTCATATTATCGACTATTAATTTCATCATTAACCCCTTTTGGTTATTTAATAATTTAATTACTCATTTAGCAAAATTAAGGTATCCCCTAAATAAAAATAAGTTTGCTAGCTAAGTAAGGCGTAATAACTATATTACGCCAATAAACTGATAAAAAAAATAGTTTGGAATATTTTTAAAACCACTCAATTAAATATACTGTTCCAATAAACAACTGATCATCATAATTGAAATAAATAACGGTACTAATATTAGCTCGTGACCTTCAATAAAGCTATCTGACTTATTTTTTTAAATATATCGTCATATCCGCCATATGTGTAGGAATAGATGGTAATGCCAGATGTTGCTGTATTTATTGTGAGTAATCTCCCTTTATTTTAGCTGCTAAGCTAGCCATACCACTAAAAAAGACAAATTGATGTTGGAATTTACGAAGTAGGTAACTGATATAAAAAATCCCAGCTTTTAGGCTGAGATCTTAATTATTTGCCAAATATCTTAATTCCGAAACGACGGCATTCTAAATACCAGAGACCGATACCAGTTGTAATACCCAAAGGAGCTATTTTGCAGGCTATATATATCCTCAGTGTTAATTACAAATTGATTTGTTTTAAAATAAAACAAAATGGAAAATAGTAAACTTATAATTAAAATAATCAAAAACAACAGTGAAGGCATCGCTATACATAAAAATAATAATGCTAAATATTTTCTATTCTTCATATTACTTTCTCCTTTTCAAATTATTAATTTTATTATCAATTAATTCTCATCTAGCGAAAATCACGACTCTTTTAGTAATATTGGATATAAAGCTTTGCGCAGCAGGTTTAGTAATTATCAAAATACTAATTAATACTTATTTATATTGCTTCAAAATAAAACAGTAATTGTATTTGACTTACTTATCAGATCAAAATGAAAGAAAATAACTTAAAAAATTATTGGTAAATATAACTTCAATAATGCCACAAGCTCTAAATAACTATTTAAAAAGCCAGATAAAAAAGGGCATCTAATGAAGTTACCTAAATTAAAAACTATTTATTGTCTATTTTATCAACAAATATATGAATACTACATCTAGTTCAGATAAAAAAATCAAGCAGCACAAAAATAAAATTGGTAACGATATAATTGACTTTCAAATATAAAAAATTAATCATCCTTTTGATAGGTTAACGTAAAAAACTATTTAGAATAAATCGATAAAAGATTATTAATAGTTGCAACAAATACCTTTTAAATTTAGTTAGTCGATATTTTTTGTAAAAATAATTCAGAACTGTATGCCATTTAATTAATATTTTTGCATTTGATATGATTATATATGTTTGATAATTTACCGTATATTTTAATAATATTACCAATATACCTTGTATTACTTTTAATAAAAGATAAAATCAAACTTATTATTTAACCGTTCAAATATTAAGTGCATGAGTAAAAAATCAAATATTAAGTGTACCAGTAAAGATTTAGAGAAGGTTAGTAGATTTTTAAGCTATATATTAAGGCATAAACCAGAAGCAATAGGTATCACATTAGATAGTAATGGTTGGGTTGGAATAGATGTTTTAATTCGGCAAGCGAAGAAACATGGTATGCAAATTTCTCAAGATTTAATTACCGAAGTCGTTAGAACTAATGATAAAAAACGCTTTACTCTGTCCGAAGATAATTTAAAAATTCGTGCAGCACAAGGGCATTCAACTAAGCAAGTTAATATAGCGTATAATGAGAAAACTCCGCCTGAATATTTGTATCATGGTACAGCAACTCATTTTCTTGATTCAATTTTTCAACAAGGTTTGATTGCAGGCGAACGTCATTATGTTCATATTTCAATTGATGAAAAAACAGCCGTAACCGTTGGTAAACGTCATGGAAAACCAATTGTCTTAAGAATTAACGCATTAGCAATGTTTCAACAAGGTTTTAAGTTTTATTTAGCCGATAATGGGGTTTGGTTAACGAATAATGTGCCAAGCCAATTTTTAGAAGTTATTTAAAATAAATCAGTATAACTAAAAAAATAATTTCTATTCATTTGCATAATAATAATTTAATTAAGGTTGAGCACTGATGAATCCCCTAATGATTTTGGTAAAAATCATTAAGTTAAGGTGGATACACATCTTGTCATATGATCAAATGGTTTCGCGAAAAATCAATAATCAGACAACAAGATGTGCGAACTCGATATTTTACACGACTCTCTTTACCAATTCTGCCCCGAATTACACTTAAAACGACTCAACAGCTTAACGTTGGCTTGCCACGCATTACTTGACTGTAAAACTCTCACTCTTACCGAACTTGGCCGTAACCTGCCAACCAAAGCGAGAACAAAACATAACATCAAACGAATCGACCGATTGTTAGGTAATCGTCACCTCCACAAAGAGCGACTCGCTGTATACCGTTGGCATGCTAGCTTTATCTGTTCGGGCAATACGATGCCCATTGTACTTGTTGACTGGTCTGATATTCGTGAGCAAAAACGACTTATGGTATTGCGAGCTTCAGTCGCACTACACGGTCGTTCTGTTACTCTTTATGAGAAAGCGTTCCCGCTTTCAGAGCAATGTTCAAAGAAAGCTCATGACCAATTTCTAGCCGACCTTGCGAGCATTCTACCGAGTAACACCACACCGCTCATTGTCAGTGATGCTGGCTTTAAAGTGCCATGGTATAAATCCGTTGAGAAGCTGGGTTGGTACTGGTTAAGTCGAGTAAGAGGAAAAGTACAATATGCAGACCTAGGAGCGGAAAACTGGAAACCTATCAGCAACTTACATGATATGTCATCTAGTCACTCAAAGACTTTAGGCTATAAGAGGCTGACTAAAAGCAATCCAATCTCATGCCAAATTCTATTGTATAAATCTCGCTCTAAAGGCCGAAAAAATCAGCGCTCGACACGGACTCATTGTCACCACCCGTCACCTAAAATCTACTCAGCGTCGGCAAAGGAGCCATGGGTTCTAGCAACTAACTTACCTGTTGAAATTCGAACACCCAAACAACTTGTTAATATCTATTCGAAGCGAATGCAGATTGAAGAAACCTTCCGAGACTTGAAAAGTCCTGCCTACGGACTAGGCCTACGCCATAGCCGAACGAGCAGCTCAGAGCGTTTTGATATCATGCTGCTAATCGCCCTGATGCTTCAACTAACATGTTGGCTTGCGGGCGTTCATGCTCAGAAACAAGGTTGGGACAAGCACTTCCAGGCTAACACAGTCAGAAATCGAAACGTACTCTCAACAGTTCGCTTAGGCATGGAAGTTTTGCGGCATTCTGGCTACACAATAACAAGGGAAGACTTACTCGTGGCTGCAACCCTACTAGCTCAAAATTTATTCACACATGGTTACGCTTTGGGGAAATTATGAGGGGATCTCTCAGTGCATTGCCTCCAATTCCCATAATTTATTACGCCGATAATAACTTGGTGTAACCTTAAAAATGTACTTAAATCGACGTGTAAAAGATTGTTGGGAATCAAATTGATATTTTAATGCGATCTCAAGGATAGTTTTTTTCGTCAACCTCAACTCAACAGCCGCTTTCGTCAAACGACGAGCACGAATATAGCTAGCCAGTGTGACCCCTGTTACTTTTTTGAACAGCCGCTGAAAATACCACTTGGTATAACCCGCTTTATTCGCCACATCATCAAGCAGTAAAGACTGATCTAAATTATGTTCAATCCATAATAGAACATCTTTGATAACCGTTGTATGAAACTGCTTATCATCATATCTTAATTGGATGTTATTAGCTTTATTTTGATAGCGAGAATGCTGTTCAATATACATAAAATAACCTAAATGTTCTTAAGATTGTCACGACCACATCATCATGATACCATAAACATACTGACGGTATGTTATTTTAAATCTATCATGGAAAATAAAAATCATCAACAAGAAAATTTTAAGAGTACCTATCAATCACTGGTTAACTCAGCACGAATATTGTTTGTTGAAAAAGGCTATCAAGCTGTTTCAATAGATGAGATCTCGGGAAAAGCGTTGGTGACCAAAGGTGCCTTTTATCATCACTTTAAAAATAAAAAACAATTACTCAGTGCCTGTTATAAGCAGCAATTAATTATGATTGATGCCTACATCACAACAAAAACTGATTTAACAAATGGTTGGTCTGCCTTAGAAAGTATATTTGAACATTATCTTGATTATATTATTGATAATAATAAAAACCTTATCCCTATCCAAGAAGTGATGCCTATCATTGGTTGGAATGAACTTGAAAAAATTAGCCTTGAATACATTACTGGTAAGGTAAACGCCATTGTCAGCAAATTGATCCAAGAGAACCAACTTAAAGCTTATGATGATGATGTGCTTAAAAACTTACTCAATGGCTGGTTTATGCATATCGCAATACATGCGAAAAACCTAAAAGAGCTTGCCGATAAAAAAGGCCAATTTATTGCTATTTACCGCGGCTTTTTATTGAGCTTGAAAGATAAATAAAATAGATAGGTTTTATTTGAAGCTAAATCTTCTTTATCGTAAAAAATGCCCTCTTGGGTTATCAAGAGGGTCATTATATTTCGCGGAATAACATCATTTGGTGACGAAATAACTAAGCACTTGTCTCCTGTTTACTCCCCTGAGCTTGAGGGGTTAACATGAAGGTCATCGATAGCAGGATAATAATACAGTAAAACGCTAAACCAATAATCCAAATCCAGCCATCCCAAATTGGTAGTGAATGATTATAAATAACAGCAAACAGTAATGGGCCAATAACACCGGTTGCATTGGTAAGGCTCACCAATAATCCCTGTAAAGCACCTTGCTGATGACTCTTTGTTTGGATAGACATCACTCCCTGTAATGCAGGTAAAGCGATCCCACCACCAGCCAATAAAATTAAAACAGGGAAAACTAACCAACCTTCAGATATAAACGCTAAAAAGGCAAATGCACTACTATCTGCAATAAATCCGAGCAGTACTGCCGTTTTTTCGCCCCATTTAGTGGCTATTCTTCCTGCCACAAAGGCTTGGAATACTGAGTGTAAAAGACCAAGACCCGCTAATGAAAAGCCAACCATCATGCTATTCCATCCAAAACGATTTTCGGTAAATAGCACCCACACCGTTGCGGGAATTTGGCCTATCAATTGCGCTGAAAAATAAATAATCAACAAAATGGGCATCGTTTTAAATAAAGTGATGTATACCGAATTCGATTGCGTCTCAACCCCTACTTCGGTATCTGTATTATCACGTGTATTTTTGGTTTCACGGAACCAAAACATAACCACAAGGAAAGTGACAATATTTAGCAACGCAGCGATAAAAAAGGGACTATGCGGTGAAATCTCTCCTGCAAAACCACCAATAATAGGCCCCGCTATTAAACCAAGCCCAAAACTTGCCCCTAACCAACCGAACCACTTCACGCGTTGAGAAGCTGAGGTGGTATCGGCAATGACCGATGCCGCGACAGCCCCAGTAGCTCCTGTGATCCCTGAAAGCAAACGGCCTAAATACAGCATCCAAAGCGCACTTGAAAAAGCCAGCAATAAGTAATCCAGCGATGCGCCTATTAATGACAACAACAGCACTGGGCGCCGACCAAATCGGTCAGACATTTTTCCAAGCCAAGGAGCAAAGATAACCTGCATTAACGCATAAAGTGCAAGCAATACGCCAAAGTGGTTAGCGATATCTTCCGAAGCAATAAATTCACGTAATAACGTTGGCAAGACTGGCATGATAAGGCCAATCCCCATGGCATCGAGTAACGTAATTACCAATGCGATCTTTGTCGAACTATTCATTTCACTTTTCTCTATCACTGATAGGGAGTGGTAAAATAACTCTATCAATGATAGAGTGTCAACAAAAATTAGGAATTAATGATGTCTAGATTAGATAAAAGTAAAGTGATTAACAGCGCATTAGAGCTGCTTAATGAGGTCGGAATCGAAGGTTTAACAACCCGTAAACTCGCCCAGAAGCTAGGTGTAGAGCAGCCTACATTGTATTGGCATGTAAAAAATAAGCGGGCTTTGCTCGACGCCTTAGCCATTGAGATGTTAGATAGGCACCATACTCACTTTTGCCCTTTAGAAGGGGAAAGCTGGCAAGATTTTTTACGTAATAACGCTAAAAGTTTTAGATGTGCTTTACTAAGTCATCGCGATGGAGCAAAAGTACATTTAGGTACACGGCCTACAGAAAAACAGTATGAAACTCTCGAAAATCAATTAGCCTTTTTATGCCAACAAGGTTTTTCACTAGAGAATGCATTATATGCACTCAGCGCTGTGGGGCATTTTACTTTAGGTTGCGTATTGGAAGATCAAGAGCATCAAGTCGCTAAAGAAGAAAGGGAAACACCTACTACTGATAGTATGCCGCCATTATTACGACAAGCTATCGAATTATTTGATCACCAAGGTGCAGAGCCAGCCTTCTTATTCGGCCTTGAATTGATCATATGCGGATTAGAAAAACAACTTAAATGTGAAAGTGGGTCTTAAAAGCAGCATAACCTTTTTCCGTGATGGTAACTTCACGGTAACCAAGATGTCGAGTTAACCACCCTTTAGATTCATAAAGCGAAAATAATGCGGCTCCAACGTACCCACCTAAATGGAAACGGCGTTCACTCCAATCTAAACACGCACAACAGATTTTACGTGAATGTTTGGAAGGAACGTCAATTCCCATTTCATGAAAATATTGAATACCACTTAATGTGATCATTGAACCATTTTCAGTGATCCATTGCTGTTGACAAAGGGAATCATAGATCTTAACGGCAACTTCGCCAGCTAAATGATCATAGCAAGTACGTGCTTTTCGTAAATGCACTGGCGTGGAAACTTTGGCATGTACGCCATGGTTTAAGGAGATCCCCATCATACTTTCCATCAATTCAGCAATATCTTTTCCTGCTAGCCGAAAATAACGATGCTTGCCTTGAGCTACTACTGTGATTAGCTGGCAATCTAATAATTTAGATAAATGACTGCTCGCCGTTGAAGCTGATATATTCGCCACAGAACTTAGCTCAGTGGCCGTCCAAGCTCGCCCATCCATCAAAGCACTGAGTATTTTAACTCGTGAAATGTCAGACATAGCCGCCCCTATCGCGGCTATTGAGGACTCAAAGGTAACCTCTTTTCGTATTAAATTAGCCATCGCAAGTTCACTTTATTGCCCAAGGGAGCGTAACAGATGCAGCCATACTATCATTGTCCGTTATTAATATCAGTTGGTTAGCATGGTCACTGTATTGCACTAAAATATTAATGTTATTCTCCGCCAATACTCGTGCTATTTCGCCAAGTTCCCCCGGTTTTTCCTGTTTTAACTTACGAATTAATGGTGTCCGGATCGCAAGTACTAACAGTCCAGCTTGCTCTAGCGCTATTTTAGCTTCCTTTCCTTGTTCAACAAGAAAATGAGCATGGCATTCATCACCAACCGTAAATATCCCTCCCCCTTCCAATCCAATACCTTTATTACCTAATGTTTTTCCTAGTAATGCTAATTGTCCTATTTGATTATCTAAAACAACGTGAACATCAAACATTATCCTTGTCCTTTTTAAATGAATATTCGCGAGTAATATGAGCAATACTAATTTTGTAAAAATCAAATATTGACTCTCGCCCTTCTTGTTGAGCTTTCGCATGTAAAACATGATTTTTCCATTGCAGAACTGCGTATTCGTTTTCCCACCAAGATAGCGATAACATTTTTCCTTCTGTAGCTAGACTTTGAAAACGTTCAATTGAAATAAAACCAGCTACATGACTTAATAGTGGTCTTAACTCCTCAGCTAAAGTCAAATAGCGAGTTTGTTGGTCGGGTTGTATTTGCACCTCAAATATTACAGCAATCATATTTTTCTCCGTTATTAATCAACAAACAGAGTAATCCACCCGAAAATTAACACTTCGATAAGCAACGAAATATAGAAAGGTCATGCTGCTGTTTTATGTTGTATATCACACTTCTTTAAATTGCTCGGCCTGCGCTTATCATGTTCTCCTTCTCTTATAATTTTGTTTATTATTTATACTTTTTTATTTTTTGCTATCACCGAAAATAGTGCGGATCCCGCATGGTATTTAGGTTTACCCATCATTAAATACCATTGTTGTTATTTTAATCTTTTTAATATTTCATGATTAAGATCACACTAAAATTATGACCCTATTAACTAAAAGTTATGGATACCCTAATAAAACTCATTGTTAAAGATTAGTTAACCAAAGTAACTTCATTTTTCACTATTGTTAAATTGTTATAGTGAAAATTCTGGTAAACTAATAGAGGTAAAAAAATGATCCTAGATGCCAGTTATACATTATTAGTCGCATGTATCGCGCTACTCATAGGAATGTTTGTCGTAAAATTTACCCCGTTCCTACAAAAAAACCACATACCAGAAGCCGTCGTTGGTGGCTTTATTGTTGCAATTGTTCTGTTAATTATTGATAAAACATCAGGTTATTCGTTTACTTTTGATGCTTCATTGCAAAGTTTATTAATGCTCACATTCTTTTCCTCTATCGGGCTAAGTTCTGACTTTTCTCGACTGATTAAAGGAGGAAAGCCGTTAGTTCTATTAACTATTGCAGTAACGATCCTAATCGCCATTCAAAATACTGTCGGCATGAGTATGGCTGTCATGATGAATGAAAGTCCATTTATTGGCTTAATTGCAGGTTCAATTACTCTAACAGGTGGTCATGGTAATGCCGGAGCATGGGGCCCTATTCTCGCTGATAAATATGGTGTAACAGGCGCCGTTGAATTAGCGATGGCTTGTGCAACACTTGGATTAGTGTTGGGTGGTTTAGTTGGCGGCCCTGTTGCCCGTCATCTTTTGAAAAAGGTCTCTATTCCTAAAACAACCGAGCAAGAGCGCGACACTATCGTTGAAGCTTTTGAGCAACCAAGCGTCAAAAGAAAAATCAATGCAAATAACGTTATTGAAACCATTTCAATGCTGATTATCTGTATTGTTGTTGGTGGCTATATCAGTGCATTGTTTAAAGATACTTTTCTGCAACTGCCTACTTTTGTCTGGTGTTTATTTGTCGGTATTATTATCCGTAATACACTGACTCATGTATTTAAACACGAAGTGTTTGAGCCGACCGTCGATGTATTAGGTAGCGTTGCTTTATCGCTTTTCTTGGCAATGGCGTTAATGTCATTAAAATTTGGTCAATTGGCAAGCATGGCAGGGCCAGTATTAATTATCATTGCTGTACAAACTGTTGTCATGGTGCTATTTGCCTGCTTTGTCACCTTCAAAATGATGGGCAAAGATTATGATGCTGTCGTGATCAGCGCGGGTCACTGTGGCTTTGGTATGGGAGCAACACCAACAGCAATTGCGAATATGCAAACAGTCACAAAAGCATTTGGACCATCACATAAAGCTTTCCTTGTCGTTCCTATGGTCGGTGCCTTTATTGTTGATATTTCAAACAGTATCTTAATTAAAATATTTATTGAAATTGGTACATACTTTACCTAATAGCTACACACTACTCGGCGTACTTCTCCTAACAATTTATTATAGGGCAGTATGCCGAGCCGCTTTCTTACCCCGTATATTCCCCTAGTCAATCTATTTAGCTTGCACGTTTACGAATTAATTCTCGTGACAACTAAACCAAAATTTGAATTATGACGAGTATATCTGATTATTTATACTTTATTCGTTAGAATAGTCCGTAGAAATAAATAATCAGTAGGCTACATGGAATGAAATTAAGACATCTCGATATCTTTTATGCTGTAATGACTTGTGGTTCCTTAACGCGTGCGGCTGAAGTTTTACATATTTCTCAACCCGCGGCGAGTAAAGCACTCAAACATGCTGAGCACTGAGAGATCCCCTCATAATTTCCCCAAAACGTAACCATGTGTGAATAGATTTTGAGTAAGCAGAGTTGCAGCCACGAGTGAGTCTTCCCTTGTTATTGTGTAGCCAGAATGCCGCAAAACTTCCATGCCTAAGCGAACTGTTGAGAGTACGTTTCGATTTCTGACTGTGTTAGCCTGGAAGTGCTTGTCCCAACCTTGTTTCTGAGCATGAACGCCCGCAAGCCAACATGTTAGTTGAAGCATCAGGGCGATTAGCAGCATGATATCAAAACGCTCTGAGCTGCTCGTTCGGCTATGGCGTAGGCCTAGTCCGTAGGCAGGACTTTTCAAGTCTCGGAAGGTTTCTTCAATCTGCATTCGCTTCGAATAGATATTAACAAGTTGTTTGGGTGTTCGAATTTCAACAGGTAAGTTAGTTGCTAGAATCCATGGCTCCTTTGCCGACGCTGAGTAGATTTTAGGTGACGGGTGGTGACAATGAGTCCGTGTCGAGCGCTGATTTTTTCGGCCTTTAGAGCGAGATTTATACAATAGAATTTGGCATGAGATTGGATTGCTTTTAGTCAGCCTCTTATAGCCTAAAGTCTTTGAGTGACTAGATGACATATCATGTAAGTTGCTGATAGGTTTCCAGTTTTCCGCTCCTAGGTCTGCATATTGTACTTTTCCTCTTACTCGACTTAACCAGTACCAACCCAGCTTCTCAACGGATTTATACCATGGCACTTTAAAGCCAGCATCACTGACAATGAGCGGTGTGGTGTTACTCGGTAGAATGCTCGCAAGGTCGGCTAGAAATTGGTCATGAGCTTTCTTTGAACATTGCTCTGAAAGCGGGAACGCTTTCTCATAAAGAGTAACAGAACGACCGTGTAGTGCGACTGAAGCTCGCAATACCATAAGCCGTTTTTGCTCACGGATATCAGACCAGTCAACAAGTACAATGGGCATCGTATTGCCCGAACAGATAAAGCTAGCATGCCAACGGTATACAGCGAGTCGCTCTTTGTGGAGGTGACGATTACCTAACAATCGGTCGATTCGTTTGATGTTATGTTTTGTTCTCGCTTTGGTTGGCAGGTTACGGCCAAGTTCGGTAAGAGTGAGAGTTTTACAGTCAAGTAAGGCGTGGCAAGCCAACGTTAAGCTGTTGAGTCGTTTTAAGTGTAATTCGGGGCAGAATTGGTAAAGAGAGTCGTGTAAAATATCGAGTTCGCACATTTTGTTGTCTGATTATTGATTTTTGGCGAAACCATTTGATCATATGACAAGATGTGTATCTACCTTAACTTAATGATTTTGATAAAAATCATTAGGGGATTCATCAGGGTTGAGCACACTTTTAGATTAATTAAAAGTATCTCTATTAGTCAAATCTATTTCTATTTTTTAGAATCGTTAATAGTGCGGTTAGTTTAACGTATTCTTTCTTCATTCTTCGTAAGTTCAAATCTTAATACAAGTTTGACATAACAATTTTCAAATATTACATGATAGAAATCATCGACATCAACAAAAATTGAGGGTATTGTATATTTATTCATCTAAGCAGGTGTTGTGATTAATTTGTCTGCTGTTTTTCATTT
Organism: Gilliamella sp. B14384G12; assembly: GCF_016101825.1. Lineage (NCBI taxonomy): Bacteria > Pseudomonadati > Pseudomonadota > Gammaproteobacteria > Orbales > Orbaceae > Gilliamella > Gilliamella sp. B14384G12. The sequence goes on along the minus strand of NZ_JACFPU010000001.1, from coordinate 251,343 downwards.
TGATCTTGGCTCAGATGTGTAGTTGTCTTTTTTTTTATTTTTTTCATAAACGATATTCAGGTTAATTAGGAGCCGAAAAATGCAACATATTATGGAAACAATTAGGAAAACAGAACAAGAATTTATTGAGATTCGACATCAAATTCATCAACACCCTGAAGTAGGTTTTGAAGAGAATAAAACCAGCGATTTGGTTGCAAATAAATTGGCTGAGTGGGGATACGAGGTTCATCGAGGGTTAGCCAAAACAGGCGTCGTTGGTGTTTTAAAAAATGGTACCAGTAATAAAAAAATTGGTATCCGAGCAGATATGGATGCTTTACCTATAATTGAAGCCTCCGGTAAACCTTGGAGCAGTCTTATCCATGGCAAATTTCATGGTTGTGGTCATGATGGGCATACCACTATTTTACTGTGTGCAGCTAAATATCTTGCCCAAACCCGTAATTTTGATGGCACGTTACATGTCATTTTTCAACCTGCAGAAGAGTTATTGTATGGTGGAAAGGTGATGGTGGATGATGGCTTATTTAAAAAATTTCCTTGTGATGTTATTTTCGGTATTCATAATATGCCCGGATTTAAAGAAGGCCATTTTTATTTTAGAGCCGGTGCACTTATGGCTTCATCCGATACCATTCATATCAATATTAAAGGGAAAGGTGCTCACGGCGCCATGCCTGAACGAGGAATTGATGCGACCCTTGTCGCATGTTATATCGGCACTGCACTGCAAAGTATTGTTTCTCGAAATGTTTCTCCGTTTGAGCAAGCTGTTATCACCATTGGTTGTATTCAATCTGGTGAAGCGCCGAATGTTGTTAATAGCGATGCATTTATGAAACTAACCGTTAGAGCATTAGATAATGATACCCGAACGTTATTACTTAAACGTATTACTGAAATTGCCACTTCTCAGGCGGAAAGTTTTGGTGCCTGCGTTAAAATAGAGCATGTCAATGGTAGTCCTGTTTTACATAATGGTGCGGATGCAACAAAATTTGCATTTGACGTTGCCCAAAAATTATTCGGAGAAGATCGCGTTCATGATAATTGCCATCCTTTTATGGGCAGTGAAGATTTTGCATTTATGTTAGAGAGTAATCCAAACGGTTGTTACATGATTATTGGCAATGGTGATGAACCTGGTTTTTGTAGTGTACATAATCCTGGTTATGATTTTAATGATAAATGTATTGTTCCTGCAGCGTCATATTGGGTTGCATTAACTGAAACATATTTAAGTAAATAAGGATAGCGTACATCTATGGCTAATTTAAATATGTCAAACTCAACAAATTCTGAAGCTGTGCCATTTAAAAATGAAAACCGGTTAATATTAGGTATTGTATTAGGGGTCATTACTTTTTGGCTTTTTGCTCAATCAATTGTCAATGTTGGGCCAGCAGTTCAGCATTCTGTCGGTATTACACCTGCGTCTTTTAATTTGGCGGTGAGTTTGACCGCCCTCTTTTCTGGTTGTTTTATTGTGGTTGCTGGTGGACTAGCTGATCGTTTTGGGCGGGTTCGTTTTACCTATTTAGGTTTTATTTTAAGTATTATTGGTTGCCTTTGTTTGATCTTCGCACAAGGTGAAGTGCTATTCATCATTGGACGCATTATTCAAGGTTTGTCTGCTGCCTGTATTATGCCCTCGACTTTGGCATTAGTGAAAACTTATTTTCATGGTAAAGAGCGCCAGCGCGCATTAAGTTTTTGGTCGATTGGCTCTTGGGGCGGTTCAGGTACTTGTGTGCTTGCTGGCGGTGCCATAGCGACTTATTTGGGTTGGCAGTGGATTTTTATTATTTCAATCATCTGTGCTGTGCTCGGTATGCTGTTATTGAAAGGTACACCAGAGACCAAAATTGAAGATCCTTCAAGTTTGCCAAAATTTGACTATGTAGGACTATTTGTTTTTGTTATTACTTTGGTTTCATTAAATCTTGTGATAACTAAAGGATCAACATTTGGTTGGACAAGTGTCGTGACATTATCCTTGGCTACGGTATGTTTTGTTTTTCTTATTTTATTTTTTGTTATTGAAACACGTAAAGCGAGTGGCGCTTTTATCGATTTTTCATTATTTAAGAATGTTCCTTACCGTGGTGCTACCTTATCTAACTTTCTGCTCAATTCTGTTGCCGGTACATTAATTGTTGCCAGTACTTATACTCAACAAGGGCGCGGTTTTACCTCTTTTCAAAACGGATTATTAACTATTGGTTATTTAGTGTCAGTGTTATGTATGATTCGAGTTGGAGAAAAAATCTTACAAAAAGTAGGCGCAAAAAAACCAATGTTACTCGGACCGTTAATTACTGGTTCAGGAATTGCGTTGATGACGCTGACTTTCTTACCCGATACGCTTTATATTATTTCGGTGTTGGGGGGCTATATTTTATTTGGTCTTGGCTTAGGTTTTTATGCAACGCCATCAATCGATACCGCAATATCAAGCGCTCCTGAAGATAAGGTCGGTATTGCATCAGGAATTTATAAAATGGCAAGCTCATTAGGCGGTGCATTTGGTGTAGCCATTTCAGCATCCACCTATTCAGCAATTATTGCCAGTGGTCAAAGCATAGCAATAGCTGCAGCACTGGGACTCTGGATTAGTGTTGGATTTTGTCTGTTATGCTTTACTTCAATTTTAATTTTAGTTCCAAGCAATGCCGGTAAGAATAAATAAATCAGGTTAACTTTTTATAATATTAAAACTTATCATTGGGGTGGAACTTTTAACTTCTATCCCTATTTTTTTAAAGATAGATGAATTAAACCCATAAAGCTTAAAAAGCAATATGGGGTTTGTTAAGGGAAATATTGGTTAATGGTGTGAATTTGTAGGTACATTCGATTTACAATACAAAAGTTCCAAAATGTACTTATTTATCTTATCATATTACCTTTTATCAAATTTATGTTTCATAATGGGCGCAAGTATGAGCACTAAATATTACTTCTGCTCCCAAGTCTGTACAATATGATCGTCTAGAGTAATCCGCAAACCATATCGGTTCTTACCTGTCTGGTTATATTTCCATATTTCTCTATGTTTTGTTTTCATTATTTTGACGGACTTGTCTGCTGGAGAACCTAAAGAATCGACTAATTGTTCAGCTGTTTGACCAACCCAAAAACAACGTTTCATGATGTTTTCAACAATTTCCACATCACCATACTTAATCAGTAAATGTTCCCTTCTCTTTTTTGTTGAATAAACATTCCAAGCAATAATAATTGCAATGCCTAAAACAATAAACACTATCCATTCCATGACTATATACTCTCATACAATATTGATAATCTCAAAAATCAAACAAATGAGTTAATTCAATCTCCAACCCTCTGGCAATCACCTCGATTACTTCTAAAGTTGGATTTCTTATCCCACGCTCAATACCACTAACATAGGTACGATCAAGCCCACATTTATCAGCAAATGTTTCCTGAGACATACCAGCCTGTTGTCTAAGCTTTTTAACGTGTTGTCCAAAAAGGACTTTTATTTTATCAGATTTTTTCATCTAATTATTATTACGTTATGTTGCTTATCAGACCACGGACTATAAGTCACATTTTAGTGGATTTATTACATGAATGTGACTTATAATCAACATTTAATTATTACTGATTCACATTAATCTATTTAGTTACTAGGAGGGGATCATTATGGAAAAAAGTGATTGGCACAAAGCAGATATTATTGCAGCTTTAAAGAAAAAAGGAACGACGTTAGCGGCAGTATCCAGACGAGCGGGATTGTCTTCAACAACACTAGCAAATACTTTATATCGCCCTTGGCCAAAAGGAGAAGCGCTTATAGCACAAGAATTAAAACTTCATCCCTCTGAAATCTGGCCTACACGCTATAATAAAAAGTAGTAAGACTGTTAATGGTAGGTAAATATTTGTTTAGGTTTATCCCACTTTATATGCTTTACCAAAACGACCAATGATCACCTTTTTATCGTCATCAATTTGTGTATCCACAAAGTCAGCCCATGTTTGCAACATTCCTCTACATAGAATAATCTGTAGATAAAATTAAGGCATAACAAAATGTTATGCCTTATTCATGGATAAGAGTGGAAGTGAGTAAACCCTAACTTATTTGCCAATACAGAATGAACTGAATATTCTTCCTAATAAATCATCAGAAGTAAACTGCCCAGTGATTTCACTTAAGGCTTCTTGAGCTAATCTTAACTCTTCGGCTAAGAGTTCACCTGCATGGAATGTTATAAGTTGGTATTGACCATTATTTAAATGCTCAGAGGCTTTTTCAAGTGCTTGCAGATGACGACGTCGAGCCAAAAAGCCACCTTCTGTACTGCTCGAAAATCCCATAGCTTGTTTTAGATGCTCACGCAATAATGTCACACCCTCCCCCGTTCGAGCAGATAATTGAATGAGCGCATATCCCTCTTCTTCGCTATAACCTAGTGCCTCGCCCGTTAAGTCCGCTTTGTTGCGAATCACTGTAACTGGTATATTTTTTGGTAATCGTTCAATAAATTCTGGCCAAAGTTTTTCAGGATTGGTCTCATTTGTTGTTGTGCTATCGACCATAAATAAAACGCGATCGGCTTGTTCGATTTCTTGCCATGCACGCTCAATACCTATCCGCTCTACTTCGTCACTTGCTTCACGTAGTCCAGCGGTATCAATGATGTGCAAAGGCATACCATCAATGTGAATATGTTCACGAAGTACATCGCGAGTAGTACCTGCAATATTGGTAACAATAGCTGCATCACGTCCAGCTAACGCATTAAGTAAACTGGATTTTCCGGCATTTGGTCGACCAGCAATAACCACTTTCATCCCTTCGCGCAATAGAGTGCCTTGTTTAGCTTCTTGGCGAACTTCGTTTAATCGTTCAATAACTTGATTCAGTTCTGCTTCTATTTTACCGTCAGAAAGAAAGTCAATCTCCTCTTCCGGAAAATCAATAGCCGCTTCCGTAAAAATACGCAAATGAATCAAGGATTCAACCAGTGCATTAACCTTTTTAGAAAATACACCTTGCAAAGATGAAATAGCAGATTTGGCCGCCTGTTCTGAACTGGCATCAATTAAGTCAGCAATCGCTTCGGCTTGGGCTAAATCAAGTTTATCATTTAAAAATGCCCTTTCCGAAAACTCACCTGGTTTGGCAATACGTACGTTAGCGATTTCAAGTACGCGTTTTAAAAGTAAATCTAAAATAACTGGACCGCCGTGTCCTTGTAATTCAAGCACATCTTCACCAGTGAATGAGTGCGGATTAGGAAAAAATAGAGCAATACCTTCATCAAGTGTTGAGCCATCGTTAGCTAAAAATGGAAGATATTCGGCATACCTTGGTCTAGGTAATTTACCTAATACTGCCTGCGCGACCTCTTGCGCTTTAGGGCCTGATATACGCAAAATACCTACACCACCTCGACCTGGTGGTGTTGCTTGCGCTACAATTGTATCTGATTTCATATTTGTTTATAGCTAATTTAAATTTTGATGATTAATGATATCATGGACGCTCGGCAAAAACAGTAGTGACTAACGCTTTTGCCGTTATTCGTTAATTTTAGCGTATTTTATCCATCATTTCGTAGTTAATTTGTGGTTTTTGTATTATCACTAGGGTGATCAAAGAGCCAAGAATTTGCTAATGCAAGTGGCTCGCGAATTAATGCAACATACTTATCACCATTATTAAACGCTAATGGTGCTGATAAACCCGATACATCATGCACACCAGAACGTTTGGCAAGCATTATCGAGCGTAAAATATGAAAATCGTTGGTAACAACTACAGTTTTGTCTAAAGGTAAAACCCTATTAGCAAAAATAAATTGCTCAGCAGTACGCCTTGATTTATCTTCTTGATAAACTCGGTTTGCCTCTATCCCTTTATCAATAAGATATTTTGCCATTACACTGGCTTCTGTTGCTGATTCGTCTTCACCTTGTCCACCACATACAACCACTTTAGTTTCAGGATTTTGGTTAAGATATTGAACAGCGACATCTAATCTGTCAGCTAAAGTTGGTGATGCTATAGCGGGAGTACCAATGACTTGGGAGCCTAATATAACCATGGTTTGGGCATGTTGACTCGGTTTTTTCTCAGCATAAATATAGATAACAATGTTACAGACAATGAAATAGATTAATATTAATAAAAAACCATACTTTATTAATTTCATTAACATTACCTTACCCCTTGTTTCACTTTTTAAAACAATTTTCAAAATGATCGTCGACAAGTCCCATTGATTGCATGAAAGCATAGCATATGGTAGAGCCGACAAAGGAAAATCCTCGTTTTTTTAATGCTTTTGACATTCGATCAGAGATGTCAGTATTAACAGGTACTTCACTCTTATCTTTAAAGTGGTTGATTATCGGTTTATTATCAACAAAAGACCAGATAAATTGTGAAAAATCTTCACCATTTTTTTGCATATTTAAATAGGCATGAGCGTTTTTGACAATACTGTTGAGTTTTAATCGGTTGCGAATCAATCCTTTGTTTTCAAGCAAATGTTCAATATCCTCAGGCATAAGTTGGATGATTTTATAAGGGTCGAAATTAAAAAAACAACGACGATACTCATCGCGCTTTCTTAAAATAGTAATCCATGATAATCCTGCCTGTTGTCCTTCAAGACAGATTTTTTCAAATAATTTTAAACTATCATATTGGGCTATTCCCCATTCATTATCATGATAATCAATATAAATTTGGTCATTTAAAACCCAATCACAGCGTGTTTTATTAGTATTATTCATTCTTGTTTTCATCCAAATTATTCAGTATTTTAAAAAATTTATTAATTTAAATTATAAATCAAATCCTCAGTTTTATAGCAAACATTAAATTTTTTTATGAGGGAAAAAAAGTCATTTTTTTGTGGCAGAATAATTTCTACATTTAAAAAAATCAAAAAGGATAGATTTTTTCTGGCTATCTCAAATAAATAGAAGGTTTTTCATGAGTCAATCTGAAATCAATGCCCAATGGCAACCTAGTGCTCGGCCATTAAATAGTAAGGATTTTAAGACATTAATATTGTCATCTTTAGGTGGAACACTTGAGTTTTATGACTTTGTTATCTACGCGCTATATATTGATACCATTGTCAAACCGCTGTTTTTGCCCCATACCTTATCGCCATTAACGTTAGATTTATTTGCTTGGGGTATTTTTGCTGCTGGTTATTTGGTTCGTCCAATTGGCGGTATCATCATGGCACACTTTGGCGACAAAGTGGGCAGAAAGCAGATGTTTACTCTTAGCGTAGCAATGATGGCTCTACCAACCTTTATTATTGGTGTGTTACCAACTTACGAAACCATTGGTATTTTTGCCCCTTTACTGCTGTTAGTTATGCGTATGTTACAAGGTGCTGCAATTGGGGGCGAGATGCCAGGTGCTTGGGTATTTATCGCTGAGCATACCCCAAAACAACGTTATGGTTTGGGTGTTGGTACGCTAACATCTGGTATCACGGGCGGTATTTTACTTGGCTTTTTCGTCACGATTATTATTGATCTCTATTTTACTAACCAAAATATTTTAGATTTCGCTTGGCGTATTCCATTTATTATTGGTGGTATTTTTGGCGTCATTTCCGTCTATTTACGAAAATTTTTATCTGAAACTCCAATTTTTAAGGAATTAGCTGCCCGTAAAGCTTTAGAAAAAAGCATTCCCGTTGTGACTGTTATAAAAAAACATAAAAAAGCTTGTTTAATTGTCGCTTTATTAACTTGGTCATTATCAACTGCAATTATGGTTGGTATTTTAATCACTCCCGGACGTATCGTGGGTGGTATGTATCATTTTGCTAATCTTGATTGGCGTATTGGTGGGTGTATTGCTGCTTTAACATTATCAATTGGCTGTGTTATTTCTGGTTGGTTAGATGATAAATTAGGAACAGCAAAAACCGTTATCGTGACTTGGGGCGGATTAGCAATAGCCAGTATCTATTTTTACAGTTCATTAAGCGCGGATATGTCATTAACAAAACTTTATTCGATTTGGGCAGTATTTGGCTTATTTATTGGATCCATCGCCATGACTCCAATTATAGGTACGAGAACGTTTCCCCCTGCTATTCGTTATTCAGGATTATCATTATCTTATAATTTAGCTTATGCTCTTTTTAGTGCAATCACACCGACTTTAACGATCTATTTATTAAGTCCTGATCATATTTTAGGTGAATATAGTTATCTTGGTGCAGGTATTTATATCTCAGCTGTAGCTTTACTTGCGGTTTTAGTTGGGTTTTCTCAGCTAGCCCAAAAGGGTTGGCAAAATAACACTGCTAATTAATCCGTCAATTAATCAAGATACCGAATAGAAACAGGGCAATCGCCCTGTTTTTTAGTTCAAGATATGATGAATCTTTAATGTATTAACACAAATACATTAGCGCATTGTAACAAACTCTTCTGCCGCTGTTGGGTGAATAGCAACAGTGTTATCAAAGTCTTTTGTAGCTTTACTTGCGGTTTTAGTTGGGTTTTCTCAGCTAGCTCAAAAGGGTTGGCAAAATAATACAGCTAATTAATCCATCAATTAATCAAGATACCAAATAGAAACAGGGCAATCGCCCTGTTTTTTAGTTCAAGATATGATGAATCTTTAATGTATTAACACAAATACATTAGCGCATTGTA